>JALSHE010000110.1 GCA_026982415.1 Robiginitomaculum sp.
ATAACCCGTTTGGAATATCACCGGGCCAGTGTGGGGCATGCCGCGTTTCTCTAATATCATTAACCGCTTAACGAGTGCGCGGGCTTGTTCAAATGGCCAAGCTTTGGTTTTTTGCATAATGTCGTCAGAGAAAGTCATTTTAGAGTCCGTCGTGTTGGTATTTGTTTTAGGGGAGATACGCGCCGCATATATAATGGTCAAGGAGATTGGCAAGTATGAGCAATTATTCATACCACTCCTGAAATTTTTTGACTATAAACAAGAAAACATATGGAGATACGCATGAAAATCAAAACCCTTAGTCTGATAACAGCTATAAGCCTCATGTCCGCCGTCCCAGCGTTCGCAGGCCCAGACGCTTTCAAACAAGGCCAAACTATTCCGGCGTTCGGGAAAATCGCCGAGGTTAAAGTCGACCAGCCTGTTTATAAGCACCACAAATTCAAAGTCGCCTTTGACGTCAATAAACAAGCAGAGGCAGGCGAACTTAACCGCAATCTGGTCAGCGCGGCGCGTTTTATAAATATGCACACGGCGGCAGGCGTCAAAGAAAAAAATATCAAACTGGCGATCGTTTTGCACGGCGGTGCGGCTAAGGATGTGACCCGAGCAAAATACTATGCTGGCACGCAAGAGGGGGATAGCAAGAAAGAAAACGCTAATGCGGCACTGGTCAAAGCCCTGCGCGAACACGGGATCGAATTTTACGTTTGCGGCCAAACCGCCGCCTATTATGACATCAAAAATGAAGACCTGTTACCAGGCGTAAAAATGGCGCTCTCCGCCATGACTGCCCACGCCCTGCTACAGCAAAAAGGCTACACCCTTAACCCGTTTTAAGTATCTGCTACCCATCGGATATCCAAGCCCCTCACCCTCGCTCCGCTTGACCTCTCCCCTAGGGAGAGATGAGAAAACTGCGGGAGAGGAACAAGGTGAGGGGTAAGATGTTGACGGGGTGATAGATTCTGAGCCTAAACCGCCGCCTTTATCAAATTCGCTATCGCAGTCAGCTCATCCATATCTGCCATGCCGCCGCTTGCGTGCGCCTTCAAATCACCCGCATATTTCGGGATTATATGAAAGTGTAGGTGAAACACGGTTTGCCCGGCGGGGGCGCCGTTGAACTGGGTGATGATGATACCGTCCGGGGACAGGGCTTGTTCGGCGGCGCGGGTGAGTTTTTGCACGCTGGCCATAATCTGCGCCAGACCGTCCGCGCTCACATCCAACATATTTCGCGCCTGTTCTTGCTTATGAATAACCAACATATGCCCGCGCGATTGGGGGAACACATCCATGAAAGCCAGTGTATGATCATCTTCATAAACTTTCACGCAAGGCATCTCCCCACGCAATATTTTGGCGAATATATTATCTGGATCGTATGTGCCTTTAATGCTCATGAATTGTCCTTTCTAAATGGTGTATGCTCGCCTAGCATATCTATATGTCTTGCGACAGCTTTTCGTTCGTGTTCTAGGAAATTTGCTACGGCGTCTTTTAGGCCGGGGTGGGTTAGGTAGTGAGCGGAATAGGTTTGGGCGGGTTCGTAGCCGCGCGCTAATTTATGGTCGCCTTGGGCGCCGGCCTCTACGCGGGCTAGGCTCATCTCTATGGCGGCCTCCACGGCCTGATAATAGCACAATTCAAAATGCAAAAACGGGATGTCGACCAGCGCACCCCAATGACGTCCATACAGTGCGTCGCCGCCAATAAAATTCAGTGCGCCCGCTATGGGGGTGTCGTTTTGGTAGGCTAATATCAACAAAACCTGCTCGCCCATGGATTCGTGAATAGCGTCGAAAAATGCGCGGGTTAGATATGGCCGCCCCCATTTACGCGCACTGGTGTCGAGGTAAAATTGGTAGAACGCGTCCCAATGGGCGGGCTTGATATCGTCGCCGCGCAAGCGTTTTATAGTGACCTGCTCTTGCGCTTTACGTCGTTCCGATTTTATCTTTTTGCGTTTGCGGGAGGTCAGGCTGGAGAGGAAATCATCAAAACTTTTATAGCCCCGATTGATAAAATGGAACTGCCTATCTGTGCGGACAAGGAAGCCGTGTTCGGACATCCGCTCTACCAAATCTTTGTCGCCAAAGGTGAGATGCACACCGGACATATGGTTTTTCTGGCACATGTCTTTCAGGGTTTCTATCAATATGGTTTCGGCTTCAGGAGTTTTCGCGATTAACCTTGGCCCGGTCACAGGCGTGAACGGCACGGCGCATTGCAGCTTTGGATAATAGTCCATACCCACCCGTGCCGCCGCATCGGCCCAGATTTGATCAAACACATATTCGCCCATGGAGTGGGATTTGACATAGAGCGGTGCGCATCCCTGTAATTTGCTTTTTGTGTCCTCCAGCCAAATATGTGCCGCTTGCCAGCCGGTTCCCGCCCCCACTGAGCCGCTTATCTCAAGCGCGTTTAGAAAATCCCAGTCGGTGAATGGGTGATAATCCGGCGAACCGCGTACGGGCAAGAGCGCATTCCAATCCGAGCGCAAAGCATCGCTGACGGCTTTTAAAATTCTGACCTTAATTTTCGATCTCGATGACACAGTCGATTTCTACCGCCACGTCCAAAGGCAGAGCGGGTGCACCAACGGCAAACCGTGCGTGCTTGCCGGCCTCGCCGAACACTTCCACCATCAAGTCTGAACAACCATTGATTATTTTGGGAATGTCCAGCGCCGTGCTGTCAAAACCGCTACACACAAACCCTCCTAATTTGACCACGCGCTTGACCTTGGACAAATCGCCCGCACACGCCGCCTTCATTTGCGCAATGAGATTTAGCCCGCATGCTCGCGCCGCCTCTTGACCGCGCTCCACGCTTAAATCTTCCCCAAGTCGGCCTGTGATAAGGTCGCCTTGCGTCGTCACTGACACCTGCCCGGAAATAAACACCTGGTTGCCAGAGATGACATAAGGCACATAATTGGCCACAGGGGCAACGGGTTCAGGCAAGCTTAATCCCAGTTCTTGCAAGCGGCGGTCAATCGTGTTCATAATGGCTCCGTATTTGTTATAAACCCCGTTTTACGGACTAATGAGAGGTGATGCTAGTATGAATTTTGACCAACCCGATAAATGTGCGCAGTTAAAAGCGGCAGATGCCAACCCAGATGTGCTGAAATTTTTGTCGCAAAGACGCTCCGCTTTGGTGCGGGCGATGAGCGAACCAGGGCCAAATGCGGAAGAATTAGAGCTGATACTGCGCCTCGCCGCCCGTGTGCCCGACCACCGCAAATTATTTCCGTGGCGGTTTTTGCTGTTCCAAGGGGATGCACGTGCCGCGTTCGGGGAGCATTTAACGCGGTTGTTTCAACAGGATTGCCCAGACATGCCACAAGACCGTATAGAACATGAACGTACACGTTTTGAACGCGCACCGCTCGTGGTGGGTGTTGTCTCCAGCCCCAAAGACTGCCCGCGCGGTACACCCGTATGGGAGCAAGAACTTTCCGCAGGCGCGGTGTGTATGAATATGCTATTGGCGGCGCGGGCTTCGGGCTTTGCCGCCCAGTGGTTGACGGAATGGTATGCGTTTGATGGGCGAATCAACGATATTCTTGGTCTATCCAGTACAGAACGTATGGCGGGCTTTATCTATATAGGCACGGCCACAGAAGACCCGACGGAACGTCCCCGCCCAGATGCGTCAAATTTGACGCAATATTGGCGAGAATAGGCGCAAACCTGAACGCCAGATAAACAAAGTTGACCCGAATATATCAGCATACATTTCGTTTAGGTTACATTCATATTGGCGATTGTAAGACCCGCTTCGGTTAGTGGCGATCGCCCTTAACCAAGAACCCTGCCCTTACCACGCGCCCCGTGTAAGGCAGGGTTCACCCTGATACGCCAAAGCTCTTTACGGAGCGCGAGTCCATGTGGGGCACGCTTGCAAATTGGCCAAAGAAAGAGGTGCTTTCGGGGGAAAGCACCTCTTTTTTGTTGGTATATATATGCTTCCATATTTTTAGTTCTGTGTTCGCTGAAACTTGCTTCCCCCTCCACCCCTGTGGGGCACCTCCCCCGCAAAAGGCGGGGTGAGGATTAAGTGCGTTTCATCCTCACCCCATTTTCATGGGGGAGGTGCCCCTCCTCTTAGGGGCGGAGACGGAAGCAGCTATCAGTATAATCCGTTGTTGGCGAATAGAACTCTTATCCCGTCTCACCAAATAATTCACGGCCAATTAACCAGCGGCGGATCTCGCTCGTGCCGGCACCAATTTCGTAGAGCTTGGCGTCGCGGAGGAGGCGACCCGTTGGGAACTCGTTAATGTAGCCATTGCCGCCCAGCATTTGTATAGCGTCGAGTGCCACGAGCGTGGCTTTCTCAGCGGCGTACAAAATCGCCCCCGCCGCATCTTTGCGGGCTGTCTCGCCCCTATCGCAGGCCTGGGCAACGGCGTAGGTATAGGCGCGGGCAGTGGACGTGGTCACATACATATCTGCCAGCTTGCCTTGCATAAGCTGGAACTCGCCAATGGCTTTGCCGAATTGCTTACGCTCGTGAATATAAGGCAGCACCACATCAAGACAGGCCTGCATAATTCCGATAGAACCGCCGGACAAAACCGTGCGCTCATAGTCAAGACCGGACATCAAAATGCCAACACCCTTGCCGAGTGGGCCCATGACATTTTCTGCGGGCACTTCGCAGTCCTCAAATACCAATTCGCATGTGTCCGAGCCGCGCATGCCCAGCTTGTCGAGCTTTTGCGCCGTGCTAAATCCTTTGAAATCTTTTTCAATAATAAAAGCCGTGATACCTTTGGAGCCTGCATTTATATCCGTCTTGGCATAGACGATAAGCGTATCCGCAATTGGGCCATTGGTAATCCACATTTTATTGCCGTTCAGCACATAATGGTCGCCTTTCTTATCGGCGCGCAGCGTCATGGAAACCACGTCAGATCCTGCGCCCGGCTCGCTCATTGCCAGAGAGCCAACATGCTCCCCAGTCATCAATTTTGGGAGATATTTTTTCTTCTGGGCATCATTTCCCCAACGCCTAAGCTGGTTGACGCACAAATTCGAATGTGCGCCGTAGGCAAGGCCAACAGAAGCAGACGCGCGGCTAATCTCTTCCATGGCAATGGTGTGTTCGAGGTAGCCAAGCCCGGTGCCGCCAAACTCTTCTTCCACGGTAATACCGAGCAAGCCCAGCGACCCCATTTTGTTCCATAATGCGCGTGGGAATGTATCCTCGCGGTCAATCTGTTCGGCAATCGGCGCGATCTCTGCCTGGGCAAAGGCATGCACAGACTCGCGGATCATATCGGCGGTCTCGCCGTGATTGAAATTTAGGCTTGGGTATGTGGTGGTCATTTTGAATTTCCTTATATTTTATTTCCGCTCATACCCAGCAACGACTGGGTATCCAGCACATAAAGAGCGAGCAAAGCTCGCACATATTTATTTGGACTGGATTCCCGCTTGCGCGGGAATGAGCGGGAAGAAGGGGTATGTTTTTGATTATTTATCTTCCTGCTCTAATTCCAATAAAATTACGCCGTCAGACACAAGCGCATCTACCATACAATGCACAGCTGCAACCACCCCGTCCCGAGGCGCATACAATGACATCTCCATTTTCATGGCTTCCATAATAATGAGTTTGTCGCCAGCCTTAACGTTATCACCAACCGCCACATTCACAGCAATAATCTTGCCGGGCATAGGTGCGATGATAGCCCCGATTTTTTGGTCACTTGATCCAACCTCGCCAAGGCCAAATTCTGTGACCATATAGGCTTGCCCTTGTGAAAACAGTACGAAACCATTGTCTAAATCAAATATCGCGCCTCGGTTTTCATACACCTCTCTAGGATCCGTCGTGATGCACGTGAGTGTGTGACCCGCAACTTTACAGGTCACAAGATTGTTTTCTTGGCTATAGGCAAAGACAATATCCTCACCGTCTATTGATAACGAGGTGGCTATTCTAGGTTCTCGGTTGAGGCGCCACCCATCCATGTGTGTAAACGGTGATTTTCCGCTCTCTGGCAGGCGCACATAAATTTGACTGGCTAAATCGCGCAGCGCTTTGGCCCTAAGTTTTGGGCCATCAGAAAAGTTAGGGAAATAGTCAGGAATAAAATTCGTATTAACGGACCCGGCTCTAAATGCCTTGTGCCTTAGGCAAGCCCGTAGAAAATTGACATTATTTTTAATGGGGTACATATGCACCGCGCCCAAATTACCAATCAAACTTTCAAGGGCTTGCGAACGAGTTTTTTCATGGGTGATGATTTTGGCAATCATGGGATCATAAAACACGCTGACTTCATCATCAACCCAAACGGATGCGTCAATGCGCAGACCTTCATTTGACAAAGCGCCTAACGGATAGTGACAAACGGAAAGCTTGCCCACACTTGGCAGAAAATCATTGGCGGGGTCTTCGGCGTAAATCCGAGCCTCGAATGCATGCCCATATTTTTTTATATCTTTCTGCTTCGGCAGCTTCTCGCCCTGCGCCACGCGTATCTGTAGCTCCACCAAGTCCAGTCCCGTAATCATTTCTGTGACGGGGTGCTCGACTTGCAAGCGTGTGTTCATTTCCATGAACCAAAAACCGTCTGTGCGCAGCTTGCCACTACCGTCGACGATAAATTCTACTGTACCTGCGCCGACATAATTTACTGCGCGGGCGGCTTCGATTGCCGCATCCGTCATAGCTTTACGCACGTCTTCGGTCATGCCCGGCGCCGGAGCTTCTTCGATGACTTTTTGGTGGCGGCGTTGTAGGGAGCAATCGCGCTCATACATATGGACGATATTACCGTATGTATCGCCGAACACTTGCACTTCAATATGGCGCGGTGACAGGATATATTTCTCGATGAGCACACGGTCGTCCCCGAACGCGGATTTAGCTTCGCGCATACAGCTGGCCAGCGCATCCTCAAAGTCGTCCGCCGCGTCCACCTTGCGCATACCTTTGCCGCCGCCGCCCGCCACGGCTTTGATCAACACCGGATAGCCAATCATGCCGGCTTTGGCCTTGAGGAGTTTAGGGCTTTGGTCTTTACCGTGATAGCCGGGGGTGACGGGTACGCCCGCCTTTTCCATCAATTTCTTGGCTGCATCCTTAAGCCCCATCGCCTCCATGCTTTCGGGTGCTGGGCCGATAAAAATAATGCCTTCTTCCTTCAATCTGCGGGCAAATTCAGGATTTTCCGATAAAAAGCCATAGCCCGGATGCACGGCGTCCGCGCCACTAGATTTACAAGCCGCAATGATTTTATCAATCACAAGATAGCTCTCCGCCGCAGGTGAAGCCCCAATATGCACCGCCTCGTCCGCCGTCCGCACATGCAAAGCCTTACGGTCAGCATCCGAATAAACCGCCACGCTCCCAATCCCCATCTTGAGGCAAGTCTCCATAACCCGCACAGCAATTTCACCCCGATTGGCGATCAGGATTTTTTTGATTTTGGTCATAGCGTCTTCCTTAGACATCCAAGCCCCTCACCACGCTGTCGCACACCTCTCCCTAAGGGAGAGGTTAAGGTCACCTTGCCATCACAATTATCGTAGTAGTTTACGGGAAAACGAGCCAACGTCTCCTCTCCCATGGGGAGAGGAACAAGGTGACGGGGTAAGGTGTTAGTTGCAAAGCTCATTTCATCACATCCTAAATATACCAAATTCGGTATCCTCAATCGGCGCATTTGCTGCCATAGCCAGTCCCAAGCCCAAAACCCTGCGCGTATCCGTTGGTGCGATAATGCCGTCGTCCCAGAGCCTTGCAGACGCATAATAGGGATGACCTTCGCGTTCGTATTTTTCCAAGAGCGGTTTACGGAAAGCTTCTTCTTCCTCGGCGCTCCATGCGCCGCCGCGCCGCTCGATGCCGTCGCGTGTGATGGTCGCCAAAACGCTGGCCGCTTGCTCGCCGCCCATGACGGAAATCCGCGCATTCGGCCACATGAACATTAGGCGCGGCGAATATGCCCGCCCGCACATGCCATAATTGCCCGCCCCGTAAGAGCCGCCAATGACGATGGTAAATTTGGGCACATTGGCGCAGGCCACGGCGGTGACGAATTTCGCCCCGTCCTTGGCAATGCCGCCGGCTTCGTATTTTGAGCCGACCATAAACCCGGTAATGTTTTGCAAAAACACCAGCGGGATTTTGCGCTTGGCACAGAGCTGCACGAAATGTGCGCCTTTGAGGGCGCTCTCACTAAACAGCACACCATTATTGGCGACAATCCCGACCTTATAGCCGTGGATTTTTGCAAAACCACAGACGAGCGTTTCGCCGTATAATTTCTTAAACTCGTCGAACTGCGAGCCATCGACAATCCGCGCTATCACCTCACGCACATCAAAGGGCTTGCGCGTATCTTCGGGGATTATGCCGAGGAGTTCATCTTCATCATAGGCCGGGTCTTCGGGGCTTGCTGGCATGTAGGACTTTTTGTGGTCACCCAAAGCCGCTACGGAACGCCGCGCAATGGCCAGCGCATGTTCATCACTAGAAGCTAGGTGGTCAACCACGCCGGATGTTTTGGCATGGAGCAAGCCGCCGCCGAGGTCTTCGGAGCTGACCACTTCACCTGTCGCCGCTTTCACCAGTGGAGGCCCAGCCAGAAATATCGTGCCTTGGTTCTCAACAATAATGCTTTCATCGGCCATGGCGGGCACATAGGCACCACCTGCTGTGCATGAACCCATGACAACGGCGATTTGCGCAATACCTTGGGCGGACAAAGTTGCTTGGTTATAAAAAATCCGGCCAAAATGTTCTTTGTCGGGGAAGACTTGGTCTTGGCGCGGTAGATTGGCTCCGCCGCTATCCACGAGGTAGATACACGGCAAATGGTTTTCGCGGGCAATCTCTTGGGCGCGGAGATGTTTCTTGACGGTCAGGGGATAATAGCTGCCGCCCTTAACTGTGGCGTCATTGCAGACAATCATACATTCGCGCCCTGACACGCGGCCAATGCCCGCAATCATGCCCGCCGCTGGGACATTGTCCTCGTAAACTTCATAGGCGGCAAATTGCCCGATTTCGAGGAACGGCGTGCCGGGATCAAGCAGACGCTCCACTCTTTCCCTAGAAAGCAGTTTGCCGCGCGCTAAATGTCTCTCCCGTGAACGCTCCGACCCGCCCTTGGCAATCACACCAACCTTAGCCCGCAGATCACCTACAAGCGCCCGCATAGCCTTTGCATTGCCGTGAAACTCCGGCGCATCAGGATTTATCTTGGTCGCTAGTTTTAGCATATTTTTCTTTCCAGCTGGCGACGCAACCGACCGTTCAAGGTCTGGTTATTTTGTTTTGCTACGTCGCACCATATGCGAAATTAAATTTCTCAATTAAACCATACATACATAATTTCGACCCAAAGGTCAAATTAATAATCCACTAAGCACAAGCAAACGACAGGGATGTCAGCAGGGAAATTCAGTCTAACCGGGTGGCGCTGGCAACAAGTTGGGCTATTGGCGACAACCCTGCTAGGTTCTCTTCGGCTCGTTCAAAATAAACCGGGCTTATTTCCAAGGCTTTCTTATACAGGCTGCTGGCTTGGCGAGAATTTCCGTGCGACTGCGCGATAACGCCTGCGTCATTATAAATTTGTGCGGCGCGGGTTTCGGACACTCCTTTTAGAGCTTTATTGGTTTTACCGCTCAAGATTTGAGCCAAACGGTAATTATTATCATAGACTGGCATCTCAGGGTTAGCTTTTTTAGCTTGCTCAAACTTGGATACCGCCTCTTTATTGCGACCCTGCATCAATAGCGACATACCCATATTGTTGACAACGGCGGCGGTACTCGTCCCGTTCTTTTTTGCCACCTTGAGTGCTTTAACATAAACATCTAACGCGCCCATCCAGTCATTGTTTTTGTCGTGTATTTCGCCCAAGGCATTCCACAAGCGGGAGTCGTTTGGGTTGGTGTCTAGCGCGGACAGCAATTTTTGAGTGCCAACCTCCGGAGTGTCATTCACCAAGTCCAGCAACAGCAATCCTGATTTTGCACGGCGTTTAACCGCGTCGGTGTATGCGGCGTTTCCCGGAATAGCCTGATATGTTTTCTGTGCTTGTTGCGCATATTTTTTCCCGCGCCAAGCAAGAGCCAAGGCACAATCCGCCAAGCCAATCTCTACATCCCCACGGCTTGGGTGCGACCGCACCATGCGCGCGAGCGTGTCTTCATAAATTACCAGACTGGCTGCAAAGTCCGAAGCGTTTTGCAGTTTTTTTGCACGTGACAACTCGGCGCCAACATCGAGCGCAACCGCTTCGACCAAACCTGTGCTTTTAACCACAGGCCTAACATCTATTTTCGTGGTTTTTGTTGTGCTAGCAGTTGTGGTCGCGCAGCCAAATACCATCAAACATGTGACAATACCAATAACAAATGCCGCTAAGTTTCTCATACAAAAGCATCGGTTAGGCGTGCGGCGGCAGGCAAAAACATCATTAATAATATGGTCGGGAAAATAAACAAAATCAGAGGGATTGTCATCTTCGCGGGCAGAGCCATGGCTTTTTCCTCGGCGCGCAGCATACGTTTAGTACGCATTTCCTCTGAAAATGTCCGGAGCGCAGCCCCTAAAGAACTCCCCATTTCTTCAGATTGCTTGAGCATAATATTCAGAGATTTAGCTTCCTCCAAACCGAGACGCTCCGCGAAATTCTTAAAGGCTTCCGGTCTTGTGCGGCCAGCCATAAGTTCAAGGTTAAGCAGGTCGAGATTTATCTGGATTACCGGAAACCGCTTACCCAGTTCCTTGGCAACTACCGACAAAGCTGCATCCAGCCCAAGCCCGGCTTCGATACAGGCCAGCAGTAAATCCATCATATCCGGGAAGCCTTCCCGCGCTTGCATCTGGTGTTTTTTGATCCGACCTCGCAGATAAATACTGGGGGCAAACAATCCCAAAACAATGAATATAACAGCGACGAGAACAAGTTTTTCTGCTGATAATTGGCTACCGTAAATACCCCAAAAAGCCAGCAGACCAAACACGGGCAATAAGAGGGCAACGACACTTGCGCCGTAAAACATCGGTATAGATTTTGCTTCGTAGAAACCGGCTTGCGATAATTTAAACCGAATTTTTGATATTTCCTCCGGCCCTGGCAATGTTAAATGCCGCCCAAAACTTGCTATCATATCTGGTGTCGCGGCGGTAGAATTTGGGATGAAGTCTGCATCTTGCTTGGACACGCCGGACAACCGCCTGCTCATTACTGTGTTCTTTTTGAGAGATGACCAGATAGCAACAGCAATACCTGCAAGGGATAAGGCCATAAAAATTGCGGTAATAATCAACAACTGTATCTGGGTAAGAGAGGATAACATGATGCCCGGCCTATATCTTGAAATTAATCATTTTTCGAATGACGACATTACCAATCACCATCCAGATTGCGGCGGCGATCAAACCTTGTTTGACCATAGGCACATCGGAAACATCACCGTAAAACTCAGGCGAAAGCATATTCACTGCGAGGAATAATAATATCGGGACGACATTCAAGATAAGTGCCGACATCCGACCCTCTGAAGATGCGGCTTTGATGCGGAGGCGCATTTTTTGGCGCTCACGCACCATTTGAGCAATGTTGGCCAGAAGTTCTGCCAGGTTACCGCCTGTGCGCGCTTGCAAGCGAACGGTGGCCGCGAGCATATCAAAATCACCGTGGCCAACCCGGTCTGACAAGCGCTGAACAGATGTGCCGAGTTCGGTACCATAGGTGATTTCATCGCCCGCCAAGCCAAATTCTGAACCGATTGGATCCGGCATTTCTCTGGCAACAAGATCAATTGCTACAGGCACAGGATGGCCCGCCCGCAAAGATCTAACGATCACATCAAGTGCATCGGGCAATTGCATAACGGCTTTTTTGCGCCTGCGTTTGCCGATAAACATAACGGCAAGCACAGGCAGGCCAAATCCGGCAACAAACCCCAAAACGAAGTAAAGATAGTTACCAGTAAAGAAAAACACCAAGGTTCCCACAACAAATGCACAGACCGACATAGCAATGTATAAACCGTAAGCGCCGATTCGCAGGCCAGAATGTATGACCAGCAAATTTAGCCATCTCAGCAATTTTCCCACTTGGTTATCATCATCAATCCCGCGAGACTGCCGCAAAGCCTTGAGGGTTGCACCCGAAGCCTCACCATTGCCCCCCCCTTTTGCCAGAATTTTCATTCGTATATTGGCTCGCTTGATTTGCCGCGCACCTTGTCGCCCCGCGCCAATCACCAATTGCATGAGCAAAAACGCGCAGGCGAAAATCAAGATATAGATGACTATGTTGGTCGGGATATTCATAAATTATGGCATCCGTTCATGCAGACTAAGTTTAGCAATTCGGCCTGGCTCCAACACACCTGGCTCGAAAATGGATTGGTCGATATTTGAACCACTGGTTAGAATTTCGTGCAAGCAACGCGGGCGTATCCCGGTTGCACGAAACTCGCCGATCACTTCATAATTGGGGCCAGACCCGGTTTTTGTATAATTGAAAATTTCCTGCATTTGAATAACAGGGCCTTCCATGCCGGTCACCTCTGTCACACTGGTGATTTTACGCTGGCCATCTGATAGACGACTGGCCTGAACAATAAGGCCTATGGCGGAGGCTATCTGTCCGGCCACACCCTCGGGGCTGATTTTAATATCGCCCATACCAACCATTTGTTCCAAGCGGGTAATGGCATCGCGCGGCGTATTGGCGTGCAGTGTGGCCAACGAACCTTCATGCCCCGTATTCATGGCTTGCAGCATATCAAAAGCTTCCTCGCCCCTGACCTCCCCAAGGATCACTCGGTCCGGGCGCATCCGTAGCGCATTCTTTACCAGTTCGCGCTGTTTAATCTCGCCTTTGCCTTCAATGTTTGGCGGGCGTGTTTCCATACGCGCCACATGGGGTTGTTGCAATTGTAGTTCAGCTGCATCTTCAATCGTAATCAAGCGTTCTTTGTGGGAAATAGACTGGGACATAGCATTGAGGAGCGTGGTTTTACCCGAACCCGTACCACCGGAAATTAAAATCGTAACCTTGGCTTTACAAGCCGCCCACAAAAATTCTGCCACAACTTCTGGAGCCGCACCAAATTCAACTAACTTATCCAAAGTGAACGGATTTGAAGAAAATTTCCGTATAGACATTAAAGGGCCATCGACCGCAATCGGTGCGACGGCTACATTGACCCGACTGCCATCCGCCAGCCTGGCGTCGGCCATGGGATGGCTTTCATCAACCCGGCGACCAACGGCGGAGACAATTTTATTGATAATACGCAGCAAATGAGCTTCGTCGGCAAAGCGCACATCGGTCGGCTCTAACTCACCACCCCGCTCAATAAACACATGCTCGTGCGTGTTGACCAAAATATCGCTAATGCTGTCATCAGCCAATAAAGGCTCCAACGGCCCCAGCCCTGTCATTTCATTGATAATTGAAACTGAAAGGGTTTGGATTTCGTCCTGGTTTAGCTTCATGCTCTCTTTAGCAACAATTGCCCTGACTTGCGCTTCGATTTGGCGGCGCATTTCGTTTTCTTCGAGCTTATCAAGAATGGACAGATCCAGATCATCAATCAACATATTGTGAATACGACGCCTTGTGTGCAGAGCATCTTGCCGGGCGCGCTCTTCTGGCGATTGGTTTTCGCGCGAGGCGCTACGACGATTTTTTTGCTCTGCGGCTCGCTTAAGGTTAGGTGGCAGCTCTGCGGCAGGATTTGCCGATTCATCAATAATTGGTGCCTTTACAGGCGTCACTTGACTTGTTTGCTGCCTAGATTGCGCCGCTAATCGACTAGGCGTTACTATGTTTGAAAATCTTCCCATGCCTTTTCTTAGCCCAATGCAGTAAAACTGTGCTTAGCAAGTGTGGTAAATATCTAATAAATTTTGCCCCGAATTGATTTGCCACTTGTATCTGCGTAGATAATCGCCATTTTAGAATAGATTTAATTGGAGACTATAATGTTTATTCAAACCCAAGATACGCCCAACCCGGCAACCCTGAAATTCCTGCCCGGACGCGAGGTTATGGCAGAAGGCTTACCGCCTATGGAAGTAGATAAAGGTGATGACGCTGATCATTTGCCACTTGCTAGCATCTTGTTTTCTATCCCTAATATCGAGCGGGTGTTTTTTGGTCAGGATTTTATTTCTGTAACCCGCAGTGCTAAGGCCGATTGGCCACACTTAAAGCCAGCCATATTGGGTGCTATTATGGATTTCTATGTCGGCGGCGGCGGTGTCATCACGAACGAGGGTACGCAGGCGGACGAAGAAGTTTACGAAGGCGAGGTTTTGGAAATCGTCACCCAGATTAAAGAGCTGATCGACACCCGTGTGCGCCCGGCTGTCGCGCAAGACGGCGGCGATATTTTGTTCAAGCGTTTTGATGTGGATAGCGGTACGGTGTTCTTACAAATGAAGGGGGCTTGTGCGGGGTGCCCGTCTTCATCCATGACCCTGAAGTCCGGTGTGGAAAACTTGCTGAAGCACTATGTGCCCGAAGTTACTGCCGTAGAAGAAGCGTTTTAGTTGATCCATCTTGATTTGTCTTGGATTGGATACGACCGGAGGATGGTGCAGCGCCGCATTGGTTGATGATGCGGCTATTCTGGCCATGCGGACACGAAGAATCGGGCGCGGCCATGCAGAAATGCTAGCAGGTATGGTACAAGATGTGCTTGCAAAAGCTGATATAAGACCCGCCGAGGTAGATAAAATATCCGTTTGCGCCGGGCCAGGCAGTTTTACCGGGCTTCGGGTTGGCCTGTCATTTGCCAAAGGCTTTGCTCTACCGCACGACATCCCCATTGTCGGCCTATCAGGCTTGCAAATTTGGGCCGCGAACGCTGATCCGGATATGGACAAAACCGTGCTAGCAGTAGCAGATGTCCGGCGCGGGCAGATATTGTCACAGGTTTTCAATAATGGTCGCCCATCCGCAAAGCCAAAACTATCTACCGTAAATGAATTGAAGAACCTGCCTAAAATCATCGTCGGTGGCGGGGCTAAATTATTAGGCGCAGAAGACAACAGCACATATGTTTGTCCCGCCGCACTGGCTTGGCTCGGCATGGACGCAGCACCGGAAACCCACCCTGCAGAACCGCTTTATCACCGCCCACCAGATGCGAAACTACCCGGCGGAAAATCTTTGTAAAAGGAAGTTCCCATGACCATCACAATCCGACCGCTCACGAGGAATGACAAACAGGTCTGGCTGACCTTATGGCAAGGCTATTTAACCTACTACAGCACAGAACTTCCGGACGACATCACCGAACTCACTTGGTCAAGATTAATGGATGCGAGCTTCGGAATTCACGGTTTAGGCGCGGTGGATACGGGTGGCAACCTTGTCGGGTTTACCCATTATTTGTTCCACCCCATCACATGGTCAAAAGACCCGTGCTGCTATCTCGAAGATTTATTCACCGCCCAAGCCGCCCGAAACACGGGCGCAGGACGCGCCCTCATTACAGCCGTCGCAGATGTGGCACGCGCAAAAGGCGCAGACCAGCTTTATTGGCTAACCGAAGACCACAACAAGCGCGCTCAACATCTCTATAACAAAATCGCCAATAAAACCGAATTCATAAAATATAAAAAGCCTTTGTGAGCCTCAAGTGAAGGAAGCCCGTAAATTAGCTTGCCCTTCGCGATAATCCTATTAATCAGGCGTGATGTCTAAAATACCCAACATAAGCAAACCAAAGCTCTCCCTCCTCGAATTTTCGGCTATGATGGCCTATATGATTTCGTTGGTAGCGCTGTCTATTGATGCCATGTTGCCGGTGATTGATGTGATCGGTGCCGATTTAGGGGTTACAGATCCCAACAAGCCGCAGCTTATTATTGGTATGTTGTTCTTGGGTCTGGCGATTGGTCAGGTGATTTACGGCCCCGTATCTGATAGTGTAGGCCGCAAGCCAGCCATTTTTGCCGGGCTTGGATTGTTTATTTTTGGCTGTGTTTTGACCATGGTCGCTCAGGATTTCAATGTCATGCTCCTAGGGCGGTTCTTGCAAGGGCTGGGCGTTGCCGGGCCGCGCATTGTTTCCACCGCCGTTGTCCGCGATATTTATTCGGGGCGGGAAATGGCCAAGGTGACATCATTTATTATGTCATTTTTTATTATTGTTCCAGCACTGGCACCTTTGCTGGGCCAGTGGATAGCCGATTTATGGAATTGGCGCGCCGTGTATTTTTCTTTGTTGGCCATGGCGGCCATTGTGTCGCTTTGGTATGGCCTGCGCCAAGGCGAAACTTTGCACCCTGAGTTTCGGCGAAAATTCTCTCTCCGAGCCATAATGGCAAATTTTATAGAAGCGCTGAAGTTTCGCGTCACATTTGGCTATTCACTGGCGGCAGGTATCGTTTACGGCGCTTTTCTGGCCTATTTGATGACGTCGCCGCAATTGTTTGCAGATGTGTTCGGCATCACCCATAATTTCCCTTATTATTTTGGTGCGCTGGCCATTTGCATCGGTTCTGCTGCTTTCGTAAACGCCCGATTGGTGATGAAGCTCGGTATGCGAAAACTGTGTTTATGGGCATTATTAGCCAAAGCCATATGGTCGGGCTTATTCTTTGTCACTGCCGTAGTGCTTAATAAAACGGGTGGCAGCTTACCGCTCGTCACATTTATGGTTTGGGCAGGTTTTTCATTTTTCTTGCTGGGTATTTTATTTGGTAATGTTAATGCGATTGCTATGGAGCCAGTTGGGCATATTGCAGGCGTTGGTGCGGCTGTTGTCGGGTGCTTGTCGGGGTTTGTCTCATTGGGCATAGGTACGCTGATCGGGCAATCTTATGGAGGCACAGTGTTGCCGCTCATCGGCGGGTTTGCCATTTTGGCTCCGATTTCCTTATTGGTGATGAAATGGGCAGATGATGAAAACATCAAATAAAGATAGTATTATCCACCGCACCAACAAACCTGTGCCGGGTGGGACTATGGCGGCTGTGCATTTTGGGCCGCGCTCTGAACCCGTAAAAATGGTGTATTTACATGCCAACGGGTTTAACGGACTGACCTATCGGTGTCTGCTAGAGCCGCTATGTATACAGGAGGGGGCACATGTCCTTGCCCTAGATCTGCGTGGGCACGGCTTAACGGATTTACCTATTGAGGATGAACGGGGGGCTAAACACACAAATTTAGCCAAAGATTTATCAGCGTATTTACAAGCGCATATCGATAACCCTGTAGTTCTTGCTGGGCATTCTCTTGGAGCCAATACGGCAATAATTGCTGCTGGAATGGTGCCGGATAAAGTCGCGAAAGTTCTGGCGTTTGACCCGATAGTTTTACCGCTTTCAGTACGAGCTTTCATGGCGACCAGATTGGGACGAAGTTTTTTACGAAAATACTACCCCTTTGCAAAGGCCGCAGGGCGTAGGCGAGACCAGTTTGCATCACGAGACATAGTTTATAGCCGTTATCATGGGCGCGGACCATTTAAACATTTCCCTGGGGATGTTCTTCGGGACTATATCCATGATGGTTTCACCGATCATGAGGGCAAAGTTCGCTTGGCGTGCCGCCCGAAATGGGAACAACTTGGCTATGTTAGCCAGGCGCAAAATATGAAGCGCCGCATAGCCAACTTACCAGCGGGTTCTCATGTTTTAATCACCGACTTCGTGAAACAAAATGAGGGCTGGATGAAAAGGGCAAGGCAAGTCAATCCGGATTTGCGCATTGATTATTACCCCAAGAAAGACCACTTTTTCCCAGTGATTGAACAAGATATGTGCCGCGCCGCCCTCAGTGATATTTTAAGGCTTTAATCCGCCCACTATACCGAGTTTCAGCGCCGCCAATGCATTATCATCTATCTTGACCAGACGTCTGGTTTTTAAATTGAACCGACAGCCGGATCCGGTAAAGCTTGTCCAGCATTTACCACTGACCGGGTCTAAAATCCAGTGGCACAGTTCGCGGGTATGTGTGCTGGCACTGCGCAGGCCAGAGCGGATTTCGTAAAGGTCGCCCGCTTTGGGGCGGAGTTTATGCCGCGCGCAAGCTTCCAATAGCGCCCCGCTCATGCCGTCGTCGGATGCAAAATCTAAATCCGGCCATGCAGATTTGAGATGCTGGGTGGAGTTAGAGACCCGTCCTATAATGGCGGTGGGCAAGACATGGCCGAATACATCACATTCGGACGGCCTGAACACACCGCGTCCAATGGTTTGTAAACCGAGTATATCGGCGTCGTCCATGGTCGGTAAACCTGCCTGTTCGTTCGGGTCGATATTCCGTGGTTTTGCCTTGTCCGGCAGGTCGACAATATGTTGCGCGGCTAATCTTTTCGTGCGCTTGGACCAGCTAAATTTTATGCCCGTCCGCACTGCAACATGGGACAGGGTTTCGGTGATGGTTGCGGCAAGGCTATCGTTATTGCCGCTGATTATATGGATTAAGGTAATGTCGGTTTCACCGAGCGCCACGACACCGCTTTGCACCGCCATGCCGTGACCGGGGCGCACTTCTTTGATATACTTTATGTGTTGCTTGGTCGGGACAATAGTGCTGAGGGAAGATGTTTTGTAAATGTGCGGCAAGCCAAGACTGTGGGCAAAGCGAGCGCGGGCTTCATGGGCGCGGTCAAAATAATAGCGCATATTCATATGGCCAAGTTCGTCCGCCTCCCAAGCCAAAGCTTCGCCGCGCCATGTTTCGATTAATTTATTCACGCCCGGGCTTACGCAGCGCAGTTTTTGCAAATGCCGTAATGCTCGATAACCGAACGGCGGATAACAAATCCGCCCGGTATACAATCAATATGGTCATTGGCGGAACGTTCTTCCAAGTTTTCACAAGTTTCGCAAATGAAAAATTCGGCAATATGTCCGCCTTTTTCTTGATAATTATCTACGGAATGATCACAAGCAATATAGGCGTTCAAGGCCTCGACCCTATGGACTAACCCAAGGCCTGATAAAAAGTCCAAAGCCCGATAAACGGTCGGCGGTTTGGGGGAGCCAAATTCGGGGCGCAACTGATCAAGCAAATCATAAGCTTTGATCGGGCCTTTGCTACCCGCGATCAAGGTAAAGACATGTTCGCGTAATTTGGTGAACCGGCGCCCTTGCTCGTCGCAAATTTGCCGAGCTGTCGCCAAAAGTTGTTCTGGCGTTTTGTGTTCGTGCTCGTGTTTACATGCTGTCATAATATCCTCTTGTTTGTGCCATTATAACATAGGTTTTTGCATTTGCACCTGTGAATTTGGCCTGATTACTGCCTGATTACTACATGAGTTTATTATGATGGTGGTAATTACGGTCTTTTTACCATTGAAGAGCGGGCAAACATAGGCTAATGACCCTCAAATTTTCCAAATTGGTCAGTACACCAAAATGGGATTTAGAATTTTGAAGCCACAACAAAGTGGGCAATTAAAGGAAATAACATGGCTAAAAAACCAACAAACCAAGTGGCAGCACAACCGAATGTAAGCGGTAATGTGATGATGTATGAAGATCCACAACCGTTGACCAAAGACAAGCACGCTAAATTCGGCGTAGTTCAGGTTGAAAAACCATTCGCATTTATGGAAAAAACCCATTTCATGCCAATCACTGCGCCGGAATTTGGCTCTGCTTCTGCCAGCTATCCAATCATTTTTGCTGGTGATGATAAAACACCTTTGGCCGTTATGGGCATCCGCGCCAACGAAAACCTGCTTATCGAAGACGGTGTGTTTAACAATAAATACTACATGCCAGCTTTTGCGCGCCGCTATCCGTTCGTACTTGCAGGCGACCAGGAAAATGATCGTTTTGTGGTTTGTGTAGACGAAAAGGCGGAATGTGTAACCGATAAAAAACCAACGCAAGCCTTCTTTGACGGCGACGAGCCTTCCCAGTTCACCAACGAAGCTTTTGAATTTCTAAAGCAGTTCGAGCAAGATCGCCGGGCTACCGAAGCTATGATTACCCGCTTTAAAGAGCTGGATTTGTTCGAGCAAAAGGAAATGAATTTCCAAGGCCAAAATGCCGACGGCACACCAGCCGAGAAGCAAAAAATTGCGGATTACTTTGCGATTACCGACGAGAAACTTCGCGCACTTGATGCTAAAACCACCAAAGAATTGATGGACAACGGCTTCTTGGCTGTTGCTTACGCCCATATGTTATCTCTTGGTAACTGGCAGCGTCTGGTCAATATGACTTTGGAGCGCGCCCAAGGCGAAGCCGCTAGCGTGTAATGGCTGAAAATGCATAAAGCCAAGACTGCAAATACATAATTCTTAGAAAACCCCGATCCTTTGGTCGGGGTTTTTTATTGCGCATGTTTAATTTCTTGAAGGGTTAAATGCGCTTGCTTCTAATTCCGTTGATGTACCTAACAATAGATTGGCAAGCAATTCCCCAGAGCCAGCCGACATCGTCCAGCCCATATGGCCGTGTCCGGTATTGATAGCCAGTCCCGGTTTCACGTGACCTATAAACGGCATGCCGTCGGCGCTCACCGGGCGAAACCCGTGCCATGCTATGCCGTCTTCTAGCGGTATGTTTTGAGATAATTCTGGATACACCGCACGGAGCATTTCAAGCAAAGGCCTGAGGCGGGCATTGGGCATAGATCTATTATATCCGGTGATTTCCGCTGTGCCCGCAATACGTATTGATTTTCCAAGGGGCGTTACTGCACAGTGTAGCGCATCATCAACAACAGGGAGTTTAGGCGCCGTTTGATTTTCATCTAATATATCTTCAAAGGTCAAAGAATAGCCTTTTACGGGGCGCAAAGCTAGTTTCACCCCCTGCGGACGCAAGACATGGGTGCTGTGCGCTCCTGCTGCGATAATTGTTGTATTTGCGCATAAATCGCCAGCGTCCGCGCCCGCACCGATCACCTTGCCGCGTTCAGACAGCAACGCCTTAACAAACACACCAGTTAAAATTTCCCCGCCAAGTCTTTTTATTTCGGTCGCAAGCCCTTGGCAAAAAGCATAGGCATCGGCTTTATAATCTTCCGGGTAATAAATAGCTCCGGCGAGCCTATCTGTAACTGGCCCCAAGCAAGGTTCTTTCACAGCAGCTTCTTCGCCCGTTATATACTCAGCTTTCAAGCCCAACGCTTGTAACTTGTTGGTCAAAGCACTTGCTTTGGCCAATGTGGGCGCGTCCCGAAATACTTTTAAGAGGCCTAGCCCCTGATAATCATCTTCTATATTTAGTTCTTCTCGCCAGTTCTGGATAAGATTGACCGAATAGTTTGCAAGCTGGTAATTGGCTTTCGTGGCGTGCCAATGCCGGGCGGGGGTTGCGTGTTTTAGAAACTTTAACCCCCATGTTGTCACACTCGGCAGTGCCTGCAATCGTAAAATCATTGGCGACGGCAAGCCAAATATAGACCCTAATAATCGCCGCCCAACGCCAGGCCCGTTCCACGGGTCAGCCAGCGAAGCATGTACCATGCCTGCATTGGCAAAGCTGGTTTCCAAAGCAATGCCCTCTCTGGCTTCGATGATACGCACGGACGCGCCGCGCTTAATCAAGGCATAGGCTGTTGACAGACCGATTAGCCCGCCGCCAATTATCTGGAAGTCAAGTTTCACTGCCCGGTTAAATCCGTCGTCTGTTGCCAGGCCGGAATACGGGCGCGGGTTTTGTTGACGAGGCCTAGTGATAAATCTGCACAGCAATATCCAGGTTCATCATGATCCAACTCGGCAATAACCCCCCCCCAAGGATCAACAATCATGCTGCGCCCCCAAGTCGCACGGCCATTATCGTGGATACCACCTTGCGCCGCTGCCACGATGTAGGAACTGGTCTCTATTGCCCGTGCGCGTAGTAAAACACGCCAATGGGCTTTCCCGGTAATAGCCGTGAATGCAGCAGGCACGGTCAATATGTGAGCGCCGCGCTCTGCGTAATATTTATACAAATTAGCGAAGCGCAAATCATAGCAAATGCTGAGACCAATATTAAATCCGCCCGCCGCAGTCATGACGGGCTTGTGGCCGGCTTGGTAATTCGATGATTCTTTCCAGGTCTCGGTGTCGTTAATAGCCACGTCGAACATATGGATTTTATCATAACGAGCCTTGATAGCGCCGTCTGGCCCAAACATATAGGAACGGTTGGCGGCCTTGTCGCTCCTCAACTTTATCGCCATGGAGCCTATTAAAAGGTCAATACCCAGCTCTTTGGCCAAGGCACTGAAGTGCGCAACGCCTTGCGTTTCTTGTTCTGGTTCAATCGCCGCAAACAATTTTTTGGTATTTCCCTGCATCAGCAAAGTGTTTTCCGGGGTGACAATAAATTTCGCACCATCCTTATGTGCGGCGCGGATAATCTGTTCGGCATGGTCAAGATTTGCGGCAATGTCAGCACCGCAACGCAAATTTATCACTGCCGCACGTAAATTCATTTTGCTAATAAACCATCTAATTTACCGCTTTTTTCCAACGCCATCATATCATCACAACCACCAATATGATTATCACCAATGAAAATTTGTGGAACACTGGTGCCACCGCCGGAGCGCTGGATCATTTCGGCGCGCAGTTTCGCATTCATACCAACATTAATCTCTTTAAAGCTAATGTTTTTCTTTTTCAGCAAGCTGAGTGCGCGCCAGCAAAAAGGGCACATGGCGCTTGTATATATGGTGACCAGTTTCATCATTTATCCTTGAATTATCTACGCCCTATTTAGGGATTTCTTGCGGTCTGACAACCCGCATAAGTGTAAGTGCGTCAACCCTCCTTGCGCCTGCGCGTTTTAGGGGGTTGGCACACGCCGACAATGTCGAACCAGTGGTATAAACATCATCAATCAATACCACATGTTGTCCTTTGACTGCGTCTTTAAAATTTGGACGCATATTAAAGGCTCCCGAAACATTACGCCGCCGTCCCAAAAATGTTAGCCCGCCCTGGCTCGGCGTGTTCTTACGCCGCACCAAGGCCTCTGTCTGGTAGGGGATGTCGCTGAGCCGCGAAATTGTTCTTGCCAAAAGCGCCGCTTGATTAAACCTACGCTGTCGCAAACGGCTAGAATGTAATGGCACCGGGATAAGGGTATCCGCCTCATCCAACACTGCCGAACCAGCTCGCATCATTTGGGCTGCAAAAAATTCCAGCCCGTCTGTGCGCCCGCCATATTTAAAATCCAGTACCAATTTACGGCTAATATCATCGTAGGTGATAGCAGAACGGGCATGGTCAAAAATCGGCATGTGAGCGTGGCACCGCATACACAATGCATCAACTCCCTGTTCAAACTCAAATGGGAAACCGCAAGCCGTACAGCAAGGATCGTCAATGAATTTCAAACTTTGCCATAATTCCGTATCCATTTGCAGATCATCTTTGGATAAGGCCCGTCCCGTAATCAAAGAGTGGGGCGGTAAAACGGTATCTTGTATCCGGGATAGAGAATTTGCCATTAAACTGGGGAGAGACCGGAGAAGAGAATATGGGACTTTCAATTGCGACATAATCAGCCCATATCAGAATAATGACACAAATAAAAGAACCTCTACAAAAGAATAAGACCTCAAAACCATTTGAGCGTGTCTTGGTGCGCCAACGGCGGGGACGGGCGCAAAAAAAATTCGGTGAACGTTTTTTGTATATGCGGTGCGTTGATGACGTTGTTGAACGTGTTCTGGATGTCCGGAAAAACTTTGACCGCACGTTGTTAATTGGGGCGCTCAACGCAACTCAATTGGTGGCCGATAGGCTAGGGGCAAAACTTGGCCACGTGACATTTGCGGATAATACGGCATATATTTCGGGACTTGACATTGTCTGTGATGAAGAGGCGCTACCGTTTAAACCCGGTAGCTTCGATTTGGTTGTAAATCTGTTGACGCTTCACGGCGTGAACCAAGTACCGCAAGCTTTGGCAAAGATAAGAACCGTGTTAAAACCAGACGGGTTATTTTTGGCGGCATTGTTCGGCGGGGAAACTCTGGGAACCCTACGCCATACTCTGTACGCGGTAGAAGATCAATTGTATGGCCGTGTCAGCCCGCGCGTGGCCAGTATGATCAGGCTTGACCAGGCGGCATCTCTTTTATCGGCCAGTGGTTATACCATGCCCGTAGCTGACCGGGACGTTGTCGATGTGAATTATTCGTCCCTCGACAAATTATATAAAGATTTAAGGCTCATGGGCGAAACCAATGTGTTGTCAGCCCGGGCGCCAAATCCGGTATCTTCTCGTTTTTTCCAAATGGTTGAAGCCCTCTACACATGTGACCACAGTACAAAATTTGGTAAGCTTAAGGTCAGGTTTGAGATCATCTGGTTAACCGGATGGGCACCACACCCCAATCAGCCCAAGCCGTTAAAACCAGGCTCGGCTACAACAAAACTAGCTGTTGCGTTGGGTGTACAAGAAGAAAAACTATAGAGCGTTCCGACTTTACCCAATGAAGTTCGCCCTGTCTATTTGCAAAAGGTAATCAACTTGACCATCGAATTTTTTTTTCGCGGCTTTGCGTTCATCTTCTCCAAAACGGGCTTCCTGCAATGCGTGTAAGTGCGCGGCGCTAATAAGGTCAAGCACAAGCGGAACGGTGATGGTTTTTTCCAATAGTCCGTGGGTTTTTGCCTGTTCGAACATCGTACCTATTGGTTTCAAAACGGCATTGATCGCATCCAATACCCGATCATAATCTTCTTTGGAACTAACCCAGCGGTAAGAGAAAAACACCGTTAATCTGCGGATTGGACTGGTCAGATTCTGGTTCCAAACCATGTCGATCATATCCAAACCAGCTTGCAGGGGATTGGCTGTCTCACTGCTCAAAACCTGCACCTGCTCCGCTTGCAAATATATTAGCTCTAAATAGTGTTCCAGTAGCAAATTTTCCTTGGAACTAAAATGGGTATATATAGTGCCGTAACCAACCCCTGCCCGCTCAGCTATTTCAGTATAGGAGGTTTCATCATAGCCTTTTTCATCAAATAGCGCATAGGCGGCTTTGAGGATTTTCTCGCGTGTGGCCTGTTTTTTTTCTGTTCGTGTTTTTGTCATTTGCTTATCATTTCACAGCGAGCGAAGTCGGTGGCGCACGCCTATTAACCACCTTATAGAACAAGTACAACTAAATGAATACTCAATATCGTTAGTCTGCTTCAAATAATGTATGCATTTTAGGTCGTTAGGTTGTAGACAACAAGGTTACGGCCTAAACCAGCAAAATAGGTTTTCCACAATAATTATCATTGACAAATATCATGTTATTGGAAAAAAGAAATATAACCTGAGGTCAATATGAATTCTGACGATATTAAAAACAGATATTTACAAACGGATTTACTCCGTAATGCATCGAATATGCTACAAGTGGTCGCCTGTATGGACGATGCGTCCTTGCGGGATATAAGTAATATAGTAGTACAAATAGACGAGCTTGCGGACAAAATGGAGGAACGGATTGGTGAACCTGAAGTGGCACCCACGCCTGACACTACACAACGTAAGTCACCAAAATTGACTTTGGTAAGTCCTTAATGGACACCTAACCAGAAGCTTGACCCCAGTAATTATAAGAAAGAATTTTGGGTCCCGGAATATAATCTTGCTCTATTACGTCTATAGAAAGCCCGGCGCCTTTCAGGAGCCTCGGTATATCCCGGCCAGAATGACAGCCGCCAGCGATATTTTTCCAAATAGGGTCGATCCGGTTTTGCCATTTATGCACATTGGTATCGGGTGCCTGGCCGTGCTCACAAAATAGTAGTTTTGCACCGGGCTTGAGCAGTCGTTTCATCTCGCGCAGCGCTTTTATGGGGTCAGGGATTGTACACAGAGAATAGGTCACGACAACAGTATCTGCGCAAGTATCTGGCAACGGAATACTTTCGCCGGACAAGCCGAGCCGCTCCAAGGGTTTATGAAATTCCGCCCGTTTTGCGGCGGCTTTTTTCCAAACATATTCGTCTGGATCTATGCCGATTAATTTACTGACTTTGTCCTGATCATAATAGGGCAAATTATGCCCCGACCCGATACCGATTTCCACTACATCGCCATAAGCTAACGGAATGATCTTGGCCCGTTGTTTGCGGATCGGTTTAGTGGCACAGGCGCAATCAAGCACATGGGGCAAGATATGTCGGTTATAAAATCCCATGACGTTTATCTATTTACGCTTCATAGTTACCTGTATACTGGTTTTATCTTCCTTGAGAATTAAGGTCTTTTTGTCTAATTTGACAATGGTGGATGTGCCTGCTTGTGATTTCATCTGCTGTGCCATTATACCGCCCATATCTGGCATACCGGGAATGTTGGTTTTCATTTTTATATCAGCATCGGTAATTGTTTCGCTCAGTGTGTTACCCTCAATCGACCATGTGGACTCGGTGGCAATGGTCATATCTAACTTAACGGGCAAGCCAGCACCAGACATGGACATATTACCGCTCGCTTTAGCCGTATTGTCTTTGGAATAGGTGGATGTCATATCCGAAAACGTGATTGTCATGCCGCTTTCTGTCACCGTTGTCGGCTCGGAAGCCACCCATGTACCAACCAGCAAATCGTCAGAAGTGCCCTTCTTGCCACCGCAAGCCGAGAGCGTGATGAGTAAGAATGTGGTGAATGCTAAAAATAAAATACGTTTCATGACTATCCTCAATGTGGTTGTGTTGTTTTATCAAGAAAAACCTTAACTAAGTATGGGCAACATTGCAACAAGGATAAGCGTTTTAGGTCGTGTGATCTTCCGCGACAAGCGGCAAGCCGACCACAAAGACTGTGCCGCCTGCGCCCGTCGTCTCCAAAGATAAATTGCCGCCTTGCGCCCGGGCCAACTCTCTGGATATGGTTAGGCCAAGTCCGGTTCCGCCTTTTCGAGCGCCGGTGGTAAATGCTTTGAACATATCTGCTTTGACACGATCCGGAATACCCGGCCCCGTATCTGTGATTTTGATACAGGCTTTACCGTCTTTGCTGTCTGCCGTTACTTTTAGAATTTGTCTGTGGCTTACCTGCATAGCCTGCACGGCGTTGCGGAACAGATTGTGGAAAATTCTATAACTATGGTCAGGGTCTACCATCACCATCAAATCGCCCGGAACGGCGTTGACAAACTTCACTTCGCCCTCTTCGGCCATGCTATCTGCTGCGGCCTCGTCTAAGAGTTTGGTGAGAACAACAGGCCGGGGTTCTGGCTTTTCCTGAGCGCTTTGCGAAAAACTGAGCGTGGCTTCGCAGAGCTTCACGCCGCGATCGACGGAGCGCACCAACCGTTCACCCATACCTCTAATACGCTCGTCCGGGTCGCTGGCTAAACGGTCGGAAATAAGCTGGGTCGAAGTCAGGACATTGCGCAGATCATGATTAATCTTGGCCATAGCCATGCCCAGTGTCGCGAGGCGTTCTTGCTGTTTAAGCGCCGTGCGGATACCAGATTTCATGTCGCGAAATTCCCGCTCCAACTGTCCAATTTCGTCATTGCGTGTGACTGGTTTTTCTACGTCCGTTCGCTTGCGCGGGTCTTTGCGGAACCGCGCTAAACCGCGTGCCAATTGACGGATGGGGCGAACTATAATTCGCGACAAAGCCCCATAGATCATCATTCCGGTCAACAGGGAAATCGCCAAAGACCACAACAATACCCGTTTACTATAATCCAGCATGGCAGCTTTCAGGGCGCTCTGCGGAACCAAAACTTCGAGGGCATCGACGCCGTCCACGGTCGGCTCTGACAAAATGCGGATATAGGCACTGCCGTCCCCAAAGAAATCGCGAAAGCTGTCGCGAAATAGCGGCAAGCCGCGCTCGCCCCGCAAATCGGCCAGAATAATTTCGTCCGTAAGCGGCGGCATACCCAAAACCAATTGACTCATACCGTCCCGCTTTTGCGCCACCATGCTAACATCGGTGTCTTGCATAAAGCGGTTACTCAGCATTTCACCGCCCTCATAATTGGGCACTCCCTCAATAGCCAAAGTCAAAAGACCAGCCGATTGCGCACGTTCCTTTAGCCAAGTTTGGCGGAACAGGGCAGCGGACGGAATAAAAATTAAAACTTCCGCCACCATGACAAACAACACTGTCAACAACAGCAATTTTCCGGACAGCCGCCGCATGAGAATTTTTTCCAACATGGGATAAACTAACGTAGTTGCTTAGTGAAATCTAGCCATGAGTGCCGCCAGCTTTCTCGTCTTGGGGGAAAACACCGATTCGGTGTACCAGGAAGATGCGGCTCGCTTGACGGCTTCAGAGCGGGTTGGATAAGGCGAGATCATTTTGGTTAGATGAATAATTTTCATTTTATTGGCCATAGCCAGACTTATGATATGGATAAGCTCGCCCGCCCCCTCCCCGACAATCGAAGCCCCGACAATGCGGCCATTGCCCTGCGCAATAATTTTCACCCCACCCTTGGTGGAGCGCTCGGCAATAGCACGGTCATTTTCTGCGAAATCAAAATGTACTGTCTTAATATCCGAATATTTTCCACGCGCCGACTTTTCGGTCAGACCAATACTGGCGAGTTCCGGCTGGGTATAGACGGCGGCAGGCATATTATTGGTTTCTGCGCTAGCCTTAAAAAATGGCACAAAATAAAAGTTCTTGATAATCACATTAGCATGATGCCCGGCAATATGGGTCAAGCCGCCGCGCCCCGATACATCACCAACCGCATAGACACGCTTGTTGGATGTGCGCAGAAACTTATCGGTAACTACACCGCCGCGCCCCGTTGTAATGCTCGCCGCTTCGAGGTTTAAATTTTCAATAACCGGACGACGCCCTGCAGCCACCAATAAATGTGAACCGCTCAATGTCGTGCCGTCTTCAAGGTCAATTGCCACACCAGATTTGGTTTTGCGCACGAGCTTGGTGTTGACAGGGGCATGAAATATGATGCCTTCTTCCTTTAGCGCATCTATCAAAACCTTGGCATGTTCCGGCTCTGAACGGTCGAGGGGGTGCGCAATATCTATAATCTCCACCTTGCTGCCAAGACGGTTAAAGGTCTGACCAAGTTCTAGCCCGATAGGCCCCGACCCAATTATCAGCAAATGCTTGGGCAGATCATCAATGGTGAAAATTTCCTCATTGGTGGTGAACGGCGTGTCCTTTAGCCCCGGAATGGGTGGTGCAGAGGCGCGGCTGCCCGTGGCAATAATGATGCGTTTGGCGCGAGTGATGGTGGTGGCGGATTGCACAATATTGGCGTCTTTAAAACTGGCGATTTCGCGGATGACCGTGCAACCGAGACCCTCAAACCGTTCTTGAGAATCGACGGGCGCGATGGTTTCTATCACGCCTTTGACATGAGCTTTGACAGCCTGAAAATCTATTTTAGGCTTAGCGCTCGCAATCCCGAACGGCTCGCCTGTGCTAAATGCGTGGGCATGTTTGGCCGCAGCGATTAGGGCTTTGGACGGCACACAACCATAGTTGAGACAGTCCCCGCCCATGGCTTCGGCTTCGTACAGCACGACAGAGCGGCCCAATTGCGCCGCGCCGGAGGCGATAGACAATCCTCCTGCCCCTGCGCCGATAATACACAGATCGACATTATATTCGGTTTTTGACATTATACCTGCCCCCTAAATTTTCTTTTTGGATAATTTTTTATAGACGATGGGTATCATGGACAGAAGCATCAAACCCAATATGGGCAGAATGACCGCTGGTCTAAGCATCAATCCCGATAGCGGCACGTCTTGCCCGGCGGACAATGCATCACCAATCCCGTTGCCGACACTGACATAAACCAGAGAACCGGGAATAATGCCGAAAAACGTCGTTAGCACATAATTGCGCACTTTTACATCAAACAAGGCCGGAACAATATTGACCATGAAAAACGGAAAGATCGGCACAAGCCGCAAGATAAACAAATAAGACAGCTCGTTTTCTTTGAGACCCTTTTCAAATTTAGCCATGAACGGCCCGGCCTTAGCCGCAAGCCCAGAGCCAAGCGCAGAACGTGCCACCAGAAATATAATCGTCGCGCCAATGGTCGCGCCGATTATCACCGCCGGCACACCTGTGGTCAGACCAAACAAAAACCCGGCGAAAATACTGAGAAAACCAGCGCCCGGTACAGATATAGCCACCAAGACTGCATAGATTGCAACGAACCCAAACACGGCTAATAGATAATTATCCGCCACGAAGGCTTTCAAAAACTCCTGATTGTCACGCAAAGAATCCAGACTGATATATTTCGGGCCGCCGAGCGCAAAAAATGCGGTCGAAGCGGCGGCGATAATGGCCAAGGGCAAAAACCGTTTCAGTTTAGATTTTTTCACTTGCGGTTCAAGCGTGGACATATCTGTGGTGTCGGGTTCCATAGTTTTCTCTCATTTATGGGTATTCATTTAGGCGCGTTTACGTCCCAATCATAGGTGTATTTGTCGATCTTTTTGCGGCCATCCAATTGGGCAAGTAATTCCGCGTCCGCATATTGGCGCAAATGTGCAAGGACACCCGCCGTATTACCGCCGAAATCAGCCTTGAACCATTTGTAAATACTGGAAACTTGCAATCGGCCATTGCTGAACTTCGTGCCGCGCGGTGAATTGATATAGGCGCGGGCGGCGGCCTCTTGGGTGGCAGCAAGGTTCGCACTGCTCCAAGGCGTAGTTTTTAAATTTGGGCAACCAATAGAAGCGCAATTGACCATATAATGTACCATAGGCGTTTGGTAGGTCGGGCGCATAATATCGTGTTCAATATTGTCCAATGACAATTCGCGCCCCTCCACCGTCACCAATTTACGCTTCCAAGGCCCGGCGCGGTAGCCAGATTTTATCTTGCGAATGGAATTCACCGGATAGTTTTCGGCCACGACTTGCACCGTAAGCGCATTATAAAGATTTGCCCAATAGGCGATAGCATCATTAGGGGACATGGTAGAGGGTTTTTGGCTGGCCAAATGATCTATATATTTGCCCAAATTTGCCGTACCGCTCTCTGATGCCTTAAGCGCGGCATAATCAAACCGGGTGAGGCCGTCTGCCCCGGGGTGGAGGTAGCGTGTCAAGATGTCGCCCCAATACTCTGGTGCGGCCATGATTGCCGGCGCATCCGCTATTCTCGCCGCGCTTATTGGTTCGGACAATGTTTCGTCCACCTGAACCTGCGCAACCAAAACTGGGTCTGCTCCACCGACTTGTTGCGCGATTTGGGGCACAAACGCTGCGCTAGATGGTGGAGCAGAGGAGGATCCTGCCACCTTCCCTAAAGCTGACACACTATCTGTAGAGAGGGGGAGAACAGATAGGTTCCGAACAGTAGGGAAACTGGCAGGAAAGCGGGAAAGAAAGCAAGTTGAAGATTGAAGGGTTGAAGATCGGTTAAGAGTAGAATCACCCACCCCAGAAGGCAAAATTTGCGAACGAGTATCTTGGTTTGGCATCACGATCCCTAGAGATAGAGATTGAAACAGGCTCGCCCCGTTGTGCGCTGACCATGTTGTTGCTTGCGCGGATGCACTCGTCGCAACCAAACTTATGGTTACTGCCGACAGCGTCAAAAGTATTTTGTATTGCCTATTGCGCACATGCGCCTCCAAATTCGTTCAATCTCAATATAGCGCCTTTTGCGCAAATTACATCTCAAGTCAGTTCACAAAGCCGTGCACATTTCGTGCGCGGACAAACGAGTAAATTAAGCATGGTTTTTACGCACTATAATGCTGGGTATGGCTTGACTCGCGTACTTTCGCCGCCTAAAGACCCCGTCTTGATTTAATTTCGCGCTAAAGTGCGCACTAAAGTGTAGTGAGACCGATATGAAACGTACATTCCAACCATCAAAAATCGTCCGCGCCCGTCGTCACGGTTTTCGTTCACGTATGGCCACAAAAAATGGTCGTCTTATTTTGGCGCGTCGTCGCGCCAAAGGCCGTAAGCGCCTGTCGGCTTAAAGTCTGCTTAAGGGCAGTAAAAACCGTTCAGAAATGGCCATTAAAAATATCAAACTCGGGAAGCTAAAAAAGCGTTCCGAGTTTTTGTATGTCCGGGACGGGCGTTATCAGGCTAAGCCCACTGTTGTTATCCAGATGCGCGCCCAATCCGGGACAACCGAAATGATCAATGTCGGCTTTACAGCCACCAAAAAAATTGGCAATGCCGTGGTGCGCAACAGGTGTAAACGTCGCCTACGGGAATTGGCGAGGGCCTTATTACCTCTACACGGCAAGCCTGGGCATAATTATGTATTCATCGCACGGGCGGGTACAGCCAAAGCTGAGTGGGTTGATTTGCAAAAAGATGTTGAGAAAGCGCTTTTAAGACTGGCGTAAATCGGTATAAAGCCCAAAACCTGAATGCAAAATTTGCAATGAAAGACTTCTCATGAACGACCAAAACCGATTTATGTTGGCGCTACTACTCTCTGGCGCCATGATGGTAGCATATTTTTTCCTTTATGCGGCACCTAAGTCAAAGCAATTTGCCGCAGAACAAGAGGCTGCCCAGCAACAAATAGAGCAAATTATTGCCGCGCCTGCGCCTATTGACAGAACCGAGTTGATTTCGGCCAGTACAACCAAAGGCATACGCATCAATATCGAAACGCCAGCGCTCACAGGTTCATTTTCGACCACGGGTTCCCGCTTTGATGATTTACGGCTAAAAAATTACAAGCAAACCATCGATAAAGATTCCGAAACCGTCATCCTGTTCTCGCCCCAGGGCGCTGAACATGCGGCGGAAGTGTTTGACAATTGGGTTAAGGTTAGCGGTGCCAATAGTTCTCAAAGTGGCACCGATACGGCTTGGGGTGTTGTTAGCGGCGATACGCTCACGCCCGACAGTCCGGTAACCCTAAAATTTGACGGTGATGGCTTTAGTGTTTTGCGGGTTATTAGCGTTGACGAAAACTACCTATTTACGCTTGACGATACTATTACCAATACCTCGTCTACTGAAATTTCCCTGGTGCGCAAAGGTGCCGCGAGGCAATACGGTCTACCGAAAGACCTGCTTAATTTTTTCATCTTGCAAGAAGGCCCGGTTGGCGTTGTTGATCATACACTGCACAAATGGAAATATAAAAAAGTCGCCAAAAAGAAAACTTTCTCCGAACAAGGTGAAGCCGGATGGATTGGCCTAACCGACCGCTATTGGTTATCCGCCGCCATTGCCCCCCAAGGCACACAAATGAGCGCCGAGGTGAGTTTTAAAAATTTGAACGGTAAAAATGTTTACGAAGCAGGTTATAATTTAGCGCCGACCGTGCTCAGTCCTAATGCAACTATCAAGTCTACAGGATATATTTTTGCGGGCGCAAAATCACACACATTACTCAAAAAATATATGGACGAAAAAGGCATTTCCAATTTGGACCGTGCTGTGGATTATGGTGTTTTGCGTATCTTGACCGTGCCCATGTCTTGGGGTTTGACCAAGCTTGGCAATTTAACCGGAAACTTCGGTGTCGGTATATTGTTGATGACACTTATTTTAAAGCTAATCTTGTTCCCGCTTAATAACAAAGCTTATTCTAGCATGGCGAAAATGCGCGGTATCGCGCCAAAGGTTGCCAAAATGAAAGAGCGTTACGGCGACGACCGGATGAAATTGCAACAAGAAACCATGGCGCTTTATAAAAAAGAAGGTGTTAGTCCTGTAGCTGGATGTTTGCCAATGATCCCGCAAATGTTCATTTTCTTCGCCCTGTATAAATCCTTGTTCATTACGTTTGAAATGCGCCACGCGCCGTTCTTTGGTTGGCTCAAAGATCTGTCGGCGCGTGACCCATTGTCTATGCTTAACGGGTTTGGCCTGTTTCCTTGGGACGGTATTCCGGTGGAGTTTTTGTCGTTCTTCGCCCTTGGCCCCCTTGCTTTGCTTTACGGTATCACCATGGCGATGATGCAAACTTTAAACACACCGCCAACCGATAAAACCCAGGCGCGAATCATGCAGTTAATGCCTTGGTTCTTTATGTTTATCTTGGCGCCTTTCGCGGCAGGTCTCTTGCTGTACTGGGTGTGGAATAACATTCTGACCATATTCCAGCAATATTACATCACTCGCAAACATAAGGTCGACACACCGCTGGACGCATTTTTCAGAAAAGTTTTTGGTAAAAAGTCCGAAGCGGCGAATAAGTAGTCATGGCTATGCCGGAGAACAGTTCTGAGATTGAAGCTGGCATAGAGGCAGGAAGGCGTCTATTCGCACGTCCCGTCACTTTTGTTAAAAGTGTTGTCGCGCTGGAGCACTTGCCGGATGCGGATCTGCCGGAAATTTGCTTTGCCGGGCGTTCCAATGTCGGCAAGTCGTCATTAATCAACGCCCTGTGCAACCAAAAAGGGTTGGCGCGGGCTTCCAATACGCCGGGGCGCACTCGAGAATTGAACTATTTTAATATGTCCGACCGTTTGTTTTTGGTTGATTTGCCGGGCTATGGTTATGCGAGGGCTTCTAAAACCGATATTGCCCACTGGACAAAACTTACGCGCGACTTTCTGCGCGGTCGGGCGCCCCTGCGCCGGGTGTTTGTCTTGATCGATAGCAGGCGCGGCATCATGGATCCGGATTTGGAGATCATGGCTATGCTCGACGAAGCGGCGGTCACGCACCAAATCGTCTTGACCAAAACCGACAAACTTAAGAAAGGCCAGTTGGAAAAAATCCTCGCGGCAAGTCAGGCAAAGATAGCCAAACGTGCTGCCGCCCATCCGGATATTCTTATTACTTCGGCAGAGAAAAAAACTGGTTTAGAGTTGCTGAAAGCTGAAATTGTTAGTTTAGCTTTGCCTGAACATCAGCTATAACCCCTCTATGTTAAAACGTCGCAAAAATGAAACAGGCTGGGCGAGCGCCAAAACCTTGTCCGAAGCTTTGCCCTTTATCCAGCGCTATACGGGTAAAACCGTGGTGATAAAATTCGGCGGTAATGCTATGGGGGACGCGGAATTAACCCGTGCTTTCGCCAATGATGTCGTGCTTTTAAAACAATTTGGCATCCGCCCGGTAATTGTCCATGGCGGCGGGCCGCAAATAGGCTCCATGCTTTCGCGGCTTGGTATCAAAAGCGAGTTCAAAGACGGGCTACGGGTCTCTGATTTAGAAACTGTCGAAGTGGCCGAAATGGTGCTGTCTGGCGCTATTAATAAAAATTTGGTAGCCGCTATTAATCAGGCGGGTGGTCGTGCCGTCGGCCTATCTGGGCGCGACGCTGGATTGATAACCGCCAAAAAGCTGCGCGATGATTTGGGCTTTGCTGGCAAACCGGACAGCACGGATGTGTCCGTACTTGATGCCCTAGCCGCCGCCGATCCGGGATTTATCCCCGTGGTCTCGCCGATCAGTTCTGGCGCAGAGGGCGAAATCCTGAATGTCAATGCCGACACGGCAGCAGGCGTGTTGGCTGGCGCACTGGGGGCAGCGCGTTTAATGCTCCTCACCGATATAGAAGGTGTGATGGACGCGGACGGTAATTTACTGACCAGTCTGACACCTAAGGACGTTAAAAAGCTGATCGACGACGGCACTGCAAAAGGCGGTATGATTCCAAAATTAGGTACGGCGCTTGATGCCCGAAATGCAGGCGTTGAAGCGGTTGTCATCATAGACGGGCGCCGCTCCCACGGTTTGTTGGTAGAGCTGTTCACCGACCAAGGCGCAGGAACGTTGATTGCCTAATGAAAATTCTCTCGAAAACAATATTGACTTTCTGTTTGGCTTTGTCCACTGGCCTACCAAGCTTTGCCCAAGAGACTGCGGCGCAAATTTCTGAACAAACTCTCCCGCCACCCATTCAACCACCATGGCAGGTCTGTAACGAAACCTCGTTCATTCTCAACATTGCGACAGCGGGCGTGCCTGCGGGCCAAGCTGGACAACCCGTTTCTGTGCGCGGTTGGCAATCCTTACGCCCCGGGAAATGTCAAATCATTAACGTTGAAAAAGGTACGCCGCGTTTCGTTTATGCCCGTAGCGCCACCCTACATCAAGGCGGTATCCGAGAATGGAAAGGCCGCTATGAATATTGCATTGCGGCAGAGGACTTTACCGCCAAGACCGATATTTCCTGCGAATTGCAAAACATGACCAGCGCAAAGTTTCTACAAATCATACCGACCGAAAGCCGTACCGCTTTTGTCGAACCGGAAGACTTTGGCCGCCTTGCTGAAACCGCAGGGTTACAGCGACTACTGCGTGATAATAACTACGATATTAAACGTATTGATGGCCGTACTGGTAGGCGGACAACCAACACTTTGCAAAAATTCTTGAAAGACCACGGCCTTAAACCCTCAATCAGTGTGGAAGCACAATATACGGCGCTACAGGAGAATGCTCTCGAAGTTAGCAAAAACATTGGTATGCAGCTGTGCAATAGAACCACCGCCAAGCTGTGGGCGGCGCTCGCCTATAAAAACGAGGGCGCAACTGAATCCCGAGGCTGGTGGCCAATAGACAAAGGCACATGTATCCAGCCGTTGACAAAAAACCTCGATGGTAGGGACGCCCATTATTATCTGCGCATGGAAACACCTGCCGGAACGGATAAAATCTTGAGAGTTAACACCAAAGACGCGAAAGAATTTTGCATTGGCCCGTCAAAGTTTTCAGCTCTGCACCACGAGTTTTGCCAAGATCAAGGCTATGTTGCGGCGCGGTTCAAACCTGTCCCAGTTGGAAAATCTGGTGCAACAATCGAATTCACAGACGCGGATTTCAATGACGCAACGGTTAGCGGGCTTAGATAAATCTCGTGAACATTATGAATTTGGCACACATTGACACATGGGTATTTGATCTCGATAATACGCTGTACCGAGGCGATGATGCATTTTTCGTACAGATTGTTGATAAAATCACCCAATACATTTCTCGCTATCTCGCCTTGCAACCCACCGAAGCCCGTATTTTGCAAAAACAATATTTGGCGGAATACGGCACGTCCTTGTCGGGTCTGATGGCCGTGAACGGTATGGATCCGGCTGAATTTCTCGATTATGTCCACAATGTAGATTTGGATTTGCTCAAGCCCGATCCACGTCTTTATTCTGGCCTAGATGCCCTGCCCGGCAAGAAATATATTTTCACCAACGGGTCGCGTGGTCATGCTAAAAATATCGGTGAGCATTTGGGTATATATAAATTATTTGACGGTGTGTTCGCCGTGGAAGACATGGACTACACCCCCAAGCCCAAACGCTCGGCCTATGAAAAATTTATCAAAACATTTGATATTGACCCGGCGCGCGCCCTGATGGCCGAGGACACAGTGCAAAACCTAAAAGTCCCCAAAGACATGAGCATGGCTACATTATATATTGCGCCCAATGGTTCGGAATTACCGGATTATGTGGACATGCAGACCTATGATCTGCCAGCTTGGCTGCAGATGTTTTAACAATAAATCTAGTGTTCTCAAAACACATTTGATATATGTAGGCGCTCAACCATTAAGGTGAAACAACATGACACAAGAACTCGCGGCAATCATAAATAAAGCTTGGGACGAGCGGGACACACTTTCCGTCCGTACAAAGGGCGCAATAAGAGACGCCGTGGACACGGCTTTGGCCGGGCTGGACGACGGTCGGTATCGGGTCGCTGAACCAACAGGCGGCGAGTGGCAAGTTAACCAATGGCTTAAAAAAGCAGTGCTGTTAGGCTTTCGCCTGAACCCTATGCAGCCTATTTCGGGCGGCCACGGCGGCTCTCTGTGGTGGGATAAAGTCGCGCCAAAATTTGATAGCTGGACGGCGGACGATTTCGAAAAGGCCGAACTGCGGGCCGTTCCGGGGGCGATTGTCAGGCGCGGTGCCTATATCGCGCCAGGTGTCGTCCTGATGCCGAGTTTTGTCAATATCGGCGCGCGGGTCGGTGCGGGAACTATGGTCGATACATGGGCCTCAATCGGGTCTTGTGCCCAAGTGGGCGAGCATTGCCATATATCTGCGGGTGCAGGCATTGGCGGGGTGCTGGAACCTTTGCAGGCAAACCCAACCATTATTGAGGATAATTGTTTCATTGGTGCACGTTCCGAAGTGGTCGAGGGCATGATTGTTCGCGAAGGCTCTGTGCTGGCTATGGGGGTATTTATCTCCCAGTCCACGAAAATCGTTGAACGCAAAACCGGGAAAATTACCTACGGCGAAATCCCGCCCTATAGCGTAGTCGTGCCCGGTGCCCTTCCCGATAAAAACGGCGGCCCCAGCCTCGCCTGTGCAGTCATCGTCAAAACCGTAGACGAAAAAACCCGCGCCAAAACCGGCGTTAATGAACTGCTTCGGGATTAATTCAATTTGTAAACCCTATATTTAGGCAATTGTGCTAAGACCGCATCTGAATTCAGGAACAGTCAAATGGCACCTCAAATATTAAACGCTAATATACGGCACGAACACGCCGTGCAAGACACTGTGTTTTGCGGTGTGCGCTTTGACGATTTAGATGCCGCTCAGACCCTAAGGCGCTGCGCCGATATTACGCTGGCCGACCCGTTTCGCTTTATTGTCACACCAAATGTAGATCATGTAGTGCGGATGAATATAGAGCCGGATGTATTTAACCCGCTCTATGGTGCCGCTTGGCTCAGTGTTTGTGACAGCCGTATTTTGCAACTTCTCGCCAAAATATCCGGCCCCCAATTACACGCAGTGCCCGGTTCGGATTTAACCGCCGCTTTGTTCGCTGATGTGATAGAACCAAACGAAGCAGTCAATGTCATTGGCGGCGATGATGCTGTGATTAAAGCCGTGACCAAACGCTATGGCCTGCGCAATCTACGCCACCATCAACCGCCCATGGGTCTGCGCAAAAAACCCGAAGCTGTGGCCGCCGCCGCAAAATTTATCAAAGACAATACGGCGCGCTTCACCTTTATCTGCGTAGGCTCGCCGCAACAAGAAATGGTCGCCAAGGCGGCACTGGAAAGCGGCCAAGCTAAAGGGCTTGGCCTATGCGTTGGCGCGTCCTTGGATTTCCTCGCAGGCAAAGTAAAACGCGCCCCAAAATGGATGCAAAAAACCCGCCTTGAATGGCTATACCGCTTGGCCTCAGAGCCAAAACGCATGTGGAAACGCTACCTAATCGAAGGCCCAAAAATATTTATCATTTGGGCAAAATGGTCGCTCTCCGATAAACAGCGCTAAATCTTATCCGGATAAATCGGGGCTATGTCTGTTGGTAGGTGGCCGCTTGCAGCTATGACTTTTTTAACATGGGCATCTAGGTTTCTGTATTTATCCAAGAATGCTTTGGCATTGGCGTAATTGCCGTCGCCCTCTAGGACGACAACTATACCCGTCAAGTCTGAAATTGCTTGCTCCAACTTGTCAAAATTTACACGGAAGCGCTGTTTGCTTTCATCCCAACTTACGGCGCCAACTTCTTTGAAATAGCTATATTGATAAGCTGCGCCGCCGCCGTGGGCGCTGTCTATGCCGAAACGCATGGAGCGGAAAAGTCCCGTAAAATACGTGGCGAGAAATGCTTTTTTCTCAGACACAGGCAGTTCGCCGCGCTGCATCATATACAAAATATTATATGCCCCCATTACATCGGCCTTGCCCTCTTCTATGGGTGAATACAGTTCTTGTAATTCGGCGCGCACTTCGGTGTCTTTACCGTCCACGACGATCTTGCCCGGACCGAGTGAATGGGAAAGCTCGTGAAATAAAGTCCCGTAGGACATGTATTTTTTAACCAACATTTTGGCTTGTGCGGGCACCAATATTTGCTCGGCCATAGGCTCTAGGATGAGGTCAAATTTTGCGCCCAGCACATTGTTCAAGATGACTTTTTTAGCCCCTTTGGCCTCGCGTACCAATTCATCATTGGGTAGGTTGAAAGCAATGGTTTGCACCCCCGGCACATTATCGCCTCCGCCGCGTATCTGATAGCTGGCAATGATCGGACTTTTAAAACCACGGTTAAAGTTTTTATAGCTCTCCTCGACGGGCAGGTTTTTCTCCATATCCACCAACCAGTTTTTGTACTTAGCCAAAGCGGCGCTTTCTTTAGGGTTTTTGACCGTGATAAAAGCCTCGAACGCGGTTTTGATATTGTAGAGCTTGTCTGTGTAAACTTCATAAGGCCCAATCACGACTTCGATCGGTGTGTCTTTCAAGTCCATCCAAGCCATCTCGCTGGCAAAATAATCATCGTCGCCAAACGCTTTGGCGCGCAGGAATAAGAATTTTTTCAAAGACGGGTTGGATGTAAGCGCGGCAGCCTCGCGCAATTTTTCTGCAGCCGGAACTAGCCATGCGGCGTAAGCCTTTGAATAAGGTTCGGCAATCAGACCGCCGTCCTTGCGCTTGATTATTGTGTACCACGAATTAAATGCTTTCTCGTCCCCCGGGTTGGCTTTGATCCAGGCGGCAAATTC
>JALSHE010000111.1 GCA_026982415.1 Robiginitomaculum sp.
GGCTATGGTACGCAAAACGATTACGGTTACGGAAAAAATGGATGCGTGGATAAAATCCCGTGTCGAAAGTGGTGATTACGGCAATGATAGCGAATATATCCGCGACTTGATGCGCAAGGATGAAGACCTTCGGCGCGCCGAGGGTGAACTTCGTGAAATGATTATTGCAGCGGAGAACAGCGGTACATCCATCCGGACATTCGACGAAATTTGGGCGGAGGGTGTACAGCGAGCCGAAGCTAAAATGAAAAAGACTGCCTAGTGTTGTCATATGAATATTCTCTGGATGCGCAAAGTGACCTGATAGAGATTGCAGAATATACGCGGGAAAGCTTTGGTTTGGAGCAGGTTAAACGGTACAAAGAGCTTTTGCGCGAAGGGGTAGAAACGGTTTGCCAATTTCCAAAAATCGGGCGTGAATATAAACGGGTGCGCGGCAATTTGAGACGTTTCCCTGTGCGGGAGCATGTATTGTATTATCGTATTTACAAAGACTATATTCGTATCGAGCGCATACTTAGTGCCAATCAAGACCCTTTACACCAATTCTCTAATCAATGAACATAAGCGACAAAACACCCTCTCGCTTTTGAATTCCGGCTCTGCTAAGACACCGCCATGAAAACTTTGTTTACATTTTTCCGCCTGCTCAAGACCGCCTTTGTGTTGGCGCGGCATGATGCTTTGATACCGGCGGAATATGCGCGGAATGTGCCTTGGTTTATGCGGTTTGTTGGTTGGATTTCGCGTTTGTTTGCTGTCCGTACCAAAGAGAAAGGGTGGGCGCAAAACCCGGGTGAGCGCTTTGCGCGCGCGCTGGAAAGTCTGGGGCCTGCCTATATCAAAGTCGGGCAGATATTAGCGACCCGCTCTGATATGCTCGACCCGGAATTCACCAAAGGCCTGTCCCGCTTGAAAGACCAGGTGCCTGCGTTTTCTCGGGATAAAGCTATTGAGCGGTTGGAGAAAGAATTTGGTAAGCCGTGGCAAGAAATATTCAAGACATTTTCAGAACCCAAAGCGGCAGCATCCGTGGCGCAGGTTCACCAGGCTGAACTGCTAAGTGGCGAAATTGTTGCCGTAAAAATTCTGCGTCCCAATATTCACACCAATATGGCCAAGGATATGGATGTGCTGCGTATGGTGGCGGCATTGGGTGAGTTCTTTGTGCCGTCTTCGCGCAGACTTGGCCCGAAATTATTTGTCGAAACGGCAGACCGCGCCGTTATGCTAGAGCTTGATTTGCGGCTCGAAGCGGCGGCGGCTAGCGAGATCGGCGAAGCGGCGGAAGACACCGGCCTGTTCCGGGTGCCGGAAATTTACTGGCAATTTAGCTCCAAAAATGTGCTGGTTTTGGAGTGGATAGACGGTACCGCATTTTCTAGTGATACGCTCCTCACCGACCCTGCGATTGACCGCCCGGCATTGGCCGTCAAGGTCATCCAAAGCTTCCTGACCTGTGCATTTGATTACGGTGTCTTCCACGCTGATATGCATGAAGGTAATCTCATCGTTGATAAAGACGGCGAATTGGTGTTGCTGGACTTCGGAATTCTCGGTCGGCTATGCGAAGCCGAGCAGCGCTTCCATGCTGAAATCCTGTACGGGTTTTTAATGCGCGATTATCACCGTATCGCAGAAATTCATTTCGAAGCTGGTTATGTCCCCGCCCACCATACGGTGGAAGATTTTGCGTCCGCCCTTAGAGCCGTCGGCGAGCCAATATTTGGGAAAACCTCCGATCAGGTTTCCATGGCCAAAGTCTTGTTGCAACTGTTCGAGATCACCGAGATTTTCGACATGCAGCTACAACCGCAACTCATCATGCTACAAAAAACCATGATGCAAGCCGAGGGCGTCGCGCGTAGGCTCGACCCTGAATTTGATATGTGGGAAGCGTCCCGCCCTATCGTTGAGGCGAGCTTGCGCCGTGAGCTTGGTGCAGAGGGCCGCATTGCCGACTTCATGAAAGACCTCCGCCGCGCCCAAAAAACCCTGCGCGCCATGCCGGATGCCGCAGATAATGTGGCGGCTTTGGCGAAGGCATGGGCGGACGGCGAGGTGGATTTGTCAAAGCCGACAAGCAACACTAAACCGCGAGGACTGCCGAAAGGTATTGCGTGGGCAGCGGTCGGTGCGGTAACTACGCTGGCAGGCGTATGGGCTATAGGACAGTTTTAGATGAGCGATAAACGCATATTACTAATCATCGGCGGCGGAATAGCGGCGTTTAAATCGCTCTTGCTAATCCGTGTGCTGGCTAAGCGCGGCATCAAAACCACGACAATTGTCACCAAAGGCGGCCAAGAATTTGTGACACCTTTGTCTATTGGCGGACTGTCCGGCGAACCCGTATTTACGGAATTGTTTTCCTTATCGGACGAAGCTGAAATGGGACATATCGAATTATCCCGTTCGGCTGATTTGGTCGTGGTTGCGCCTGCCACCGCAGACCTTATGGCCAAGACGGCGCACGGTCTCGCCAATGATTTGGCAAGCACAACATTGCTGGCGACCGACAAACGAGTACTCTATGCACCAGCCATGAATGTGCGCATGTGGGAACATCCGGCTACGCAAAATAACATTGAAACCCTGCGGGTTAACCACGCTTTATTCGTTGGTCCGGACGAGGGCGATATGGCTTGCGGAGAATTTGGCTTTGGCCGTATGAGCGAGCCGGAAATTATCGCAAACGCTATTGAGAAAATATTGGCCGGAGCAACCGCTCTCGACAATTTGCAGGAAAAACCCCTCCAGGGTAAACACATACTGATTACCGCAGGGCCAACCCGCGAAGCGATTGACCCGGTGCGTTATCTGTCCAACCGCTCGTCCGGCAAGCAAGGTTATGCTATTGCCAGAGCCTGTGCGGCATTGGGTGCGGATGTAACATTGGTGTCGGGGCCTGTAGCAATTGCGCCGCCCCACGGCATAGATGTGGTGAAAGTGGAGAGCGCACGCGATATGTTGGCGGCTTGCGAGGCGGCTTTACCTGCGGATGTGTTCATCGCCGTTGCCGCTGTCGCCGATTGGCGACCCGCTGACAGCTACGAAAACAAAATCAAAACGGACAAGCAATCCATACCGCCTTTGGCTCTGACAGAAAACCCTGATATATTACAAACAATTGCCAATGCCAAAAACCGCCCCGCACTGGTCATTGGCTTTGCGGCGGAAACTGATAATGTGGTTCAATATGCACAGGGAAAGCTTGCCAAAAAGAACTGTGATATGATTATCGCTAATGATGTATCGGGCGATGTCATGGGCGGTGATGATAACACTATGATAATTGTAACAAAAAACGGCGCGGATATGTGGCCTTTGATGAGCAAACAAAAAGCGGCTGAAGGGCTGGCGCAAAAAATAGTGGAGATGTTGAATTGAAATATATAATACCAGCTTTGCTGTTGAGCGCTTTCATTGGCCTGCCTGCTTTGGCCGATGATAATATCGCCAATTGCGAAATCGTGGTGCAGCAAAGGCTTGCCCCTGATTCTGAGGCGAACGTAACAGAACAGACAGAAAAACCTGCGCAAATAGCGACCTTTATGCCCGCCGGAGATTTTATCTTTTCTGTATTCGGGAGCAAGCCCCATATGAGTGAAGTTGACGGCAAGCCCATCCGCGCCGTTATGTGTATGCGGGGTTCCGTGGTGCCGAGCGAGTTCGATTTAAAAATAATCCGCACGGGTATTCCGCTCTATTTATCGCAAGATTTTGATGCCAAAGATAGTGCGTTAATGGGCATAAGCAAAACCGCTAAAGGCTATGCTTATGAGTATACCGGGCCGGATTTGTCCGCAGATGATTTGGAACTTTTGAAACTAAGAATGAAGGCTCTGAACAATGCTAAAGATTGAGATTAAACAGCTGAGTAATTTCGGCGATTTACAAATGCCAGCCTATGAAACGGATCTGGCTGCGGGGGTTGATCTACGTGCAGCCATAGATGCGGATACGCCCTTGGTGTTACAGCCCGGTGAGCGAGCCTTGATAGCTACGGGTTTTGCTATGGCCTTACCGCCCGGCTATGAGGCCCAAATCCGCCCGCGTTCAGGGCTAGCCTATAAGCACGGCATCACCGTGGTTAATTCGCCCGGAACTATTGACGCGGACTATAGAGGTGAGGTAAAAATCCTGCTGATAAATCACGGTACGGATAATTTCACCATTAACCGCGCTGACCGTATCGCGCAAATGGTGGTGGCTCCGGTCACACAAGCGGTGTTTGAAGTGGTCGACACTTTATCAGAAACCGCACGGGGCGCGGGTGGTTACGGATCAACAGGCGTAAAATAAGAGAGATAATAATGAGTACTCAAAAACCGGGTCGCGGCAAAATTTATAATTCAATTTCCGAAACCATTGGCGATACGCCTTTGGTGCGTCTACCAAAAATCAGCAAGGGTCTTGGTGCGGACTTGTTATTCAAGCTGGAGTTTTTCAATCCGGGGGCTAGTGTCAAAGACCGCATTGGTCTTGCCATGATTGAAGATTTAGAGCGCCGAAAATTGCTCAAGCCCGGCGGCACCATTGTCGAGCCTACATCTGGCAATACAGGTATTGGTCTGGCTTTGGTGGCGGCGGCCAAAGGCTATAAAGCCATCTTCACCATGCCGGAAAGCATGTCTGTCGAGCGGCGTAAATTAATAAAATTACTGGGCGCTGAGGTTGTTTTGACGCCAGCAAGTGCTGGTATGCCCGGAGCCATTGCCCGAGCTGACGAACTCGTTCAGGAAATAGACGGCGCAGTCCAACCGGGACAATTTGTCAATCAGGCCAACCCGGCCATTCACGAAAAAACTACCGGGCCGGAAATCTGGAACGATACGGGCGGCAAGGTTGATATGCTAATTTCCGGCGTCGGCACGGGCGGTACGTTGACAGGCGCAGGGCGTTACCTTAAATCCAAAAACCCGGATATCAGGCTTGTGGCGCTAGAGCCAGAGGGTAGCCCGTTTCTGTCAACAGGCGAGAAAGGCCCCCATATGATCCAGGGCATTGGCGCAGGCTTTAAACCCGATACACTTGATGAAAGCCTGATAGATGAAGTGGTTACCATAGCTAATGAAATTGCGTTTGAGACGGCGCGCCGTGCGGCGAAACTGGACGGCGCACCCGTAGGCATTTCTTCAGGTGCTGCAATCGCCGCCAGTCTTAAACTTGGCGCGCAGGCGGATATGAAGGGCAAAACTATCGTCACCATCATCCCGTCTTTCGCTGAGCGCTATCTCTCCACTTCGCTTTTTGATTTTTAATGCAGCGTAACGAGCTAGAACGCTATGCCCGCCAAATCGTTCTCAAGGAAATTGGCGGCGCCGGACAACAAGCGCTCGGCAATGCCAAAGTTCTCATCATTGGCGCGGGCGGCCTCGGTGGCCCTGCCGGATTATATTTGGCGGCGACGGGTATTGGGCATATGGGGATTATCGACGAAGATGTCGTCGCCCTCTCTAATCTGCACCGCCAAATTCAATTTCGCACCAAAGATATTGATACCGTAAAGACCGAGGCTATGACCAGCACATTGGCGGCCATTAACCCTCATGTCAAAATACGCGAGTACCGCCACATCATTGATGTAGATAACGCACGGGACATAATAGAAGACTATGACGTGGTGTTGGACGGGACGGATAATTTTGAAGCAAGGTTTTTGGTCAACGCCGTCTGCCTAGAGACAAATACCCCGCTGGTCACTGGGGCGCTAGGCCGCTTTGAAGGTCAGTTATCTGTGTTTAAAATGGACAACAAAAGCGCCTGTTACAGATGCTTCGTCCCGCAAAAACCACCGGACGCCGAGACCTGCGCCGCAGTTGGCGTCGTCGGTGCCTTGGCCGGAATCATAGGCTCCATGATGGCCATGGAAACCATAAAAATCATAACAGGCGCAGGCAAACCCCTATACGGAAAACTCTTCCTCTATGACGGCCTAAACGGCGAAGCGCGGACGATAACCATGCCGAGAGATCCGAGTTGTCCTGAGTGTGGTGCTCCAAAAATCAAATAACCCCGCTTCGGTGTGTGGGCCGAAGCAGGGTTATCTATTGTACAACACCGCTAAGAGCTGGGGAGGTCTTAAGGTCTTGTACGCGCCCCGGTTAAACTCTGTGTGTGACCGCTGCAATCAGTCAACAACGAGGGACCGGAATGGAATCGCATTTCTGCCATTCCGCTATATATTATCAGATTACAGACGAAATGCAAGGAAAAATGAAAAACATACCAAAAATACAGTCATATTTGGCTATACTTTCATGATAAGAATAAGCCAAACCATTAATGCGCTTCATTCAGGCGGTAAAACCCGGTCAGGGCAGCGGTGACCATCATAGAGGGCGCGGATATTTATCATAACCTTTTCGCCCATTTCCAGACGCGATTCGTGGGTGGCTGATGCAATATGTGGTGCCAAAATGACGTTGGGCAGGCCTAGCAGTCCCGGATGGATATCCGGTTCATTTTCATATACGTCCAGCCCTGCGCCTGCGATCTGCCCGCTGGCTAGAGCCGCCGCCAACGCCGCTTCGTCGATTACTTCGCCCCGTGATGTATTGATGATCACGCCGTGAGCTGGCATGGCCGCGAGACGCTCGGCGGAGATCAAATGATAGGTCTCGGGCGTGCTGGGGCAGTTGATAGAGATAATATCCATATTGGCCATCATGCTGTCTAGGTTCGGCCAATAGGTTGCGTGCAGCGCGTCTTCTATAGGCGGGGAAACCGGGGCGCGGTTATGGTAGTGTACTTTTAGGCCAAAGGCGGAGGCGCGGCGGGCAATGGCTTGGCCGATGCGCCCCATGCCGACAATGCCCAATTTCTTTCCGCGCACACGGTGGCCGAGAATACCGGTGGGTGTCCAGCCTTTAAACTCGCCCGCACGGGTCAGGCGATCGGCAGCGACCAGCCTGCGCGGCACGGCCAAGATTAGAGCCATAGCGAAATCCGCCGTGTCTTCGGTTAGTACGCCCGGTGTGTTGGTGACAATGATGTTTTTGGCGTGGGCGGTGGCAATGTCGATATGGTCTGTGCCTGCACCGAAATTGGCGATAAGTTTAAGCTCCGGCCCAGCGGCGGCTATTATGTCCGCATCAATTCTATCGGTCACGGTTGGCACGAGGACATCTGCGCTCTGGACGGCGATTTTCAGTTCAGCTTGGCTCATAGGCGCATCGCGCACGTTGAGATTTGCATCGAACAAATCCAGCAAGCGACTGTGTACAGCGTCGGGTAATCTGCGCGTAACGATTATGTTTGGTTTCTTATTAATTCCCATGGACATAAAAAAGCCTGTTATCACCAATTATGCAAGTAAAGTTTTGCCAAATAATTGACCCTGTTTACAACTCGTTTATCCTCTTGGCGCATAAACTCTTTATTAACCAAGTAAATTTTGTGGGTGAATTGAAATATGTGGAAGCGAGAGGAGGTGGTGTTGTGGGTGCAAAATTAAATAAGTATGTAGGGTTGGCGGTTTTCTTGTCTATCTATGCCTCTGTGCCGAGTGCCGCGCAAATGTTACCAAATGCCAGTAGCCAGAACAAAAAACAGTCCATTGCCCGTATTGTTGAAGATGTGCCGGGGCCGAATGAACGGGTGACCAAAAGCCTGATTCGGGTCAAAGCCGCTAAAACGCCGTCCGGGTTTAGGGTGCCGCGCTATGTGTCTTTAAAGTACTCGACGTCTAATGGCCGCACCGGTCCGAGCAGTAATCATCCGGTAGCTTGGCAATATTCAAGGCGGGGCTTGCCGATGATTGTGGTGGCCGAAACAGAAACCTGGCGCAAAGTTCGTGATGTGAACGGTGATGAAAGCTGGATGAAGCGCAGGCTCTTGGACGGAAAGCGTATGGTGTTGGTGCGCGGCGAAATTGTCTTGCGCGCTAAAGCCAATTCAAATTCCCGTAAACAAGCTACAGCGGGCAAAGGTGCGCTTCTCGCCCTAGACAACTGCGACACTAAAAATTGGTGCCGCGTCACAGATTTAGGTAGCCATATAAGCGGCTATGCACTCAGATCCATGCTTTGGGGTGCCGAGCCGCTATAACCAATTAATTATTTTCTATATTCCAGGCTAAATCGTGGATTGGGCGGGATTTTATTTTTCTGCTTTGTAACGGGGCAGTGCCATGTTGAGCATAGGTTAAAAATCCACATTTGCATGAGGAAAATTTTGCTAGAAATTAAAACCGCCGCACAATATTAGACAGAAGCCTCTATTTAGGCGCGAGCACCATTGTCATGAGTCTGCCCTCAGTTTTTGGGGCGAACTCTACTTTTACCGTTTCTTCGAAGTCTTCTTTGACGCGGTCTAGGAGGTCGCGGCCTAGGTTCATGTGAGCCATTTCGCGGCCTCGAAAGCGGATGGTGACTTTGACTTTATCGCCCCTGTCGAAAAACTTCTGCATGGCTTTGGTTTTCACCTTGTAATCATGCACATCGATATTTGGGCGCATTTTAATTTCTTTGAGCTGTTGTTTCTTTTGGCGCTTTTTATTGGCTGATTTCTTTTTCTGAGCATCAAATCGCATTTTTCCGTAATCCAAGATTTTGCACACGGGTAAATCAGGGCTTGGGGCAACCTCGACCAGATCAAGCTTTACGGAGCGGGCATAATTCAGGGCTTCGTCTATAGAGACAACACCTTTTTTTTCACCGGTTTCTGTAATGAGTAAAACTTTGGACGATGTAATTTCATCGTTTATGCGCGGACCCCGTTTTTTGGGCGGCGCGGCGTGTGGTCTTCGGGCTATGCTGATCTCCTAATTAGCTACATTCGCACCATTTATTACGGTACGGCAATAATATGGCGGTTTAGACACGGGATTTCAAGAACTGAATCAGGGATTTCGACGGTTTTACAGGATCGTATGGCTTATTTGCCACTGCGTTTTTTGAGGGCTTGCTCATAAACTGCCAAAGTCGCAGTTTTTAGGGCAGCTGCTGAATAGGTAGCGCCAATGCGCTTTTGTGCTGTTTTAGCGCGAGCGATGTATTCGGATTGGGGCAGGGCGAGGACGTTTCCTATCCCGTCCGCCAAAGCCTGTGCATCTCCAGGTGTGACAAGATACCCACCTGCACCGTCTATAATGGTTTCGCGCGCGCCGCCGTGATTGCTGGCCACCACCAGTCGCTCCATAGCCTGCGCCTCTGCAACGATGCGGCCAAAAGCTTCGGGGTCGGTGGAGGCTGAAATCACCACATTTGCCGTCATGAGCGCGGCAGGCATAGAGCGGCTATGGCCTGCGATAATTACGCGTCCATCCAATGCCAATTCTGCGGTTTTAGTTTCGATCTCTGCAACATATTCATCTCGCCCTTGCGCATCACCGAGCAAGACCAGCACGGCCTGAGTGTCCAAAAGCTTGAGCGCTTTCACCGCCACCAATTGGCCTTTCCAGCGTGTGAGCCTGCCTGGAAGCAAAATAACGGGATTGTCACCAACGCCCCATTCAAGTTTCAAACGTGCAGTTTCTGCACCGTCCACCAAAGCCGGATCAAACACCGCCATATCAACGCCGCGCGGAATAACCACAATTTTGTCTGGGGCGGTGCCGTGTTCTTTCAATATATGGGCTTTGGTGAATTCGGAATTTGCGATGACAATATCGCCCTTGGCCATGACCGCATTATAGGCACGCTTGAGGCCGGACTTGGCATTATAGATGCCGTGATAGGTAGTGATGAACGGAATGCCCATTTCATGGGCCGCCGCCTTGGCTGGCCAGGCAGGCGCGCGGGAACGGGCGTGGACAATGTCTATATTGTAGGCTTTAATGATCGCGCGCAGGGCTTTGGTATTGCCGCGCAAGGTTAGCGGGTTTTTGCTACCGATGTTCAGCTTGTGTAAAATGCCGCCCGCCGCCTTAAGTTCATCCTCCATCCGCCCACCAGCGCAGGCTATGTGCGGCACATGCCCTGCAGAGGTTAAGGCTTGCGCAATTTCAATCGTTGTGCGCTCGACCCCGCCTGCATTTAATTCCGGTAAGACTTGTAGTATGTTCATAGCTGTCTTTAAAGTGCGATTCGGATAATTCAGAAAGTCACATATCATGGCAAATGCCCATAAAGTAAATTATTTGTCGTCGTCGGGGTTTGGCGGGCTTGACACAAACACTATCGGCTATAAGCAAAGCGTGGGATCACAGCCCGGCATCATTTGGTGCGGCGGGCTAAAATCCGACATGGACGGTAGCAAGGCCAGTGCTTTGCACCAGTGGGCAGACACGCAAGGCCGCGCCTTTGTCCGTTTCGATTATTTCGGCCACGGGGTTTCTAGCGGCGAATTTAGGCGCGGCACGATTTCGCGCTGGGCCGATGATACTGTACAAATAATTGACGAACTAACCGAGGAGCCGCAAATCATAGTAGGCTCGTCCATGGGCGGATGGACGGCACTCCTCGCCGCCCTCGCCAGACCTAAGCGCATAAAAGCCCTCGTTCTGCTCGCCCCTGCTCCGGACTTTACCGAGAAACTAATGTGGGCGAATTTCAGCGACGACATCCGCGCGACCATAATGAAAGAAGGCATATATTATGAGCCGTCCGATTATGACGAACCCTACGAAATAAGCCGCGAGCTTATTCTGGGCGGGCGTGAAAACCTGTTATTAGACGCCCCCATAAATATCAAAGCCCCTGTGCGTATCATCCAAGGCATGAAGGACACCAGTGTACCCTATGGCCATGCGCTTAAAACCGCAGAAGCTTTGATGAGTGAAGATGTAGAATTAACACTAGTCAAAAATGGTGACCACAGCCTGTCGCGTGCTGGGGATATTGCACGAATGCTGTTGACCATCGCAAAACTATAACCAACAGAAATAGTGAAATTATGAATACACTACCTAATCGGGCTTGACTTAGCGCAATAATTGAATGGCTATTTACCCTCGGTTAACGCTTGATGTTCTATATACAACTGCAAGTTGCTTATTGGTCGTTAGTGATGGCTAAAAATAGCTTGCGCCGTGTGGTGTTTCAATCCTGATACCAGTGCACCGCATACAACTTAAGAGCCTGCAGCCTATTCCCATAGATCCTGCAGGCTTTTTTTGTGCTCTCCTCTGTTACTGACTTCGTGTCAGAAGATATGTATCGAGGTTTGTGCTGGTTTCTTGTTCCTGAGCGCTTAAGACTTGTTTGCGAAGTTGGTCTTTAACGGTGTCTTCAGCCGCAACATTTTTGGCGATAACCGTTTTGTATATTTTTGTGCTGGTGAAAATTTCCTGCTCCAAAGCCTGTATTTTTTTCTCAATCAGCTTAATGTGAACGATTTGGTTTCGCCGCCATTTCTCTCGCATAAATAAGCTGTCAGAAGCCAAACTTACAGTCGCTATGTTTTTATTAATTTCGAAAATTTGAACAGCGTATTTATCTCTTTTGCGGGTTAGTGCCGTGAGGTTTGCTTCGGCTTGTTGGCGTTGCATGTCCAACACCAGTAGAATATCGTTCATTTATCTGTCCTTATTCTCGAATTGATCGGCATAATGAATTGCGGCTGCAACGGCAGCATAATGTTCGAGAGGGATGATTTCGCCAATTTTGGTTTGCGCATATAAGGCCCGCGCCGTTGGCGGGTTTTCGTAAATGGCTACGCCTGCAAGTTTGGCGCGTTCGCGAATGCGAAACGCCATATTATCCACCCCCTTAGCGACGCATTGAGGCGCCTCACCTGAACTGCGATCCCATTTTAAAGCCACAGCGTAATGTTCCGGGTTAACAATGACAACACTGGCGTTGGTGACATCTTGTAGCATAGTTGTCTTGGCGATTTCTTCGGCTTTTTGGCGGCGGCGTTGTTTCTGGTAGGGGTCGCCTTCGCTCTCTTTCCTCTCGTCTTTGGCTTCTTGCAAGGTCATGCGCATTTTCTTTTGGTGGGACAACCATTTGGCCGGCATATCGATAGCTGCGATGAAGGTAGTTCCGATAATAATATAAAGCAGAAGCAGCAAAGATTTTTGCGCCAGTAGTTCAAGCAGTGAGTTGGCATGAAGGTCGCTATAGGTGGGCAGGATGGTAAATTCACGGTATAAGAAAATGCTGGCCGCTATTGCGATTAAACAAAGTTTGGCAAAACTTTTCAAAAATTCCCCAAGCCCGCCGGGACCATATTTTTTCTTGGCATTGGCGATAGGGGATAGTTTAGATAATTTTGGCTTAATCTTACTGGGCGAAAAAACAACGGCTTTCTGGGCAATTAAAGACAGGATTACAAGCACGGCAGGCAGGGCGAAGAACGGAAATAAGCTCTGTCCCAAAGATCGCAGTACAAAACCAGGTATCGGGCTTTTATCATCCCCTAAAAACCCCTGCGCTGTCCATTCCGGATGCTCAAACATTCCGAGTAACACCATAAGAACACCTTGAGCGACAATCGATCCTAATAAAATAATAGTGAGGCCAATGCCTATATACAGCATTACAGTATTGAACTCTGTCGAGATCGGAATATCACCTTTCTCCCGGGCTTTCCTCAGTTTTTGCTCGGATGCATCTAGGGTTTTTTCCTGACCTTCATTTTGTTCCTCTGCCATCAGTACAAACCCGCCATATGTGTTTGATAGCTGTTCAGCCAAACCGTTAGAATACTGCCAATAGATAGGGAAAACAGAACAATACCAGCACCCGTGATAAACGGCATCCCCACGAAGGACACCATCAGCTGCGGCATGGCTTTGTTCAAAAACCCGAGCATCAAATTATAGATAAAGTTTAAAACCAGAAACGGTAATGCCAGTGCTACGGCAAAACTAAACACGGACATAGATTTTCCTGCGGCCCAATAGGCAAGTTTATCCAAGTCGGGAGTGCTGGCGAGCGGAAATATATCATAGGTTTGCACCAAGAGACCGAAAGCCAGTATATGGACATCAAGCGTCACCAACAGGGTCACGCCGCTGAGCATCAATAGCGTGCCAATGGTCGTATTGGGTTCGCTGGTCATACCACCGCCAAACACCTGGGTCAGGGATAGGCTTTGGGATATAATCGAGCCTGCAATCTGTAAGGCATAGACCATGACACGTAGGCTAAACCCCAAAACAAAGCCGTGAAAAGCCTCTAGCCCTATACCCAAAGCCATACGGGAAATACTCCAATCTTGGATACCTATATTTGCGCCCGATTTGACCACCAGAGGTGCCAGGAGCCATGTCAACATCAAGCTAATCGCAAGTCGTATCCGCATAGAAATTGCCGTTTCGCCAAGTCCGGGCAACATGAATGCTAATAAGGAGACACGCGTAAAAATAGCCATAACGGGAAAAACATAGGCAAAGTTCTTGAGAACGACATCCCCTATGATTTGCAAAAACTCCACAAATCCTCCTCAAGCAACAGCCAGAATAGCAGGTTTTTCTGTTGGCGGAATTTCTTCGTAGGATATTACCGGGTTGCGAATGCCTTTGGCGGCCATGACGGTGCGGATAAAACGGCGGCGGTGGGCGCTGGTGGCAATGGCGGCATATTGTCCGGCCTGTGCGCTTTTATCCAGACCACTTTGCACAGCACTGGCTAACCTGTTAAACTCCTCGGGCGGCAAGGCAATATCAGCTAGAACTCTTTTTTGACTATCCTCTTGTTTGATTTCGTGTTGGCTAAATACGGCTTCCCAGTCTGGGCCAATTTGAACCAAGGGTAATCTACCTTGCTCGTCGTGTAGCTTAGAGATGAATTGATACGCTAATCTTTGGCGGACACATTCTGTGATTTGTTCGACCGAGTTCATCACCGGTTTCACTTCGGCAATAGTTTCGAGGATTAAGGGAATGTTGCGCATGGAAATGCGCTCTGCCAAGAGTAAGCGCAACACGCCTTGCAGGGTGTCCATAGGGACTTTTTCGGGGATAAACTCGTCGATGATTTTTGTGTTGGAGCGCGCCCGTTCAGGGTCTGATACATCTTTGAAAGCTTCGAGAGTTTCGCGCAATGATCGGCGGCTGAGAAGCTTGGTAAAATGGGCTTGAACAGTTTCCAGCAAATGGGTGGCGAGGACTTCCTCAGGCTCCACTATAGCAAGGCCTGCCATGACCAGTTCGTCGCGTTTGGATTTTTCCACCCAGCGCGCCGAGGCCTGGTAAACGGGTTCGCGAAAATTTTGCCCCTGTATTTCCGGGTGTGCGCCTTCTTCTATCAGCGCCATTACATGGCCGGGCTTGATGGTGCTGGTGCTAACCTCGCAGCCCTGTATCATGATTTTGTAGGTATAAGCGGCCAGCGAAGCATTGTCTGTCAGCCGCACGGAAGGCAAGAGGAAGCCAAATTCGGTGGCTATATATTTACGGATTTTTTCTACTCGTTTGTCAAAACCAGTTTCTGTGTCCATGGCGATAGGCACCAGTTCCTTTGATAAAATTAAATGAATTTCGTCTATGTTGAACATGTCGCCGAGTGCTGGTTTAACTTCCGCTTGCTCTTCGATGTTTTTGGTCTCTTCGGCTTGCCCTTGCTCATATCGGTTTTTATGGATTTTATACGCCGCAAACCCGATGCCTACTGCACCAACCATAAACGGCAGAAAAGGTAAGCCCGGGAAGAACGCGAATACCACGAGGATTAATGCGACCGCGGCCAATGCGGACGGGTGCGCCGAAAGTTGCTTGATTAAAGTACCATCAACCGTGCCTTCTTCTTTTCCCTTGGCCAATAAGAGCGCGGCGGCAATGGAAATTATCACGGCAGGGATTTGCGACACCAACCCATCCCCGACTGTAAGCATTGAATAATTGGTCATTGCATCTGAGAAACTGACTTGATGTACCCCGACCCCAATAGCAATGCCTGCGACCAGATTGAGAAGTGTGATCAACAGACCAGCTATCGCATCACCTTTCATGAATTTGGATACACCGTCGAGAGAACCCAAAAATGCCGTCTCTTCTTGCTCAGTCTTGCGGCGCAGGCTTGCTTCTTCGTGGGAAATAGCGCCCGCAGCCAGATCCGAATCGATTGCCAATTGTTTGCCCGGCATGGCGTCTAGGGCAAAACGTGCGCCAACCTCGGCCATACGGCCCGCGCCTTTAGTGATGACCATAAAGTTGACAATGATCAGCACGGTGAAGACAATAAGCCCGAGAAACACATCCCCACCCATAATGAATTGGGCGAAGCCTGCGATAATCCCACCCGCCGCGTCTGGCCCGGTATGGCCTTGGCCAATGATCAATTTTGTCGACGAAATATTAAGGGAGAGCCGCAACAATAGAGAGGCTAGTAACACGGCTGGGAAAGCAGAGAAGTCCAACGGTTTTTCTATGAACAAAGTGATCATAAAGATCAGGATAGCAAAGGCGAAACTAGCGGTCAGGCCGATGTCCAATATCCAGCTCGGCACGGGTAAAACCATCATGATGATAATGACCATCAACGCTAAAGCCATTGCGGCGGTCGGGTCGTATAGGCTTTTGAGGGAAAATTTAGTCGCCATCAGTTCCCCGCAATGATCGGCAGTACTTGCGTATCAAACAGCGTCAAAATAATGCGGGCCATATAACCTGCCGAGATGAAAAAAACCAACAGCATCACGGCTAATTTTGGCACAAAGGTCAAAGTCATTTCCTGGATAGAGGTCAAGGCTTGCAACAGGCCAATAATTAATCCAACTATCAAGGCTGTGATCAGAATAGGGGCAGACATCAAGGCCGCGCCCCATAGGAATTCGCGCAAGATGGAGAGTATGTCGGACAGGCTCATATACGGTTGCGCCTAAACGGGCATGCGCAGAAGCTCTTGGTAGGCTTCAACAACACGGTTGCGAACTGTGACCGCTGTTTCAAGCGCCAGCTCTGCATTGGCCATCGCCTCAACTACAGAATGGGCATCGGCTTGTCCGCTAGCTAAGCCTTGAACGGATTGTTCGACGGCTTTGAATACTTCCGAAAATTCTTCCACGCCTTTAGCCAAGGCGCTGTCTTTGTCGCTAGTATTGGTCGTGGTTGTTGTTTCGGGCTTAAGAGCTTCTTGGGCGCTTTGGTATTGGCGTAGTGCGCCGAGGCTTGAGATTTCCATAGCTATCTCCGGATTAAATCGAGAAGTCCGCTATACATTTTACGGGCTTGGTTAAAGGTGGTTAGATTGGCTTCGTAGGAGCGGTTGGCTTCGCGGGCATCAGACAGTTCGATCATCATATCGACATTGGACATGTTGACATAGCCCCCAGCATCGGCAAGCGGGTGGGCAGGGTCAAACAGGCGTTCGCCTATGCTCTGGTCAAGCGTCACATTGCCGATAGATAAAATATCCTTACCTGTTTTGGCATCAAACTGGTTTTGGAACGTGACCATTTTGCGTTTATAGCCGTGGGTATCGGCATTGGAGAGGTTTTCACTGACCACACGTAAACGAAAAGATTGAGCCTGCATGCCTTGGGACGCAGAGGCCATGGCAGATGAAATTAAATTATTACTCATATTGTTTCCTATCTGAATGGTTAGATGTTTTTACCCCTATATATTTTTGCCAATGGCTAGTTTCATCATGTCCAGGGTTTTGCGGTACATCAGCAGGGCGAGGTCGTGTTTTCCCACAGTTTGCACCGAGGTCAGCATTTGACCTTCTAGTGATACGGTGTTGCCGTTGGGATCTGCGTTCCCTGCTGTCTCGACCAATTGCGAAGACATTGACAGTGCGGCCAAGCTGGCGCCAGATTGCGCGGATTGTTTGTAAATTTCGGCAAAAGGCTTCAGGTCTTTGGCCTTAAAGTCAGGTGTATTAGCGTTCGCAATGTTTTCAGAAAGCACAGCATGGCGCCGCGCCGCATGTCCCGCCATGGCAGATGTGGTTTTTAAGAGTGCTAAATCATTGATCATCTGTGTTCCTACTCAATTCACCAAATCCTATGGTTAACGATTATCTAACACTTACCCCTATAAGTTGAACAAAATATTAATGCATTATATAAAGGGGGAGATATGCCGACTTTGTTAGAGAAGCAATTTTTTGCAGATGTGATAGATTTACCGATACAGATTTACGGTATTGTCCGCGCTATATCGGCGGACAGCATTACCATAAAAGGATTGTCAGGGCGGGCGAAAATCGGCGATCAAATCGATATTTCTGCCAAAGACGGTCAAACCGTGCGCACGGAAGTCATCCGTATAGACCAGCAAGATGTGGTTGTTACGCCCTATGGTCAATTGACAGGGCTAAGTTTAGGCGCAAAAGCCGTATATCTTGGGCCGCAAGAACCACGGCCATGCTGGGGCTGGGTCGGGAAGGTTCTGGATCATACCGGGCGCGGTCTGGACGGTGGTTATCCTGTACAAGGTGGTGAAATTTATCCGCTGAACAGTGTCCCACCGATTAACCGCAAGGCAATTGGAAAGCGGCTAGATACGGGACTTGCGGCAATAGATACATTCTTACCGCTTTGCCGTGGCCAGCGGCTTGGTTTGTTCGCAGGTTCAGGTGTTGGAAAATCCACATTGCTGGCGGACTTGGCGAAAAGTAATCAAGCCGATGTGGTGATTTTAGCTCTGGTCGGCGAGCGGGGGCGAGAGGTGCGGGAATTTACAGAGAAAGCCCTAGGGGAGGTGGGTATGAAAAAATCAATAGTTTTTGTTGCCACTTCCGACGAACCGCCAGCGTTGAAATTACGTGCGGCTTTGCTGGCTATGGCCAGCGCCGAATATTTCAGAGATCAAGGCAAGCATGTCTTATTGCTGTTCGATAGTCTTACCCGATTTGCGGAAGCGCACCGCAGTGTAGCGCTGAGCGCGGGAGAAACACCTTCCTTGCGCGCTTATCCACCGTCAACATTTCAGGCGCTGGCGCAATTGTGTGAACGCGCCGGGCCTGGCTCGGTTGGCAGCGGCGATATTACGGCCGTGTTTAGCGTGTTGGTTGCAGGCTCTAATATGGAAGAGCCTGTTGCCGATATGGTGCGCGGTATCCTTGATGGGCACATTATTCTCGACCGCGATATTGCCGAGCGTGGGCGTTATCCGGCTATAGATATAAGGCGTAGCGTATCGCGTTCATTGCCGGAATGCGCGTCCGGTACAGAAAATCAACACCTAACCCACGCCAGACGCCTAATCGGTGCTTATGAAAACGCGCGGACACTGATCAGCGCTGGGCTATACCAAGCGGGTAGTGATCAACTTTTAGACGAAGCTGTGGTTAAATATGAGACTTTGGACGAGTTTATGACGTTAAAACAGCGCGGGAATGCCGCAGATAGTTTTGCCGCCCTTGAAGCGATATTGCAAGATCGGGAAAACTCAGGTGTTGGAAAGGAACAGGTTTAATATCCCGCCAGATCCAAGACCACCGCCAAAACTGCCTTGTAGGATGCTGAGCGCGGCAAAGCCGGGCGTTGAGGCGTCCGGACCGTTGTTAATCTGTTCGCGTAAATGAAACCGCCTAACCATATCGTCCAGAATTTCGGGATCCGAGAAAATATCCACACTGTCGCCACCATAGTATTGTTTGGCTTTACTAATGAGAACCTCTTTTTGTTGATCAAGACCTATTTGGGAAAACTGTTTTGGCAAGTTAAAGGCTGATTCTAGGACGGCGCGAATAGGCAGTGAACCCATAGCGCGTAACCACCCCGTATCTTTTGTAAGGCCTTGCCCTGCAAGATCACTCATTTCGCGTTTGAAATTCAGAGCCAAACGCATGGTATTATCTACTTCCCCAACCGCTTCTTCAAATTGGGTGGTTAGAAATTTGTCGGCAATATCATTGGTACGGTTTGTTGTTGCTACAAAACCACCCTCATTACCAAAGGAAAAGGTTTTGGCAAATTCTAGATAATTGCTATTGCCCAAACGGTTGGCAAATGACCTTGGATCAAATGTACCGCCGTCAATGACGGTGCGCACAAAGGCTTGTTTGTTTATCTCGTCGGATAGTCCAAACGCGCCTAAAGCTACGGCAAGAAGACGGCGATCACCAACCAATTCCGCTGAGCTGGTAATGTTGCCAATATTTTCCTTGAAATAGTCAACTTCGCGCTGGATGTCAGGCGAGCGGTTAAACAAGGCTTGCTGTGTGTCCTGAGTGCGTTCAAGAAACCGCCAGCCACCGAGGCCACCGAGGGGTATGACGGGTGCAAATGGCATTAGCTAGCGCTGGCCAATGTGTTATGATGTGCTTTGTTTGTGAACGGGCGCAGAAGTTGTTGCTCAATTGGCAAGACACGCTTGAGCGTAACCAGAACAGAATAATAGCGCTCTTCAGCGGCGCTCAACAATGCCTTGGAAATCTGTGTTTCGAGCGACGTACCAGCAAAAACTTTGTCGAGTTCATATAGGGCTGCTGTTAACTTAAGTTTCCCAGCGTCGCGTGCAGCATCGCCGGATAAAATAAGTTGCGCCAAGTAATAAGCGCGGCGAACGGGTGTGTTAATCTCGTCCGGGTGTAAGCAGTCGCTCAAACGCAAAACATTAACATTGTTGTCAGGCAGGCGGATTTGGCCGCGTTTGGGGCCGTTTTGGACAAGGGCGCCATTGACGAGAAACTTCTCGTCCGCCTTCAAGCTGAGCATAAGACCACTCATTACGCTGCCGCCACTTTAGCGGCGCGGTTGAAATAGTCGCGCTTGCCAGAAATAATATTTTTGTTGATCTCGATGAGGATATTTGGTCTTGCCTCGCCTTGTAGAACCTTTGTTGTGTGTTGGCGTGTGAACTCTGCCAAATAAATAAGGCCGGATTTCAAGGTTTGCTCCAATTGATTGTCCGCGCTGGTTAGGTCGAGAAATATCAGGTTCCAGAGCCGGGCATTGTCTTGAACGGCCTCGGCCAGTTCACTAATACCGCCCGGCTTAGCTACATCTGCCCCAGCCAGCCTGCCCGTAATGTCTGTGAAGATTTTTAGCTCCAATTCAATGTCGGAACCCATATGTTTTTGTGTGGTTTTATAGCCTTTCATGGCCATCTCAGAAGTGTGCATTTTGACGAAGTTCCTTCCTGGACTGTAGTCGGTAAAGAGGGAGCTCAGAGCGCCAAAGCGCTCTGAGCTGAATTAGATAATACCAAAATCTATCTGAATAATGACAAGAGAGATTGTGGAGCTTGGTTGGCGATTGAAAGCGCTTGTACGCCCAATTGCTGTTGCACTTGCAAAGATTGAAGACGCGCGGAGGCTTCTTCCATGTCCGCATCTACGAGTGCACCAATGCCGACCTTCATGCTATCCATCAATGAGTTGACGAACTCACCTTGAATTTCGATCCGCTTTTGCGCTGAACCAAACCCGGAGGCTGCATCAATTGCTGTGGTTAAAAGCGCATCAATTGCGCCCAGAGCAGATGTTGCACCAATATCAGTTGCAACGGTTAGCGTATCAAGAGCGGATAGACCACCACCATAAGTACCGTCTTCCGTTTGACCAGCTACTACGAAGCCAATACTGCCAGCACCACCATTTGTAACAGAAATAACCGGGTTACCGGCTGTTGGATCTGCAACAGTTGTCAGATCGACAGAAACATTTGCAATTCCAGCCGCATCAATTGCAGCTTTTACACCTGTGGCAACATCATTAAGAGTATCACCGTCACGGGCAACATAATTGACTGTAGAACTGCCAATGGTGAAAGAATAGCTATCACCAGCAGATGTTGCACCTGCGGTGAATGTAAAGGTTTCGGTAGCACCAGCAGCAATTGTAGTCGCACTCGCAGCAGCAGATGTTGCACCAGAAATAGTTGCTCCAGTACCGAGTGTTAGCGAACCCGTTTCCAAACTGACACGCGATACATTGATATTACTTGCGGTAACCGCACCAGACGAATCGCGATCAAGTGATGCAAGAACGTCAATAGAACCACCTGCCTTAAGAAGGTTTTGACCATTAAACTGAGCCGCGCCAACGATGGTGTCGATTTGGCTTTTCAAAGCTGCAACATCTGTCTGAATTTTTGAACGGTCAACATTGTCTTCTTGTGCAGAGACGATCAGGCCTTTCATTTCGCTTAAAATATCAACAACTTGCTCTGAAGCGGCACGTGCAACACCGACTGTGGCCGAACCAAGGTTCAAGCTATCAGAAATTTTGTCAAAAGACGCGACATCTGCACTCATGACTGTTGATATGGCAAATACGGCAGCATTGTCTTTTGCATTGGCTACTTTTTTACCGGTAGAGATTTCGTTTTGCACTTGGCTCATGCCTTTATTGATACCCCGAAGAGTTTCAAGGGCCACCATGGCGCTAGAGTTTGTTAAAATACTGGACATAGGTTTTTCCTAATTTTTATACCTGCTAATGAAAGTAGGCGATTAAAGAATACCTCCCCCACCATTGGGAAAAGTACGAACCGACATGCGTAAACAAGCTGGCTCCCTACGTCGTCCTGACACATTTTGCGAGCGCAAAATAACCCTCTTAGGTTGTAAAACTTTATTGCATTAAAAGGATAATTTATTCTTAACGGGGAAATTAAAATTTATCTTCGCTGGTTGCTGGGTCTTCCATAAAAGTCAGCGCGCGCCCATTTTGACCGTATGCCCCCACTTGTGCTGGGATGTTTTGCAGTCGGCGAATGCGCTCCCTAGCTGATTTGATGCCGTTAGACATGGCCATTAATAGGCGACCGTTTTCTAGGCTCAGCGCGTTGAGGCGCGCCAACTGGTTTGTTATCATTGTTATAGCCGCCGGGTAATTTACATCACGGGCAAAGGCGGATAGATACGTTTCCAGCATTGCGGCTTTTTCTGCTTTCAAGCGGGATCTAATTTGAACTTCTTGATAATCTCCACCGCGCAATTGCTTGATGTCGGTCTTTATCAGTAGCATGAGTTCAGAGATAAGTCGGTTACAATTTGCCAAGCTCGTCATAATTTTCCTCTTTGTTTTTTATATGGGCGTAAATTTTGTCAGCAATCCCGAAGCCGCCGCTCTCGGATATTTTTTCGGCCAAGGCCTCTAGGTAAAATTGGCTAAAGCTTTGCATATCTTCGCCGCCGCTACTCGTCAGTGCCTTGCCGAGGCCACTATATTGTAGCATTTGGGCGATGAAGGCGGATTCGAATTTCTGAGCAGTTTCTCTGGCTTCATTATCACGGTTTGTCTGAGGGGGTGTTTCTGATAATTGTACGGTTCTCGACGCGGAGAGTGCAGGCATGTCGAATATATTGCTCATAGGCGTAAATAATAATATACACGTTAACATAGAATTAAGCATGTGGATTTAGCTTCTCAGTATGAATGATATAGCCCCCGACGTTTTAAATATATTTGCCGAACCAGCGCCCCAGGTCGGCTTGCTAGAAACGTTATCTGGTCAACAGGGAAAATCTGACGACAATGCCGAAATTTTTTCTTTGTTGTTTACGAAGCTTGAAGATGTAGAGAGTGCACCGAACGTCTTGCCTACAGCAATTGCTTCAAATGAGGGCGGTGCGTTGGCTATGTCCGCCCAATTGCCCTCATACCTCAAAATGGTTGAACCATCTACGGAGCTAGCCGTTAATGTGGAGGTGAAACTAAATGTATTAGAGCTTAATCCAGACCGGATAGCCCCCATTAATATATTGCCAAAACTAGATAGCAGTCATGGCAATAATGTAGCACAAGTAAATAATATAACGGCTGATACAAAAACCCCTATTCAGGATATTTTAGCTAAGCAAGATAAATTTCCCTCTGTCTCTTCCGAAACAATATGGGTCGCTAACGCTATTATAAACAGCAAAGAATTTGGGGAGATAGCCAGCACCCAATCTATCATAAGACTAGAGAAGAGCGAAGTGTTGCAGGTCAAGGACGCCGCCCTTGTGGCAACACTGCCAAAGCAACCAAATATGCCCGCTTTTATGATAGCGCAAATACCTGCGCCTTCACAGCAGATCCAAAGCAATGTCGTGCAAAGCTATAATACTGTGCAAGAAAACATCCCAAACATAAAATTGGATAAAACTCTACCACTACCAAATGTCGAGACAGGTAATCAGCTTCAGATAGTGCCCCTTGCAGCGCCTCAGACACAGAGCAATAATTTAGGCCAAGGTTATGGACAGGGTAATGTTGTGCAAGCGAGTACGGTGCAAACTGTTATCTCGCAAATCAGCGTGCCTATGCTAGCGGGAGTGACTGCCGAACTGGCTACACTTAAAAGCCAACCCGGCAATGCGCCCAAAGACATTGTTGTCCAGTTGTCGCCCGCCGAGCTTGGCCGGGTACAAATTCGGTTTAGCTTCGACACGGGAGAGCGGGTTGTCGCCAATATTGTAGCAGATAACCCGGAAACCATGGTGGTGTTGCGGCAAAAATCCGACATGCTATTTGCGCAGCTCAAACTCGGTGGTTTTGATAATATAGATCTGAACTTCGAGGCCTCAAATGATAAGAATTCTGAAAGTGCGGCAAATACGAAAAACCAACACAAACAATCTAGTCAAAATTTATGGAATTTGGCAAAAGGAGACGCGGAATTACATCCGCAAGCCTCAAGCGAAATACCACATCCAGTGCGTTCTCAAATAAACCAAGATACATCACAGATCGATTTAATTCTATAGGAGTAGAAAATGGATATTAATGCAACGCTCAAACTCTTGCAGGGGCAGGCTGCACCGCCAAGTAAGGAAAAACTTCCTCTCGGCAATGAAGGAAATGAAATTACCGCCGTGAGCAATACACAACAAAGCACAGGAGAAGAATTTTCAACTTTCCTGACATTGCTGACCGCGCAAATACAAAACCAAGACCCGCTTGCCCCTCTCGACTCAACACAATTTGTCGAACAATTGGCTACATTTACGAATTTAGAGTTACAGGCAAAGGGTAATAACTCTTTGGAATTAATTGCAGCTTTGCTCATCCGTCAAATAGAACTTCTCACGCCAGAAGAAGAGACTGTAGAGAATAGCATAGAAAATATTGATACGGCGGCGTAACTCTCTTGACCATGCCAATATGACCCTTGGTCTTATTGGCGTTGGCCTTTATTTCCTTGCCCTTTTTATTGATCTTGCCTGGAGAGATCCAGTATCAGGACACTTTTTACACCTTCGGTAATCACTCTCTCGCTGGCCGCTAGCAAAGAGGTTTGTAATTTGTCATATGTCTCGGCGCTGGTTAAATCGTGGGAAAATGCGCCGCCGTGTGATAAGGTCAAAAGTTCGCGCATGATAGAATCCCGAAGTTTTGGCTCCAGTGTATACGCGTTGCCTGGTGCTTCCGCGCCCAGCTCTAAATTTAAATTGAGCAAAACCAGAGATTCTATTTTTCCGCCGTTCATGACAGGCACTACAAATTGGCGTTTGAATTTCATATAAGTGATTTTATTGAGGGAAGTATCGTACTCGCCTTTATCCTCGTCGTATTTGTCCTTTTTCTTCTTTTTTTTGCTTTTCTTTTTCTTCTTGTCTTTTTTTGCATCATGACCAGCGTCTGTTTTGTCCTTTGAGGTTTTTTTCTTAGACGTTGAACTGGACGAATTTTCAGTGCTGTCGCTAGATCTGCGGTCACGCAGAAAGTCTGCGCTGACACCGCCCACTATAACAACGATAATAAGAACGATGGGGAAGAGCATGTTTTTTATCATGGTGTGTCCTAAAACGGGAGAATTTTCCGGATAATTTTATTGCCGGTTTTGCTTTGTGTAGCGGTGGTAAGTTGCCCGCGCCCACCATAAAAAATACGGGCTTCGGCGATCTTGTCATAGGTGATCGTGTTGAGGCGAGAAATGTCGGCGATGCGGACAATGCCCGTGATTTGTAAATGCCGCACCTCATTGTTGACAATAATCTCTTGACGCCCAGTGAGCGCAAGATAGCCATTGGGCAAAACTTCATGAACCCGTGCCGCTAGGCGTAATGTCAATTTTTCCTTACGCGAAATATTGCCATTACCTGTAAGTGTATCCGAACCGCCTATGTCAACGGCTGGCTTGAGGCTGGCGCCAGTGGGCAGGAGTTTTGCCACCAGTTCCGGCAGGCCGAAAAACGAACCAACCTCCAGGTTCTTCTGGGATGTGCTGTTAGTAGACACAGAGTTTTGTAACTGGGCTTCTTCGTCGATTTCAATGACCACGGTTAGAATATCACCAAGCTGACTGGCGCGTCTATCTCCAAACAGCGAGCGGGGTGCTGCACTCCAAAGGGAGGTGGTTTGCGGTGTGCCAGTTTGTTCGGGGATAGTGCCCGGACGGTTGATTTGGGTGGTCTCGTCCATGCGCCAATTAATTGGCAATGCTTTGGGCGGCGCGAGCGGCTTTGGTGTCGCACAAGCTGATAATATTGCTGCGCTCATGAGTGTTAACAACACATATTTCATTTGCCCACCTCCACCATGTCTATTCCGGTGACAATTGCAGTAATTTTTTTGCGGGAGCTTAAATTCATCACCGATATGAGGTCCCCTTTGCTGCCGGTCTGTAGGGCGCGACCTTTAGCGGTTAGCTGTAAAGCACCAAAAGAGTAGACCATGCTGATTTGTGCATTGCGCTTGATCAGGGTCGGAGAGCGGACATAAGAAGTATCAATTACATGCCCGGCGTAAACCGTGCGGTTGAGTTCTTGCCCAATAAATTCGTGTTGGCCATTGGTGTTTTTCTCTGTGACCGAAATGTTATTTGTCGTTAACATCGTGCCGCGCCTAAGGGTCGTGTTGGCGGTGACTTCACTGGCGCTAGCATATGCCGGGAAGAGAAGCATGGCGGTCAGGATAAATATTTTCATCTTTTTATCCTCTACCTTATCCGTGTGGTGGCCGAGTACATTTCGTCGGCGGCGGTGATGACTTTGGCGTTCAACTCGTAACCGCGTTGTGCTTCAATCAACTCGGATATTTCGGCAACAACATCGACGCTGGAATCTTCAAGATAACCTTGGCGCATATACCCGATACCCTCGCTGCCTGGTTGCCCTGCGATCGGCGTGCCGGACGCATCGGTTTGGCGAAACAAATTCCCGCCTAGGGCTTCCAGCCCTTTTTCGTTGGCAAATACGGTCATGGTGATAGAGCCAATAGTTTGTCCACCGACCACATTGTCAAAGAACGCCGAAACCTCGCCGTCGCGACTAATAACGATGCGCCTGGCATCATTCGGAATAGTGATATTATCGGCCAAGGCAAAACCGTCAGCGCTAACCATCAAACCTTCTGCTGAACGGTTAAACTTGCCGTCTCTGGTATAGGCACTGTCGCCGCTGGGCAGGGAGATTTCAAAATATCCGCGCCCTTCAATTCCGAGATCAAGATCGCCGCCCGTTGGCCCTAGTGAGCCTTGGGAAATTTGCAAGGACACGGTGGACGGTCGTACCCCCATGCCCATTTGGATGCCCGCCGGTACGATTTCCCCGGTTTGAGAGGATAATGCGCCCGGTGTTAAATTTTGCTGATACAATAAATCTGCAAATTCCGCGACACGCGGCGCATAGGCCGTGGTACTCATATTTGCAATATTATTGGCGATAACATCGACGCGGATTTGTTGTGCCGCCATGCCGGTCGCGGCTATTTTCAAAGCATTCATCGGGATCCTCCCTCTCTGGTTTTGTGCTCTTGCACTTTAGTGTTTAAGATGTTCGTTACGGTGGTTGTCTCATTGCGCTGATGGTTTTAGCGACGCGCTCGTCCACGATTTCAAGTAATTTTTGCCCCGCTTCATAGGCGCGCTGAACTTCAATCATACGCGCCATTTCCAAGACTGGATTGACATTGGAATCTTCCAAATAACCCTGGACGATGGTTGGGTTTTCTACGGGCGTAAAGCCGTCTTTTGCTTGCCATAAATTGCCGCCAATGCGCGTGAGAGTAGCCTGATCAGCGTTAACAAGGCCGATCTTGCCGAGAGGCGCGCCGCCTGCACTGATCGTACCATCACCACCAATGGATATTAGGCCCGCGTCCGGCGGTATCTGGATAGAACTGCCAGCTTCGTCGAGGACAAAATGTCCGTCTGGTGTGACCAGCGCCCCGTCTTGGTTTGTCATAAACCGACCAGCACGGGACAAATGTTCCCCGTCCGGCGTGCCGATTAGAAAGAACCCATCGCCCTCAATGGCAAGGTCAAGCGCGCCGCCCGTGCGGCTTAAACTGCCCGACGTAAAATCGCTATAATGGGCGCCAAGACGTCCAATCGCTACACTTGATTTCATACGGTTGGAGTGAGCGGCAGGATTGTCAGCGCCTGCTTGCACAACAAATTCGCTGAAGATTGCGCTTTCACGGCGAAAGCCTGTGGTAGACGCATTTGCGATATTGTTGGCGATAACATTCATTTCTTTTAGCAAGCCCGATTGGCGCGAAATACTGATATAACTGGAATTATCCATTTGCGGCCTCTGCTTTGGAAGTGGCTGTTGCAGCGGCGGGTAGAAGATAAGAACGGATGATTTTCAAATCACCGTCCAGATAAGATTGTAAGGAGGTTAGATCCGAAAGTCCGCCTGGTTTAAGGTTATTAATCAAAGTTGGGGACAGGACGCTAAGACTGGCAGCAAGTTTTAATGCGCCCGAAGTTTGCAAGCTGTCCTCTTGCGCTAGCGACCAATATCCATTGTTCCAAGCTGCTTGCGCATAGGCGCTATGCACAGGTTCGGATTTTAGTGTACTGCCGCGCAGGGCGCGGGCCTTTTTCGGGTTTTTGCGGACAAATGCCGTGTGGATGTCTCTGGCTACGAGCGCGGGTGTTGCGTAAATGCGTTTGGGAATATTTAAATTACGTCCCGATGTTTGTAGAGATAGAAATATTAATGCTGTATCGTTCAATTCGTGCCACCGGGCAGGGGGTAGAATTTCCGGTATCAATTTAGGTAAGCCAAGGCTCACGCAAGCGTTGACACCTGCATGTTGCAACGGTTTTTTATTGGCTAAATATGCAAAAAAATCTGCGAAGCTCAATAATGCATCCAGCGCGCCTAGCTTTAAATTGACATCGTTTGTCAAAAGGCTGGACTGAATATGTTGGCTGATGACAATAACACTTTGGGTGAAATACTCGCTGCCTGGTTCGAAATTGTCTTGAGTTATGGATATTGCGTTTGAAAATTGATGCTGGCTCGCCAAATAATTTATCTTCTGCGCCTGGGCTTGCTTGCCTGTGGGCTGCTCGGAATAGGTTTGTGTCACACTTTCCAGGTCTTGCAAATATTCAGGGTATAGATTGCGAGTTTCCGCCAAAGCTTGCAGTGCCTGAGCTTGGTAAGCGCTTTCGTGGCTCGCGAGTGCCTGTAATTGACGAACACCTGCCCTGCGGCTGTTTTCGTTTTGCATGGCCAGCAATGCTGCCAGAAATTGATAGGCATCGTCTTGCAAATAATCAGAGATCTCTGCATCGTAATTGTCATGTTTTTGGATGGCTGATTGCAGTTCAGCAAAGAGAGTTTTTGCCGCGCGTATATCATCGTTTTTTACAGCCTTTAAAGCCAATTGAAGCGTCAATATTGCGTTCAATTTATCAGGTAGATTTTTTAAATGGTTGAGGTTGGTGGTTGAAAGCGGTGTGTAGTTTTCTTGTGCCAAGTTATACCAGAGACGTGCCGCTTCAAAGCAATCGATATTTTTCGCCAAAATACTACGCAGGTTTGCACTTGTCTTTCCGTCAATGATGTGCGCCATGGCGGTAATGGCAGCTTGCCTTTCTAGCGCTAGGTAGCCAGCGATATTGATCGCCTCATCGGCAAAACCTAAGCCCAAATACGCGAGTGCCAGGGTTTGCGCTTTTTTTGTGTCAATCTGATCCGGACCTGTGACCATAGCGCTTTTCAGCAAGAGTAATTCTGCGTAGGTCTCTACGCGGGTCTTGTCTGGGAACATGAATAGGTTTTCTGTACCGCAGGTCGTCGCAGCATCCGGTTTGGAAGCCAGTTTTTGAGACACAACCTGCCGGGTGGTGGGAGCACCCGGCTTGCTGCGTTTGACCTCTAACAGGTTCTGCTTTGCTGCTGCGTTGATCAAATCCTTCAGTCTTTGTTCAGTTTGGCTCAGGTTTTCTTTTTTTCGTATATCCGCCGTCTGTGCAGTTGCCCAAATGGGTAATATCATAGCACCAATACTTGCGCTTAATATGAGGAACGTTTTGCCCATTACGCAGCCTTCTTTAATGCTTTTAAGGCCTCTTCAACCTCGTTAAAGCTCGGACGGTGATGCTTGGGTGCGCTGCGCCTGGCCACCTCTACACAAATGTTTGTTGGGTTTTTATGAAGGCTGGACACCAATACTTCGCGGATCAGGGCGTAAAAATAATGCTCTTGTTCGCGTAGGGCTTTAACTTTGGTGGCAAAGGGGCCAACCAATGCATAGGCCAGAAACACGCCGAGAAACGTCCCGACCAAGGCAGCACCGATCATCTCACCGAGTACTTCCGGCGGCTTATCAATAGAAGACATGGTTTTAATAATACCCAAAACCGCCGCGACAATACCGAGGGCGGGTAGAGCATCTGCCATAGTTTGTAGAGCGTGGGAGCCGTGCAATTTTTCTTCTTTAATGGATTCCAGTTGCTTATCCAGCAATTCTTCGACCTGATACACATCGTCGAAATTCATGATCATGGACCGAATTGTATCGCAAATAAGCTCGATGAAATTTGTATCTTTCAAAATCCGTGGATATTTCTGGAATAAATCGGAAGCTTGCGGATCTTCAATATGAGCTTCGATTTCAACCGGGCTTTCGCGAGAAATTCGAACCAATTCATGCATCAGGCACAGTAAATCATTATAGTCGGATTTCTTCCATTTCGGCCCTTTGAACACGGCGGCAATATCGCCTACAGTGTGCTTGACGCCGGCCATATCATTGCCAACTAGAAAGGCTCCGATGGCCGCTCCACCAATGATCATCATCTCGTAAGGAGCCGAGTGCATGATCACTGCCATATTGCCGCCTGCAAGTAAAAACCCGCCGAAGACCATAAAAAGCGTTAAGATTATTCCCAGTATTGCGTTCATGTGCTTAAATAACTCGGTAAGGTTGCTAAACTATTAATATTTTCGGTACAGCTGTAACTTAATCGTGAGCAGCGCGTTGTCCTAATTGGTCACAGACTCTAATTCTGTAAATCCAGCAAAAAATGCGGGGTCAATGTCATCCAATAATTTCACTGCTTTGTTAGCTTTGTACGCGCCCAGAGTTGATGTTGCCAAAACCCGTACACCGTGGGCAGAACGAGTGTTTACATTTAACCTTGTGTGGGTTGCGCCGGGTAGAGCAATGATTTGACCCAGCTCTAGCCTCGTGCATTCGGCGATTGACATGTTCACGTCCTCAATCACGACTTCCAGCATACGGGATGTATCCATGACACTACTGCGCATATGCGTAGACCAAGGGTCGGTTGGGTCAATAATCTGTTGAGTAATATTTAAGTGAGCTAACACTCCTAGTTTTTCCATCATCAGTTCGGTGCAATAAATGTTGATCAGATATTCAATGTCCGCCGCGATCTTAAACTGTATGCGCACCCACTTTTTGCGCACATCAAATTCAAAGCCCGTTTGCGGCAAAGCTTCAAAGCCAATGCAACGGCCACAGATTTGACTGGTTTTCGGCAGAGCTTCCAGAGCCATAAGCTCTTGCAGGACCTTATCGGCGTTAGGTTGCATGAGAATTAAATCTAACTGGGTAGCTGGCCTGTCGCTTTTCTCCTGAGCGCCAAATTGTGCGTCTACACAATGGCCGGCTAGGGCACTTGAAAATTCGAGCAAGATGTCGCAATTCTCGCCAGATACACCCTCAGATATACCCAATGCATAAAACAAACCCGTTGCGCCGTCCGCAAGTGTTTTTAAATTCCCCCCCGAAAAAGAAATGCCCTTGGCCGACATTTCGGTTTTTAATGTATCGCCAAAAACTTTCGCCCAACTATCTTGTATATCTGAAAACAATATGCCTATGTCTTCAAACGAATTTGGCAGCGGCGCCTCGCTCGCCAGTTTTTTCCTCAATACACTCATATCTTCCCTATCCTGGTACAATTCTTTTTAAGAATAACTATTTCGAAACCATATCCCTTATGCGGGCATTCAGTATTTTGCCGTACATACACAACCTTAAGTATTTGTGAATATATTATATAGGAAATATCATGAGCGCATGTATGGGCGATTGCCAGCGGCCAATCATTATCCGCAAGAAGAAAATATATAAGGCAGATGGCCATCACGGCGGTGCATGGAAAGTTGCTTATGCGGATTTTGTGACGGCGATGATGGCATTTTTCTTGCTGATGTGGCTTCTCAATGCCACGACCGAAGAACAGCGCAAGGGCATATCCGATTACTTTAATCCCAATATCCCTTTGGCGGCTGTTTCGGGTGGTGGGGCAGATGCTCTGAACGGTGACAGTATATTTACTGAAGACACCCAAGCGCGTAATGGAACTGGCGCGGACGCGGAGCGGACATTCCCGAATAATGATATACCTGATGCGGGTGAGAAAACTGACACATCCGATTTCGAAAACCTTGCCGCCATGGCCGATGTAATGGGTGAAGAAAACCGCGAAATTTCGAAACATCTACAAGTCAAAATGAGTCCAGAGGGACTTGTTATTGAGCTGATAGATGGTGATAATCAACCATTGTTTTCCGTCGGAAAGTCGGAACCATCACCTTTGATGCACCAGTTGATTGCCATTGTCGCTAGCGCTTTTAGCGATGTACAAAATAATATAAAAATTGTCGGTCATACGGATGCGCGAGCTTTTGTTGGGGTTGGGCAATATTCTAACTGGGAGTTGTCCTCAGACCGAGCCAACCGAGCGCGCCGCTTATTGATCGAAAATAACTTTGCGCCTAAGCAAATCGTTGAAGTATCCGGAAAAGCCGATACAGACCACGTTGTCGCGGACGGAATGGCGGCACAAAACAGACGAATATCCATTATCATACTGAATTAATACAATTATAGGTTATATATTTGTTAACTTCACTTGTTTATCCTAGTAATTGTACATAGCAATTAGTTTAGGATAAACTTATGACAATTTCTTCCGCATTGAATGCGAGTGTGATGGGGCTTAATGTTAACGCCACCCGCCTTGCCACTATCGCCGACAATATCGCTAACTCCGCCACATTTGGTTATAAACGCTCGGATGTAGACTTCTCCTCCATGGTTATCAATCAACGCCGTTCCGTCTATGCGGCGGGCGGCGTCAGCGCGACATCTTACAAGGATGTTTCTGGTCAAGGTGCGTTGATTTCTACTGGTAATTCAACCGACATATCAATAGGCGGGCGCGGTATGATTCCGGTTACAGACGAATTTGGTGTGAACGAAACAGGGACACAGCGGGCTTTGCAATTCTTGCCAACGGGGTCTTTTTCAGCCGATGAAAACGGTTTTTTACGGACACTGAGCGGCCTACATCTATTGGGCTGGCCTGCCGGAACAGACGGGCAAATATCCAATGTTAGTCGCGATAGCGGCGCAGGTCTGGTGCCTGTTAATATTAGTGTGAGCCAGTTCTCGGCCTCACCGACAAATTTGGTAAATTTGGGCATTAATCTACCCGCCGAAAGTACATTATCGTCAGCAAATGGGGATCCGTTTTCGCTTCCCGTCGAATACTATGACAATCTAGGCCGCGCTCAAAATTTAACCTATACATTTACCCCCGTCATCGCCGCCGCCGGAGCCACCAATGAATGGGCCGTCAGCGTAGTCGACGGCGCGGGTGATCCGACAGCGAGCATTGCCAGTTTTAATGTGACCTTTAATGACAATGAAACCAATGGCGGTTCTATTGCTAGCGTTACTCCGGGCGCAGGTATGAGTTATGATGCTACCACTGGACAGGTGACCTTTGATGTAGCCAAAGGTCCGATCAGCACATTCATCGGGCGCATTGGTGACAATGCTGGCTTGACCCAGCTTTCTGCACCGTTTTCCCCTTATAATGTCAACAAAGACGGCGCCCCTATTGGTGATTTACAGTCCGTAGAAATTGATGCGCAAGGGTTTTTGGAAGCCGTATACGATACTGGGTTTAGGCGCGTTCTCTACCAGATACCAGTCGCAGATGTGCCTAACCTCAACGGCTTACAGGCGCTTAATAATCAAGCATATTCTGTGTCCCAAGACTCGGGTGATGTATATTTCTGGGATGCTGGTTCCGGTCCCGTAGGTAGTTTAGTTGGTTATGCCTTGATGGAATCAACAACGGATATTGCCACCGAGCTTACCAATCTTATCGAGACACAACGCGCCTATTCCTCAAATGCAAAAATCGTCCAAACGGTCGATGAAATGCTGCAAGAAACCACTAATCTGAAACGATAGGTTAATTTGACGTGACCTTATCCTCCGCACTTTCAGCCGCAAATTCAGGGCTTGCGACCACGGCCAGGCGTGCGGGAGTTGCGGCAGGGAATATCGCCAATGCTACAACGCCGGGTTATGTACGCAGATCATTAAGGGTCGGCGAAATCGTCCTAAACGGGCGCGGGCAAGGCGTGCAAGCTCTCGGCATTGACCGCGCTCAAGATATCGCATTAACCCGTGAGCGCAGGCAAGCGGGGTCTTCCGCCGCCCGCGCAGATATAATCGCTCAAGGCATGGCCAATTTATCACGAGAGCTGGGTGTACCAGGGGATGGTTTTGGTTTGTTCGCCGTCTATCAGGGTGTGGAAGCGAGTTTGCGCGAGCTGGCGGTCACGCCGGAATCAGTCGCCTTGCAAAATGGTGCTACCAATGCGCTTGGCGCATTGGCGTCGGAATTTAATGATCTTTATAGTATTGGCCAGAATCAACGCCTCACGGCTGATAATGCTATCGCCCGTTCTGTACGTGATGTGAATGCAGGTTTGCATAGAATTGCAGGTCTTAATGGGCAGATAGCGGGGTTGGGTGGTAATTCCGGCGACATAGCCGCCTTGGAGGACGAGCGCCAACGGGTGCTCGACGAAATCTCGCAAATTATCCCTGTACGTGTTATTACCAAAGAACATGGGCAGATCGACATTATGACTGAAGAGGGCGTTTTCCTACTAGCGGGAAGTGTGCGCGAGATTAGCTTCAATGGAGCAGGCGTAATCCCGGCGGGTGCCAGCTATGACGAGAACGGTGCAGGGGTGCTTTCTGGGCTGAGTGTTGGCGATCAGAATTTGACCCCAAATACCAGCGGATATTTCGCAGTTAGCGGCGGCACGCTCGCAGGGTTGTTCACAATTCGAGACCAAACCGCACCTGATTTTCTGGAGAATTTAGACAGTTTAGCTGCTGATATAATCAGCAGATTTTCTGCGGACGGTATTGATCCGACGACTGCAAGCGGCGCACCAGGTATATTTACCGATGCGGGCAGCGCGTTGGACGCGGGTAATATAACCGGCATTGCTGGGCGTATCCGCGTCAATGCTGCACTGGACAATAGCCAAGGCGGGCAAGCGAGCCGATTGCGCGATGGTCTTGGCTCTACCGGACTTGGCACGGTGGCGGACGCCGGGATTTTAAATAATCTACTGGATGCGTTCACAAATTCAGCCACGGCACCACCTGGCTCTGATCTTCTTGGGGCGCATACTTCTGTCGAACTGGTTGCCGGGTTTTCATCATTAATCGGCGAGGGCCGGATAAATGCAGACGCCGTTGCAACCACTGCCTTAGCCCGCGCCGGTGCTTTGGCAGATGCCGAACTGTCCATGAGCGGTGTTGATACGGACGCAGAAATGCAATCATTATTGCTCATAGAAGAAAGCTATGCCGCCAATGCACGGGTCATCCAGACTATTAGCGAAATGCTCGATATTTTGATGCAGATATAGAGGTTGATATGATTTTAAGTGCATTACCGGATCTCTTGACTTTTCAAAGACAAACGCGCCTGACATCTGATCTGAAAGCCAGATTGGAAATTGCGTCCCGCGAAGCCGTCACCGGACGGCGCGAAGACATTACCCGCGTGGTCAGCGGCGATGTTGGCAGTGTGCATTTGTTGGAAAAAGCCATAGACGACATAGAGCTGGACGGGCGGATTAATGCTATTTCCGGCGCGCGAATAGACCTGATGTCATCTGCCCTCAGCGCAGTTCGCGGTGTAATAAACGGGCTGGATACGACCGGGCTAGTGGCGCTGTCCACACCGGACAGCTTCGGACTGGGTACAATTGCGCAACAGGCGGATGCAAATTTGCGTTCCGTCATGTCTTTACTCGGCACAGCCCACGGCAATCGGAAATTATTTGCAGGTGATGCCAGCGACCAAATCCCGTTGGCCAGCCCCGATCAACTTCTCGCTGATATAACATCTATAATGAGTACAGAGCCTAGCCCTGCCAGTATCGAAACGGCGCTAGATTTTTATTTTAATGACCCAAGCGGCGGCTTTGCAACTGATATTTACCAAGGCGGGAGCGGTGACGCACCGCCGAGTTTTCTGGCGGACGGATCGCGCATAGAGTTTAGCGTGCGCGCCGATGATCAAGCCTTGCGCGATACCTTGCGCGGGCTGGCGGTCATGGCGGCGGCGCAAAGCACTGGCTATGATATTACGGGTACGGATTTCGCCGATGTGTTCAGGGGCGGTACATCTGCGTTGGCGGGCGGCACCAGCGCTATCATTAAGCTGGAAGGGAATTTAGGTATTCACGCAGGTTTGATTGAAAATGCCAACACCCAACAGGCGGCAGAACGCCTGACTTTGGGTCAAACTCTTAATGCCATTATTGGCCGCGATCAATATGAGGCGGCGGCGGAATTGAAGCAGCTCGAAACACAATTGGAAGCCTCCTATTTGATCACGGCACGCCTCGCTAATCTAAGCTTAACCAATTTTATTAGGTAATATATGCGGCTCTTTGTTCTATTTCTCCTGTGCATTATTACGGCTTGCTCAAGCCCGGCTTCGGCGCAAGTCAGGATAAAAGACATCGTCGATATAGAGCATGTGCGCGGCAATGATCTGGTTGGTTACGGTCTGGTTATTGGGTTGGACGGCACGGGCGATACTATTCGGAATTCACCCTATACCGAAGAAGCCTTGTCAAACCTGCTGGAGCGGCTTGGCGTCAATATTCAAGGCAGTGATTTTCGCCCCAACAATGTTGCCGCCGTCATCATCACCGCGACATTACCGCCCTTTGCCCGCACAGGCTCGCGCATTGATGTCAATGTCGCGTCTATTGGTGACGCCAAAAACTTGTCCGGGGGCACTTTGGTGATGACGCCGCTCAATGCTGCGGATGGTCAGGTTTACGCCGCAGCCCAAGGCAGTATTCTCATCAGCGGCTTTAAGGCTGAGGGCGACGCGGTTTCGATCACCGAGGGTGTGCCCACGGCAGGTTCTATTCCAGGTGGCGCCCGTGTCGAACGAGAAATTCCGTTTGATTTTAATGCTCTAGCGAGCATCCGGTTGGCTCTGCGGTCGCCAGATTTTACCACGGCACTCCGCATAGAAAACATCATCAATAGCAAGGCGGGGCGCGGTACAGCCAATTTATTGGACGCAGGGACTATAGAGGTGAGTTTACGCAAGAGCGGTGCTTCGCCGGCTCGCCAATTGGCCAGCATAGAAAATTTTGAAATTATGCCCGCCCAAAAAGCCCGCGTAGTCATCGACCAACGCTCCGGCACTATCGTGCTTGGCACCAATGTCCGGATTTCTGCTGTTGCAATCGCGCAGGGCAATCTTTCGATAAAAATTGCCGAAGCGCCCATTGTCTCACAGCCCAATCCATTTGCCCCGGGTGAAACCATAATCTTGCCGCGCACGTCCGTAAGCGTAAAGGACGGCAAGCCCGGAAATATCGCCATAATCGAAAGCAATATCACCTTGCCTGATTTGGTAGCAGGTCTCAATGCGCTTGGCGTTTCGCCCCGCGAAATGATCGACATCCTAAAAACCATGAAAGCCGCGGGCGCACTCCACGCGGAACTGGTTTTGCAATAAGCAGTGTAGGGAGTGTAAATGTTAAGCCTTTATTAAGCACATTTGCCGCAAAATGTACGCTATTTAGTATAGTTATTACGGGAGTGGTCAGGAACGGTCATGGGCTTTTTTACGGTTATACCTTTGATGATAATCCCGGTCGTTATATATAACGTGATGGCATGGGCTGGGGCAACCTTTGCCTCTGCCGAGCGAGTGCGCTTGCGGCTCAATGAACCGTTTCAATCCGTGCATATGGCGAGTGGTGCAGATTGGGTGATAACCCCTGGACATGGTTTGATGGCACTGGCTTTGGTCATGTTATTTTTCGAGTTGTTAAAATCCACAGGCATTGGCCGTGCAGCCGTCATGAACCATGCGTTCTCTATGGTGCTGTTCATTATCTGTTTGGTGCAATTTTTAATGTTCGAAGCTTTTGCAACGTCAGTGTTTTTCCTGATTATGTTAATGACATTAATGGATGTTATGGCTGGATTTATGGTGACGATTGCTAGCGCTCGCCGGGATTTTGCCATTTCCGACGGGTTTGGCGATTAACTGAATTTCCCAGTTTTTCATATCTGGTATCGGTTTCTTAAGGCTGTTGAAGTAAATATGGGCTTGGTACACAAACAAACGGCGTAAATGAATAGGGGCACAGCCTAACTTTTAGAAATATGGGTGCAATAATAAGTTATGATGGCTAGGGATAGACAGATAAAAAAGCGAAAAAACACCGCCTGCGGTAGCGACATTCTTGGTCTGCTGGCTGCATCGGCCTATACATGGCAGTTAACTGAAGAGGGGGGCGACCTTGTTTGGAAAGATGATGACCTTGCCGCTTCCTTATTATGCTCTCGTGCCGAAGATATTCCTCGAACCGAGGCAGGTTATATTGAGCGCCTGTGCGGGGATGCGAGCGGTGCGCGCAAACAAGCCATTGCTACGCTCAGCTGGAACGGTGCTAAATACCAATTAGATTATAAGTTACGCACATTTGACGGGCGTAATATTTGGGTCGAGGAACGGGGCTTACGCCTAGAAGGGGACGGGAAAACCGCTACCAAAATCGTGGGTGTTGTCACCAATATCCAGACCCGAAAAATCCAGGAAGAACAAGCAGGCTATCATGCATCATTCGACAGCCTTACCGGACTTTGGAATAGCAACCGCATGGCCGAGGGTCTTAACTTGATGTTGGCAAATGCCCAACGTTATGACCGCCAAGCCAGTTATGTGGTTCTGTCCGTGACCAATATCAAAGATATTAACGCCACATATGGCTACGAGGCAGGGGACCGCCTTACCAAAGCTATTGCGAACCGCCTAAAAACCAGTGTGCGCACCCCTGACATTTGCGGGCGTGTATCTGGTCGGAATTTTGGCATTGGTCTATCCGATTGCGGCCCCGTTGAAATGCAAAACGTGGCTGAACGGATTATCAAAACCGTATCAAGCGAACCTTACAGTAGCCCCCACGGCGATCTTCGTGCAAAATTTGCCGTAGGTGGCAGCGTGCTTTCACAAAAGGCCACCAGCGCTGCTGATGCCATGCAGCAAGCTTATACGGCTATCGCCCATTCCCGGCTCAAAGGCGGTGAATTTGTAGCATATAACCGGGATTTACCAGATTTAAAACCTAGACAAAGTAAATCGGAACTGACACGCGACGACATTATTAGCGCCTTGAATGACCGCCGTATCACATTGGCCTATCAACCTATTGTCCATGCTGAAAGCCGCGACACCCATCATTTTGAGTGCCTATTGCGTTTGCGCCGCGACGACGGAGAACTGGCATCTGCCGCAGAATTTATCATGGCAGCAGAGCGTTTGGAATGTGTACATTTACTAGACAGACGCGCATTGGAAATTGCGCGCGATACATTGATAGATCTGCCAAATATAAAAATTGCCCTCAATGTTTCTGCAGCAACAGTAAAAAATTCGGAAACTGCCAAAGATTATATTGGCGCTCTAAAAACCCTTGGTTCTTCGTGTAAGCGAGTCAATGTGGAAATGACCGAAACGGTGGCCTTGGACGACCCGGCAATGGCAGGGCAGTTCTCTATGGAAGTACGGGCTTTGGGATGTCATTTCTCCATTGATGATTTTGGCGCGGGCCACACCACATTTAGAAACCTGATGGCCATTGAAGCTGACGAAATAAAAATCGACGGCAGTTTCATCCGCGATCTTTCCCTGACCCCGCACAAGCAAGTCTTTGTGCGGATGATGGTAGATCTAGCTCAGACGTTTTCGGTTAAAACCGTAGCTGAAATGGTGGGTTCGCGCGAAGACGCGGATTTACTTACCCGGCTCGGCGTAGATTATCTACAAGGCTATATGTTCGGTATCCCAGCCCCCTCACCGCAAGTCAGCCTGAACGGTAAACCCAAGGATATAAGCGGGTTCGCCAAGCGAGCCTAGAGTATCCAACTCAAGAGTGCTCTCTACAAAGGCAATATACCGTAGGCTATTGCCTTATAGACGGCTTCTGCTATGGTTTTCGCACGCAATTTTTTGCGTGCTTGTTGCAACCTAAACTCGATGGCACGCTCCGACATGCCAATCTGTTCGGAAAATTCTGCTGCCGTTATGCCAGCGCCGTTGGCTATCTTGCCCAAGCCACAGGTTTTCAGTCCACATCTGTCGGGGCTTTCTCGGATGCTACCATGACCAATGCTAGCGCATTTGGCCGTAGCGCCCAAGCCGCAGGTTTGCAATCTACATCTGCCGGGTCTTTCTCCGATGCCACTATGGACTATGCAACCGCGCTTGGTGGATACGCTCAAGCTACCGGGCTTGGGGCGACGGCTATTGGGGCGGGTGAAACAGACACCGAATCCGCCAATGCATCTGGCCTTGGCTCTGTTGCCCTTGGTGGGGCGGCTTATGATGGGACGGGTGTGCTTTTGTATGACGGGGCGGAGGCTACGGCGGATTATGCCTTGGCCTTTGGGCGGCAGTCAACCGCGTCCGGCCTGAACTCATTCGCCTTTGGGCGCAATTCTGTGTCCTCTGCCACATCAACAATTGCTATGGGCTTTGATGCGGATGCAACGGCCAATTTTGCCTTTGCCTTTGGTAATAACGCCCAGGCTACGGGTGTGGACAGTATCGCCTTTGGGGCGTCCAGTTCCGCCGCAGGTGAAGACGGTATCGCATTCGGACGGTCATCCTCAGCCGGGTTTGACGGTTCCATGGCCTTTGGCAATGGGG
>JALSHE010000112.1 GCA_026982415.1 Robiginitomaculum sp.
TGTTTTAAGTATATTTTTCATAGTCGTGTCATACCCGATGCATTTTTACGATGCAAACACTTCATGATAAAATCTGCGGGTAATTACAGTAGGTGAATGTCTGTTTTATCCTCAAAAGGGGACATTAGAAACCTGCTCATTCTGCAATCCCCAAATGCCGATAAGCACTTTTCAAATCAGTAGTGTCTGTGATAATAAACCTGCCCGACGATTGCTCAGTCATATCCGCTAATATTTTGGGGCGAGTATGAGTTTTGAACCCCCATATTATCTTTATGAGATCAGGAATAATGAGGATTTCTGGGCAGTTTTTTGGTAAGTCTGGGCGGCTAGTAAAAAGGAATTTCCAATTTCGTTTTGCGCACCTTATTAAAGACGTTTTGCGGTCGACATCTAAAAAAAATACAGTATCAGCTGCATCCCGAACAGTTTGTGAAACGCCTTCGATCACCCATTCAGGCCTAGAAATTAATGCTCGTTCTTTCGCGGCTCTCGTCTCAGGTGGGGTTTTCACCCAACCCTCTTGCCACACGATTTTATCGAGGCCAAAAACTGGCAGTCCCAGCGCGGTTCCGATTTCACGCGCTAATGTAGATTTGCCTGCGCCCGCATTTCCTGTGACATGAATTTTAGACATCGATATAAACTTCACTGAGACGCGCCTTGCGTCTCCAAGGGTTAAATTTTTGGCAAGGAGCATCCCAGTCAATCGCATTTGGATCAATTTTATGAATAATAAAATCAAATAAATCTCTGCGCTGCAGTTGCGTAATGTTCATATTCCCAATGTAAGGCTTAATTCGTGACTGACAACGCAAATATCTAAGGCTGCTTCTGCCCCCATAGCAGTCTAAGTATTTCTCTCCCATATTTTTCTCTACACAGAAATCTTATCCGAGGTATTATATGAAAGTCGTATCTGATGGCAGTCCCTAGGGGAATCGAACCCCTCTTTCCAGGTTGAAAACCTGGCGTCCTAACCGATAGACGAAGGGACCGCAATATCAGCGAACCGCTCATATATAGTCGCACATGTTCTGGTGCAAGACATAATGGCAAGAAAAATGCAAATTTTTGGGCAAAATTACCCTATTATTATTCAGCTATGGCCAAATCACTTATCTGCACGTCAATTTTGGTGCGCCCCTTCCAGGTATTCTCTTTTAGGCGGGCGGCAATGTGGACTTTAGGCGGCGTCGGGGAAAGCAATATCTCTGCGATTCCGGTTTCCTCGGCGCGAAATGCGATGCCCGCCAAACGGGTTCCCGAACCATCTTCAAAGGCACAACGCACATGGCCACCGTTCAACCTTTGGGCATAGGTCACCCGCATATCGGCGAAGGCAAATAGCGGTTCCGGCATTTTCGCGCCGTAGGGTCCAACCCTGCCTATTTCTTTTATCAGGTCAATACCGACCGCCGACGGACTTAGGAGCGCATCTATTTTAAGGGCAGAATTTTTGCGAGCCTCTATGACATCCCCGCGCAAATAGTCTTCTATAAACGCTTGAAATTCCGGTATTTTATCCTCGGCCACAGTTAATCCTGCCGCCATGGCATGGCCGCCGCCTGCGTCCAATATGCCTTGCGCTCGCGCCGCAATAATCGCCGTCCCCATATCAACGCCGTACATGGACCGCCCCGACCCTTTGCCGACACCCTCTGCGTCAATTCCGATAACGATAGCCGGACGATTATAACGGTCTTTTAGCCGCCCGGCAACGATGCCGATAACCCCTGCATGCCAGTTTTGCATAGCAATACAGATAACTTGCGGGCCGTTTGGTGAATGTATACCGGGCATTTGTTCGACTTGTTCAAGGGCTTCGGTAAGGATGCGGTCTTGGAGATGCCGGCGCTCTTTATTGATGCGGTCAAGTTCTGCGGCAAAGCCCGCGACTTCATCCGCATCATCGCTGGAGAGCATACGCGCACCCATATCGGCTTGGCCGATACGCCCGCCCGCATTAATCCGCGGCCCCAAGATAAACCCGCCGTGGTAAGTGGTATACGGCGCACTAACCCCGGCCACTTCGGCCAAAGCCGCCAAGCCCAAATTGGGCACGTTTGAGAGGACTTTCAACCCCTGAGCAACAAAGGCCCGGTTAAGTCCAGTAAGCGGCACCACATCACAAATCGTCCCAAGGGCAGTTAAATCGAGGAAACTAAGCAAGTCCGGCGTGCCGCCAATTCCGCGCTTTTTGGCTTCGCGGTTGAGGGCAACCAATAACATAAATGACACCCCCGCCGCAGCCAAATGCCCAAGGCCGGATGTGTCGTCGGGGCGGTTCGGGTTGACCAAAGCATAGCAGGGCGACATGTCGCCGCTCATCATATGGTGGTCAATGACGATGATGGGCAACTTAATATCCGCCGCCGCCGTGAGAGCGTCTTCGGCGCTCGCGCCGCAATCAACGGTGATGACCAAATCGGCACCGGATTTCTTAAGCTGCTTAAACGCTTCTACCGACGGGCCGTAGCCCTCTTTAATACGGTCGGGCACATAAAGGCCAAACTTCGCCCCAAGCGCCCTGCCCCAACGGATTAACTGCGCCGCCGATGTACCGCCATCTACATCATAATCTGCGAAAATGGTGATAGCTTCTCCGGACTCAACCGCATCAACTATCCGCACCGCAGCCTTGTGCATGTCCGCCAGCGATGACGGGTCGGGCAAGTATCCGCGCAAGGTCGGGTTCAGAAATTTCTCAGCTTCCGTAGGTTCAACCCCGCGCCCTGCCAATATTTGCGCCGTGGTTTGGCTTAGCCCTTGGTTGGAGAGCGCGGTTATTTTCGCATCATCATCATTGCGCATCACCCATTTCTGGCCGCGTACTGATGATGTTATGCCCAGTAATACATCAGACATTAGCGGGGCACATTATTGCGGATCATCTTTTTTATAGGCGTCCGCTTCCGCCCGCAAACGCTGCATTTCGCGCACTATCTCTGCGTCTGATTTTGGATCAACCAAGTCCGGATCCGAGAAACTGTCCTTTTTAGCCATAATATCCTGCGCAGCTTGATCCCATTTTTCTGCTGAGCGCAGACCTTTGGGCTTTTGCGGCGCGTCTTCGACTTTGGGGTAATCAGGAATGTTTTCAGCTTCCGATTTAAATTCTGGAAACTTGATAAAGTCCATATCCGGCATTTTTATGCTGGCGCAACTGCTTAACACTGTAGCGATGGCAATAAAACTAACTGTACGGCGTAAATGCATGATGATGATTCCGTTCATTCCTTCAGACAATATGTGACAAATACCCCCCAAGGTCACGCAGTTTCTTCATTAAAGCTTGTTAGGGAATCACTAGGGGAATATCGGCACCAAATTTAACCCCAAGGTCTCGTCCCAGCCCATCATTGCATTAAGGTTTTGTACGGCTTGGCCTGAGGAGCCTTTCGTGAGGTTGTCTATGACCGAAATTATGACGACGCGGCGTGGGTTGCGATCTGGGAATATGCCGATACGGCATTGATTGGATGCGCGGATATGGCGAGTGTGGGGGACGACGCCCTCTGGCTCAACATGCACGAATGCTTCGTTTTTATAGTGGTTTTCATAGGCGGCGCGCAGCTCTTGGATGGTCACGCCTTGGTTCAGTTCCACATTAACCGTGGCAATCATACCTCTGTTCATAGGGACGAGGTGCGGAGTGAAGCTAACCGTGATTTTCTTGCCCGTTGCCGCGCTTATTTTTTCGTCTATTTCCGGTCCGTGGCGGTGGCTTCCGATTGCATAGGCATGGGCGCCCTCTGCGGTTTCGGGATAAATCAGCGCGGTGCTTTCTTTGCGCCCTGCGCCGCTAACGCCGGATTTGGCATCTATGATGATATTATCCGTGTCGAACAGATCTAGACCGGGCAATATTGCCAACAGGCTAGCGGTAGGATAACAGCCCGGACAGGCGACCAAGCTTGCGTTTTTCAAATCATCTCTGGCATATTCGGTTAGGCCGTAAACTGCATTTGCCAACAAGTCTGGCGAAGTATGTTTACGGCCATAGGTTTGTAAGTAAACCCCGGCGTTTTTTAGACGAAAATCTGCTGATAAATCTATGATTTTATTGTCTTTATGGGCAATTTCAGCAATCGTATCTTCGCTGGCACCATGGGGCAAGCAAGCGAATACCGCATCAATTTCGTCCCATTTGACATCCTGCCAGTTTTGCAAATCTGGCAGGCCTTGATGAGCGAGATGCGGGTAAACATCTGCGTAGGCTTTGTCCGCATGGCGGTGGGCGGTCAACGCCACCAAGTCCAAATTCGGATGCCCCATAATCAGGCGCACGGCTTCTGCGCCCGTATAGCCAGACGCCCCTAAAACTGCGGTTTTTAGTTTTGTCATAATCCTCACCTTACGTTTTTTGGCCATTATCCAATAAAAAAGGGCGCTCCGAAGAACGCCCTTGCAATACAATAATATTGTGTGTTTTTGCTTAACGTTTGGAGAACTGGAAGCTCTTACGGGCTTTTTTGCGACCGTATTTCTTACGTTCAACAACGCGACTATCGCGTGTCATAAAGCCGCCGGCTTTCAGGGCCGCACGAAGTGATGGCTCATAATATGTGAGCGCCTTGGAGATGCCGTGGCGAACCGCACCCGCTTGGCCGGACAGACCGCCGCCTTTAACGGTGGCCATTACGTCATAGCTGTCTACACGTTCGGCAGCCTCGAAAGGCTGGCGAATAATGAGGCGCAGAACCGGACGCGCGAAATACACTTCCTGGTCACGACCATTGACGGTGATTTTGCCATTGCCTGGCTTGATCCAAACCCGCGCAATAGAGTTTTTCCGTTTACCCGTCGCATATGAACGACCAAGGTCGTCGATCTTTGGTTCAGGGAGAACAACTTCGACAACAACGCCGCCGTCTTCGGTCGGTGTAGCAGTCGCCACGCCGTCCATGACGCTTTTCAGGTCTTCTAATGTTTGTTTCTCAGTAGCCATGTTATTTGACCCTTACGTTTTTAGAGTTCATTGCCGCAAAATCAATCACAGTCGGCTTTTGCGCTTCGTGGGGATGCTCAGATCCAGCATAAACATGCAGATTGGAAAGTTGCTTGCGCGCCAAGGGGCTTTCCTTTGGCAACATACGCTGCACAGCTTTGCGCAAAACACGTTCCGGGAAACGACCACCAAGGATTTTACCAGCAGTCGTTTCTTTCAAACCACCCGGATAGCCCGTATGACGGTAATAGACTTTGTCGGTCATTTTTTTACCGGTCAACGCCACTTTTTCAGCGTTGATAACAATGACATTATCGCCGCAATCAATGTGTGGTGAATAATCAGGACGGTGTTTGCCGCGCAGATGGAGGGCAATATAAGAAGCAAGACGGCCAGTTACGATGTTCTCGGCGTCCAGCAATATCCACTGCTTTTCAACCTCGGCTGTCTTGAGAAATTTAGTCGTTTTCATAATTTTCTTTCGGAGTTTCTCAAATGAAATGGGCGGCAAATCATGTCACCCTTTAAATATTGCGCCCTCTTATGTGCGCCGTAGCACTTCGTCAACATGTTTCTACATTATTCTTATTTCCCTATATATAACAACACGTTAGGTTAGCGGTAATATATTACCGCCTTATTGTGATTTCAACAAACCAAAAATCACTAGCAAAATACACATAGATAAATTATGGTGACAAAATGAAAAAAACAACCCTCCTCCTCGCCGCGACCATGTTGTCATTTGCCCTGCCCGCTTGCTCTGGCAAGTCCGACGAACCCAGCGCCGCTGTTGAAACCAAAACTCTCCCGACCATAGACATAGTAGCAACTCATGCCGTTGATTTGGATATATCGGTAGCAAAGCTCACCTTTGTCCCCAATAGCGTCGCGCCGTGGCTTGGCCGGATTATTTTATTGGACGATGATGGTCACCTCTACTCCACAGACATAGAAGGCCGCGACCCTAAGTCAGTCGGAACTGGCAAATACATAGACATATTCGGCTTGGCCAGAGAAGCCGCCCCCGGCGTATTTCTTGCCATTAATACAGATAACAATATAGAAGCATTTATCGAGGCCGATAATGACGGCAATTTCTCGCCGATGGTTTATTCTGGAGAAACAGTCAAAGCCCGCGCATTTTGCGCTCAAAAACAACCTACAGAAAGTCAAATTAGTTTTCTTACAAGTCACGGCAAATATATGACACTTGGTCTGAACATATCAGACAACTACCTCAGTCAAGAAATTTTATCGGCGCGGCCAAACCCCCGAAAGCCAAATGTTTGCAAATTTGGTTTTCCCGCTATTAGCCTCGGCTCAAGAGATTTTGCCATTCAAAAAGGCGATATATCGAGCTTATTTATCTCATATTCTCCCCCTATGAAACCGAACCAGAAGCTACCTGTTCTCGAATCATACCGCGCCAACATCAACAATGGCCTTAGCGTGCGCGGTCTTGAACATGTTAAATTTGTTGCGGTTACCCAGTCCAATTACGGCGGTGGTGCCTATGCTGATGGAGTCTTGGCTATGGTTGATCGGGACGAAAGCCGTATTGTTTTTATTAGTTTGTCCTACGCCGAGCGAAAATTGTCGGAGGCCGCTAATCCGCCTAAAAGCACACCTCAATAAGTTCTAACCCGCGCGGTTCTAACTGTCCAAGCTGCCAACAAGAACACCGCTATAGCGCCAGCCTGATGCGTTAAAGCCAAGTGTAGCGGTACAACTGTTAGCAATGTAACTATGCCGAGGACGATTTGCGCCAGAATAGCCAGCAACAACCAGCTGACAGCCTTGCGCACGGCGATTTCCTTGTAGCTAACTGCTTTTCGCCACACCAATATAGCCATTAAGAACACGGCGTAGCCAAGCATTCTATGGTTAAACTGGATGCTGGCAACATTTTCGAACATGTTTATCCACGCCGGGCTTTGCGCCAGATAACCTCCCGGCACTAGCCCGCCGTCCATGAGCGGCCATGTGTTATAGGTCAATCCCGCATGTGTGCCCGCCACCAATGCGCCTGTTAAAATTTGCAAAAACACCAAAAAAAATAGAACGGGCGTTAGCTTTCGTAATTTGGAATCATAGTTTTTTTCCGGCCAATTTTGTCGATTATCCTGCCATGTCCAATACAGTAATGCCAATATAATAAAGGCCACGCCCAAATGCACGGCCAACCTATATTGGCTTACATCGACTCGGTCGTGGACAAGACCGCTTGCCACCATCCACCAGCCAATCGCACCTTGAAGCCCGATCATCAGTAAGATAGCGATAAAACGCACACGTTTACCGCTGGGTAATTTCCTTTGCCATAAAAACCAAACCAGTGGCAAAAAATACGCTAAACCAATGAGCCTGCCAAGTTGCCTGTGGCTCCATTCCATAAAATAGATAAATTCAAACCCGGCCAAATCCATATCAGGATGTTCTGCGGAAAATTCGGGTATCTGTTTGTATTTGTTAAATTCCGAAATCCAGGCCGCTTCTGATAGTGGCGGCAAAGCCCCGGTTATTGGTTTCCATTCTGTTATAGACAACCCAGAATTAGTCAAACGCGTCGCCCCGCCGAGCAAAACTATAGAGACCACCATAATGATCATAATAAAAAGCCATATGCTAACCGCACGGCTGGACTTTAATGGCGAATGGGATGGCATTATTTTCCCCAATTTTGTTCCAAGTTAATTCTCGGGCTATTTTCTCCAAATCAGAACAATGGTCGGAGCGATAGGATTTGAACCTACGACCCCTCGCCCCCCAGGCGAGTGCGCTACCGGACTGCGCTACGCTCCGACAATATTGTCCGTTATCAGGCCTGCCTTATAGGCAGATGCCTACCACGGGACAACCAAAATTTATGTAAATTTTGCTTCTTTACTCTGTAAAATCTTGCCAGCGTGATTTTAATTTTTTCAAGCGTTGAAGCGCGTCTGTAAGATTAGATTTATCTTCGCTGCTGATACTTGGAATTGCTTCTGGCGTAGCCTCAACAGCGACTGGCTGTACCTCAACTTGTTTTTGTGGTTTTGCAGGCCGATGTTGCTCCAAATCAACAACGCCCGGACGGCGCACTATATCGTCGTCCCTTCTATAGTTTTCCTGCGGCGGAGGTGCGCTAATAGGCGCGGCACTTTTAGCAACAGGCGTGTCTATGGCTGGTTTGCCTATAACAGGCTTGATGCGCCTCGGCACCAAATTGGTGTCTTTAATATTTCTGGGCTTAGAAGCTTTTTCCACGGAACGGCCAAGTTCCATAACGCTTTGCGGGCCTTTGATACGGATCAATTTTTGCACATCTTTAATCGGGTGTTTTTCTCTGTGCAACAAAACTTTTATCCCGCGTATAAACTCAATGTCTTCCGGTCGGTAAAAACGGCGCCCACCCCGGCGTTTCATGGGCTGGATATCCGCGAATTTACTTTCCCAGAACCGCAAGACGTGCGCTTGTAGATCAAGCTCGTCGGCGGCTTCGCTTATAGTGCGAAAAGCCCGTGTTGATTTAGACCCATTTGGTTTTATCTGCGTCATTTATCTGCAAGCGTATACTGCCTGTCCCATTGCTTGACCCGTAAAACGAATCACCCTTAATCAGTATATTAAACTAATTCTTCGTCAATGATGCGTTAACGCGCCTTTTTAGGATATTGGACGGCCTGAAGCCTAACACCCGGCGCGATGTGATTGGTACTTCACGGCCTGTTTTCGGGTTGCGTCCCATGCGGGATTTCTTATGGCGGACATCAAAAGTTCCAAAACCGGACAATTTCACAGTCTCGCCTTTAATCAATGCGCCCGTAATATGGCTCAAAATAGATTCGATAATGACCGCAGATTCGGTACGCGATAGTCCGATCTCTTTATAGACCGCATCAATTAAATCTGCTCTGGTTACTGTATACTCGCTCACCTTAAACCCCTTTAAAGACAAATAACAGTATTCATTAAATTAATAAAAGCCAATACAAAATGTCGACTTGGGCGCTAAAATATTGAAAAATAAGTGAAGTTTAGGCGATTAATAGGACAGAAGCGCCGAACCCCAGGTGAAACCGCCACCAAAGGCTTCCAGCATTACTGTGTGACCGCGTTTGATACGCCCGTCTTTAATCGCAGTATCCATGGCCAGCGGGATGGAAGCAGCTGATGTGTTGGCATGGTAGGCCACTGTGGAGACCACTTGTCCCCGGCGTAAATCGAGCCGTTTTGCGACCGCTTCCAAGATACGCTGATTGGCTTGGTGGGGCACAAACCAGTCTATATCAGGAATAGCGATGCCCGCTTCTTCAGCGCACTTGACCATGGAGTTGGATAGCTCTTTGACGGCACGTTTGAATACTTTATTGCCAGTCATGCGTAATTTACCAACTGTCTGGGTCGATGATGGTCCGCCGTCCACATAAAGCAAGTCGCGGTAACGGCCATCAGAGCGAATTTCTGTATCCAGCACACCGTCGCCTGCTTCTGGGTTTTTGTCCGGAGTAGATGACAACACCATAGCCCCTGCCCCGTCTCCGAATAACACGCACGTCGTGCGGTCATTCCAGTCTAGTATCCGCGAGAATGTTTCCGCACCGATCAGCAAGACATTTTTGCCTGTACCGGCTTTGATCATGGCGTCAGCTACGCTTATCCCGTAGATAAAACCAGAGCAAACCGCTTGGACATCAAATGCCGCACCGTGGTGGATACCGAGTTTTTCTTGGATAATCGTTGCTGTAGCAGGGAATGTCAGGTCTGGCGTAGACGTGGCGCAAATGATTAAATCAATTTCAGGCGCTTCCATACCTGCTGCGGCAAGGGCATCTTGTGCTGCCGCCGCACCCAGATCAGATGTATTTTGTCCTTCGGATGCGATATAACGCTGGGTGATACCTGTACGCGCACGTATCCATTCATCAGACGTATCAACAGTTTCTGCCAATTGCGCATTGGTGAGGACACGCGACGGCAAATACGATCCTACGCCGCGAATATACGACTTTACCGTCATGGTATATGTATCTCCACACTGTCATCTTCGTCGTGAAGCGCATCAAGTGTGCGTTCAATCTCATCGAGAAAATTGCTATCCGCCATCTCGATGGCAACATTGAGCGCACTGGCATAGCCTATCGCATCCGTGCCGCCGTGGCTTTTGATGACAATCCCATTTAATCCCAAAAACAACCCGCCATTACCAAGGCGCGGATCCATGCGTTTTTTAAGGCGGCTCATTGTCGGTATGCTAAAAATAGAAATTATCTTGGAAAAAATATTATCATTCATGGCACCGCGAAGAAAGCTACCCACCAGCCGCGCCGTACCTTCCGCCGTTTTCAGAGCAATATTGCCAGTAAACCCGTCGGTAACGATGACATCGACATCCCCCATGGAAATATCATTCCCCTCAACAAACCCGATATAATTCAACCCCATTTCCGAGCAAGACAAACTATCATGGGCGGCCTGAATAATGGCATTACCTTTCAAGCTTTCGGTTCCCACATTGAGCAAACCAATGCTGGGTTTTTTCTTTTTGTATAACGCCCGGTAATAAGCTTCGCCGAGTACTGCGAATTCCCGGAGCTGGTTGGCATCACATTCCAGATTAGCCCCTACATCCAGCACGACCCCAAAGCCCTCTTGGTGGGGCCACCGCGCCGCGATAGCCGGACGCTGCACCCCTCTTTTCATCCGGAGCAACAATTTGGACATGGCCATAAGCGCCCCGGTATTTCCGGCGGAAACCGCTACTTTGGCATCGCCCAACTTTACCGATTCGATAGCATTCCACATGCTGGTACCTTTGCCGCGCCGCATAGCTGTCGCAGGCTTGGCATCCATAGCAATGACACTGTCCGTATGGCGTATCTCGCTGCGTTCGCGGGTGTGCGGGGTTTTGGCCAATAGAGGAGTAAGCTGCGCTTCATCGCCGTGAATGATAAAGCGGGCATGACGCCCCTTACCTGCGTGTTTCAAAAAATATTCGATGCCGTGGATAACAATATCCGGTGCATCATCACCGCCCATTGCATCTACCGATATGATCAATCCGTCCAGCATATATTCCCCGAATTCTCGTTATTGTTGAAAACTGCTTATAAGGCAAAAATCCACTTGGATACACATTATTTAGAGAATTTTGGAAAACCCAGGTTCCCAGTAGCAATGTCGCCAAGGTCTTGTTTAGACACATTTTCAAGAAAATTCTTGCCGTAAAGTGCGAATACACGGGCATTTTCTGCATTCTCACACACATATTCGCCGATTATCACTTCCAGCGCACCAACATCATCCGCGCCGTCAAATATATCGGCATATTGCTTTGCCCGCGCAAAAAACATTTTGGCAAGTGGTTTTATGCGGCGCGAAACCCCTGTATCGGCCAAGCCTTCCTCCCGCAAAGCTACATCAAAGTCGTCGATCATAACATCATAGATAGCTTGTGTTAGTTTTGCGCCTGTATCACCATGGCCGCGTAACACATACATAATTGTGGAGATATGGAGACACAGGATTTCCATGCGTCCATCAGTGGTATCTTGGCACAAATTATCGCCGTAAAACTCTGGCAAACGCGACTGTGCCATGGTTTTTGCGTAAATACGCTTGGCATCTCTTTTTTCGGCTCGGTTCGAGCCTGTAATACGTGACAAAATATTCAGCATTTATCCATCTCTTTTCACATGTACAGACTTGCCATGTTGATTTTGATTAGGTAATGGATACGCTGACAAATTGAAAGAGAAAGCTTGCATGCGCGCTAATATATTTAAAATACCAAGCCTAGCTATCCTTATATTCGGACTTTCTGCTTGTAACCCAACACTGCGTAATCACGGTTACATTCCGACAAAAGATAAGCCGCAAGCAGTTGATACCGAATCAGACACCAAAGCCAGCGTTTTGGCGCGGCTAGGCAATCCGTCAATCAAAAGCACCTTCGACGAGAACACATGGTATTATCTAACCAGTGTCCGTGAACGACTGGCCTATCTCCGTCCGATAACTTCGGAACGAACAATTACCGCCATTACATTTAATGATGACGGTCAAGTAAAAAAAGTAGCAGAATACGGCATTGAAAACGGACAATATGTCAATTTCTCAGACCGCGAAACCCCGACACGTGGTCGTGAACTATCCGTATTAGAACAAATTTTCGGCACGATTGGCCGTATACCCGTCGACCAGCTCGGCGGAAACCAGGACATTCCGGGGGGAAGTGGCGGCCCTGGCGGCGGACGATAACGTCTCCCACCAAGACCGCAAATAAGCCCGGTGTCCTGATCACAGATCAAGCGCCGGGTTTTTTATTACTTGAAGAGCGGTCAATTAAAAATGCTTATAGCCCGGTGTATCCACCGGAATTTCGTTGCCTTGGCTATCCATACATCTGACGCCCGCGCCGTCCGTAACTTTGCCTATGATGGTTAGGGCAATACTGGCCTTATTGGCTCGCCGCTTGAGACCGGATATTCTTCGCTCGGGCGCGCACATCAAAACCTGATAATCATCGCCGCCAGTAGCCAAATCGAGCCTGGCCTTCTGGTGGTTCGCCGCACCGAGCACCCATCTTGTGCTCGCCGTAGATAACGGAATTGTGGTCAGGAAAATATCCATGCTCACCCCGGATACACCGGCTAAATGCCCGGCGTCGGCGAACAAACCATCTGAAATATCCACTGCAGCGCTCGCATATTTGCGAATGGCAGCTCTGAGCGCGAATGGTGGATCGGGTAAATGATAAGCCTGCACCCAATATTCAGATTGAGTATCTCGAATATCTATTTGATTTAATATTGTTTTTAATCCAAGGTAGCTATCGCCAACATTTCCGGTCACGCACACTAAATCGCCCGGTTTTGCTCCGGAACGCAGCACGGTTTTCCCTGCAGGCACCGTACCAATCATAGTAATCGTCAGTACATTTTTCCCAACACCTCGGGTCGTGTCCCCACCCCATAATTTAAGACCATATGTGGCTTGCGCACGGGCTAAGCCTTGGCAAAAACCAGCTAAATCGTCCTCGCCTATTTGTTCCGATAATGCCAAAGACAAAAAATAACCGACGGGGTCAGCCCCCTTGGCTACGAGATCAGAAACATTGACCCGTATGAGTTTTTCTGCGGTTTGTCCATCGAACTTCCCGTCTGGAAAATGCACGGCTTCAATTTGGGTATCCATACTGATGACCGCATCAAGGCCTTTTGGCGGCGTCCAAACGGCGGCATCGTCTTTGAGGTCGAGAGCCTCGCGCCCAGCAAGTCCGCTTAGGTATTTGGCAATGAAACCAAATTCATCCATCAGTTTTTTCGGTATCAGTCAAACTGGTCGGTATACCGAACTCCCCCGGACGGCGCTCACGGGCTAATTTATCGAGCGCCGCATTGACAAAATTAGGTTCTTTGCCCGCATAAAAATCTTTGGCAAGCCCGACATATTCATCAACCACGACGATGGCTGGTACATCAAACATGCGCAGCAGTTCATAACTGGCACAGCGCATAATCGCTCGCAAAGTCACATCCAGACGGCTTAATTTCCAGTTCTTGCCAAGCTTGCCCGCAATAGCCTCGTCAACGGCGTCTTGCTCAGCGACAACTCCCAACACTATAAGCTCGAAAAAATCACTGTCGGCTATACTTTCACCGTCTTTGACAGCCTGTTCTGTCCAGTGTTCATTAAACTGCCGCACCACAAATTTGGATTTTTGGTCGGCTATTTCCATTTGGTATAGCGCCTGCACCGCAGAAAGTCGTGCCAAATGTCGTCCGCGCGTATCAATATCTGCGTGCATTATTTTTCTTCTTTCGCATTTTTTTCAGCTTCTGATGCCAGTTTTTCGTCGCCAATAAAGCTCTCAAAGTCCGAAACTTCATGGAAGTTCTTGTAGACGGACGCATAGCGCACATAGCCAACACTATCCAAATGCGGCAGGCTATCCATGACCATTTGGCCGATAATTTCGCTAGAAACTTCGTTATTGCCAATACTTTCAAGCCGTCGGACAATTGCGCTGATCATGCGCTCAATCTGTTCATCTTTAACCGGACGTTTTTGCAATGCTATAGTGACCGAGGCCAAAAGTTTATCGCGGTCAAAGGGCGCCCGGCGGCCATTTTTTTTCACTACGGTCAGCTCGCGTAATTGCACCCGCTCAAAAGTGGTGAACCGCGCCCCACAACCATTGCACAATCGGCGTCTGCGAATGGCATTGCTGTCCTCGGTATGGCGGCTATCTTTTACTTGGCTATCATCACTGGAACAAAACGGGCAACGCATAATTCACCTATAAATCCGGATAAATCGGGAAAGCCTTGGTGAGCTTAGCCACACGTTCACGCACGGAGGCTTCTACGGCATCATCGCCTTTACGGCTACTTCCGAGCGCATCCAAAACTTCGGCCATTAGTTCACCGATCAATTGAAATTCAGCCGCGCCAAAACCGCGCGATGTCCCTGCCGGAGACCCGATACGAATACCGGAAGTAATGGTAAATTTTTCTGTATCAAATGGAATGCCATTTTTGTTACAGGTTATATTTGCACGCTCCAGAGCATGTTCGGCGTATTTACCCTTTACGCCTTTAGGGCGCAGATCAATCAGCGCCAAATGGGTATCTGTGCCGCCGCTCACGACTGCGTAACCAGCTTTGACCAAAGTATCCGCCATGACTTGGCAATTGCGCACGACGTTTTTGCTATAGGTTTTAAATTCGGGCGTTAAAGCCTCACCAAATGCAATAGCCTTGGCGGCAATAACGTGCATTAAAGGGCCACCTTGCAGACCCGGAAATACGGCAGAGTTGATTTTCTTGGCGATAGTCTCGTCGTTAGTCAACACCATGCCGCCGCGTGGGCCGCGCAGGGTTTTGTGGGTGGTGGTCGTCACGACATGGGCGTGAGGCAATGGATTGGGGTGAACACCGCCTGCCACAAGCCCGGCAAAGTGCGCCATATCCACATGTAGATAGGCACCAATTTTATCGGCTATTTCTCTAAACCGCGCAAAATCAATGACGCGGGCATAGGCGGAACCGCCTGCGATAATCATTTTTGGTTTATGCTCAAGGGCAATAGCCTCAACCGCATCATAATCGATCAGGCAATTGTCTTCGCGTACACCGTAAGTCACGGCATTGAACCATTTACCGGACAGGTTAGGTTTTGCGCCGTGTGTCAAATGACCGCCCGACGCTAAATCCATACCCATAATAGTATCCCCCGGCAGTAGCAGGGCGAGCAATACCGCCTGATTGGCTTGACTGCCGGAATGGGGCTGCACATTGACAAAGCCACATCCGAACATCTGCCTGGCGCGCTCTATGGCTAAATCTTCGACCACATCTACATGCTCACACCCACCATAATAACGGCGACCAGAATACCCCTCAGCGTATTTATTGGTGAGAACGGAACCTTGCGCCTGCAACACCGCTTGGGAAACGATATTTTCCGATGCGATCAGTTCAATTTGATCACGTTGGCGCGTTAATTCATGGTCAATTGCTGCAAATACTGCGGCGTCAGAAGCAGACATATCGAATCCTTTATCCAGGCTGTTAAAACCGGAACCTAACCAGAGCTACCCTGCCCTGCAATAAAAATTAACGAGGTTAGTAAGTAAACTACCTAAAAACGATTATCAGGGCCATTATCACGGTCACTTTGCAACGCCCGCAACATATCTGATTCGGACATTTCTTTTGGCTGTTCCTGGCCATGCTCTAGCGCCAGAATTGGTGCTTGATCTTCTTCGTCAGGAATATCGTCGTCCATGATAACCCGCTGCAAGCCAACGATGAGGCTCTCGCGAAGTTCATCTAGTCCGAGCGTTTCTCCAGCCAATTCGCGTAAAGCAACAACAGGTGTCTTGTCATTATCGCGCTCAACGGTCAAAGCCGCGCCAGCAGAAATACTACGCGCGCGGTGAGCAGCCATCAAAACAAGATCAAAACGATCTGGTAAAACTTCAATACAATCTTCAACAGTAACCCGAGCCATAAAATCTCCGAAAATGAGTGCGCATCAATCCTTAGCGGCGCACACTAAAAAGCTGACCCGCTATATAGGCATGTCAAAAAATTTGGCAAGTAAAATGTTCACTCACGAAGAATGCGCATCAAGGACGCAAAAGAAAGAGCCACAGATTTGTCCCTATTGTTCGGGCGCTTTATCTAACCAAGCGGCATCTGATAATATTTTTTGGATCATCGCCGGATCATCTTTGTAAGTCGCTTTCATGAGCGCAATTTCAGCACTGGCCACTGCTTGTTCGCCCAAAACTTTTCGCGCGCGCAATAGACGCACCCAACCGCCCGGATCATTCGGATTATCGGCTAGTTTTGCGGATAACCCGGTGACCATGGATTTAATCATATCCTGTCGAGCTTCCGGTGTCATGGCAGCCGCATCACGTATTTGGGCGGCGCTCGGGCCGGGAGCTGTGGAACCAGCAGAAATATCCCCTCCTCTTTGTTGAGCGATATAGGCTTTGGCGCTGTCAAACTCTTCGAGCGCATTCGGGTTATTATCGGTCAGGAGAAGCACTTTCTCATATGCTCTAACGGCATCGTCAAATCGGCGTAGCGACATTAAACTGCGAGCATAAAGCATCCAACCTTTGGGGTTTTGGTCATCTTGTGCCAGTTTTTTCTCTAACTCAGCCACGGCTTCTTCCAAAGACATTGTGCTTTCGCCTTCTGGTTCCGTTGTGCGCCCAATTGACTGTGCCGGTGTCATAACCGGCTTTTGCAATGCCGCCGTTTTGGTGAGTTCTGGTCGTCCTAATGTGGTGTATAGCCCAATAGCGGCAAAGGCGAATGCGATGAATAAAATGTTGATTAACAGAGCCTGCGGGCCTGTGTCTTTGTCAGATTTGGTTTTTGCCAGCACCTGTTTTTGCAAATCGACCTTGGCCAATTCCAGCGCGGAAACATCGTCTGCCTTTTCTGCATTTGCAAGCCGAATATCAATATCTGCAATACGCCCAAGGTAATCTTTAACCTCGCTATCAGCCTCTAGGACAGGCGCTTTTTTGGCATATAATGGTTGCGCCACATACAAAAGAGCAAGTAATACAAATAAGCCCATTATCAGCCAGATCATTGGTTTTTCTCCTGATCATTTGCCAATGCCGTAAACCGCTTTAATTCGTCTGCACTTAGGGTTGGTGCGTCAATCTTCGCAGACCCTCGGCGCACCCTCACCACATACCAGATCAAGAAAAACCCGAGCAAGGCGGCAGGCGTAAACCATAGCAAATATGTGTTGGCTTGTACGGGCGGCTTTAACAGCACAAAATCCCCATAGCGGTTTTGCATAAAGGCCATGACCTCTTCATTACTATCGCCTTTGCGTATGCGCGCCCGCACAAGCTTGCGCATGTCCTGGGCTAGGCTGGCATCGGATTCTTCTATGGGCTGATTTTGGCAAACCACACAGCGCAAAGCCCGGCCAACCTCTTTGGCGCGCAATTCTATTTCGGCTTCGCTTGGTGTTTGCGCCATTACAGGTAAGGCAGGCAAATACATGAACACGGCGACAACCCATATAAATATTATTTTCATTGCTCTGCCTCCAGCATAAGCACAAAGGGCTTCAGTTCATCTCGCCAGATTTTCTCTGTAATAGGGCCGATAAATTTATAGCGTATATTGCCTTGTTTATCGACGATAAAACTCTCGGGCGCACCAGTGACACCCAGATCAATCGCCAACATACTATCGGCGTCAAAGACCACACGGGTATAAGGATTGCCGCCGCGCGCAAGCCAACGCCTTCCCTTTTCTACCGTATCGCGCCAATCTACACCGAGGATTGGGATTTCATTATTGCGCGCTAACTTCATCAAAACGGGATGTTCCTGGTCACAAGCCACGCACCAAGAACCGAAGATATTGACCAAGGTCACCTGCCCATCAAAATAGCTCTGGTCGATGGTCACATCCATATCCAGCAAGTCCGGCAATGAAAAATCAGGGAACGGGCGGTTTATCATTTGAGACGGTAATTTACTCGGATCTTTGGTCAGCCCGATAGCAAAGGCAATTCCGAGCGCTAAAAACACGACGAGCGGGATTATACCTTTCCATGTTAACTTCATGACGAGACCTCTCGCTTTTGACCCCTATCCAAAATAGACACAAACCCGGCAAGAGCAATCATCAAAGCGCCAAGCCATATCCAGTTGACCATGGGATGCACATAGGCGCGCACCACCCAGCCTTTTTCAGCGCCGCCCTCGCCTACACCCACATAAAGATTGCGCATGGGGCGGACTTGAATACCGGCTTCCGTAGTTATCATATCGCGGACTTGGTAAAAACGGCGAGCCGATTTCAGCGTAGCTACTTTTCGGCCTTGCTTGGTGACTTCAACTTCGCCGACCATTTTTTGAAAATTCCGCTCTGCGCCCGGTGTCATGTTCGTTAGCGTGAACTCATAGCCGCTTACGGTCATGCTTTCGCCCAACTTCATAACCTTAGCACTATCGCCTGCCCATACCGACATAGCCGTTATCCCGACCACGCAAATAGCAATACCCATATGGCCAAGCAAGAACCCCCAAACTGCGGCAGGTTGCGCGCGGAGTAATTTCATAGACCCGGCCATAGAGCCAGTTTGTCCAAATTTAATCTTGCGGCCAAAAGCAACCAATGTGCTATAGGCAAGATATGCGGCAACCCCAATGGACAAAGCCCCAAGCACTGATTTACCGAGCCACCAAGTCAAACCTGAAATAACCAAGACCAACAGCGAAGACTTTAGCAAATGTGGCCGCAAAGACTGCCAACTATCCTTACGCCATTTAACCAAAGGGCCAACGCCCATAAATGCAATCAACACAATCATAACAGGCGCAAATGTCCGGTCAAAATACGGCTCACCCACAGAGATTTTGCCATCTGTGAAAGCTTCAATCAGCAGTGGGTAGAATGTACCAAGAAATACCGTGAAAGTCGCGGTAACCAAGAGCAGATTATTCAACAATAAACCACCCTCTTTTGAAACCAGTGTGAAACCAGGGCCGCCGCGCAGGGTATGGGCGCGCAGTGCAAACATCACCAAACCGCCGCCGGTTGCTAACAATAACAGCGCCAAAATATAAACACCTCGCGCCGGGTCAACGGCAAATGAATGCACACTGGTCAACACGCCAGAACGCACGACAAATGTCCCGACCAGACTAAGACTAAATGCGGTAATACCGAGCAAAATTGTCCAATGAGCCATGGCATGGCGTTTGCCTAAAACCAGTATGGAGTGTAGTAAAGCCGTTCCGACCAACCACGGCAAGAACGATACATTTTCCACAGGATCCCACATCCACCAACCACCCCAGCCAAGCTCGTAATAGGCCCAGATACTGCCCATTGTGATGCCAATGGTCAGAAAGCTCCAAGCCAACAAAACCCAAGGTCTGAGCCATCTTGCCCAAACCGCATCGACGCGGCCTTCGATAAGGGCAGCTACAGAAAACGAAAAGGCCATGGAAAACCCGACATAACCGAGATAGAGAAACGGCGGATGAAAGGCTAGGCCAGGGTCTTGCAAGAGCGGGTTTAACCCCTGCCCATTAATTGGCACCGGGTTGAGACGCAAAAACGGATTGGAGGTAAATAATATAAAGCCAAGAAACCCGACACTAATCATACCCTGAACTGCCAATGCCCGCGCTTTCAACCCTGCAGGTAAGCTCTTGCCAAACATAGGCACCAACGCCCCATAAATCCCCAAAATAAGCACCCAAAGCAACATGGAGCCTTCGTGATTGCCCCAAACACCGCTAATTTTATACAAAAGTGGTTTATCGGTATGGGAATTAACGGTCACCAGTTTTACGGAAAAATCCGATTGAACAAAAACTATAGTCAACGCAATAAATGAGATGGCAAGCAGAATAAACTGAGCCATAGCAGCTTTATCGCCAAATGCCATCAACCGCGCATCGGCTTTGTGCGCCCCGACCATAGGCAAAACCGATTGCGCAACGGCAATCAAAAACGCAAGTATCAATGCAATCTGTCCAATTTCAGCTATCATGGGAAGTTACATAGACGGCAAGTGCCTAACCCACAACGATATTCGGCACAGTAAAGGAATTATGTCGCAGTTTATTTGGCAATATTCCGTCAGCGCCAAGCGGCCTAAAGGCCAAATATGGCGCGGGCGCCGTCTGCGTCTTTTTTCATTTGTGTGGTTAGTGCGTCTAGGCCGTCGAATTTTACGTCGCCCCGAATGAAAGAGCGGAAAGCCACTTCTATGATGCGGCCATAAATATCTGCGTCAAAATCGAATATGTGCATTTCCAATCGGTGATCTTTGCCGTCTACGGTTGGGCGAGACCCCACATAGGCGACGCCGTGGTGCCAGTGGTCTTCGCCGTCCAAACGGCACTGCGCTGCGTAAATACCTGCCTTGGGTCTGATACGGTCATTGAAATAGAGATTGGCCGTGGGGAAACCGAGCGTGCGACCCAAATGATCACCGTGGACGACTTCGCCGTCGACAATCCACGGACGCGACAACATATGGGCAGCAAAGAAAACATCGCCCTCTCTCAGGGCTTCGCGGATTTCGGTGGAACCGTATTTGCCGTAGCTTTTGTGCAGGCTTATTTCCGGCACAGTAGTCACGCCGATGCCCCGCGCCGCACAATGCTTGGCCAGAGTTTCGCAATCGCCGCAGCGTTTCTTACCGTAGCGAAAATCTTCGCCGACCACGACATGGGTGACGCCAAGACCCTTATGCAGGACAATTTCCACAAATTCTTCGTCGTCCATTTGGGTCAGGGTTTTATCGAACGGAATTTCGTACAAGGTTTTTGCGCCCATTTCTTTGAGCAATCGCGCCCGTACTCGTGCGCTCATAAGACGAAACGGGGTGACATTCGGGTCAAAAAACTGGCTGGGATGAGGGCGAAATAATGCCACACCAAGCGTAGCTTTCGCCTCTTTTGCAATAGCAAAGGCCGTCTCTATCACGACTTTATGACCCCGGTGCAAGCCGTCAAAATTTCCAAGGGCAATGACAGCACCTTTGTCCGCCTCGGCTAGACCAGTATAATCATCAATGACATTCATACTTAGTCTTCATCTGGTCGTTTCGGGACAATTACCCCGGCGCTACCGCGAATGATTTGCTTGCCGTTTACACTGCACGTAACCTTCATTTTTATGCGGCCTGTGCGCTCATTAATCTCGGCGACTTCGGCCCGGGCTGCAATCTCGTCGTCGATACAGGCGGGTCGGCGAAAGCGCATATTTAGTTCAACAAATATAGCCCCCGGCCCCGGTAAATCATTCCCAAGAATGGCCGATATTAACGACGCTGACAAAGCACCGTGGGCGATGCGTTTGCCGAACATAGATTGGGCGGCAAATTCTGCGTCCACATGGATCGGGTTATAATCGCCCGTCAGTTCGGCGAAAGTATCGATTTTCTCGCCCGTAACCACCATGCTGGTCTCGGCAAACATGCCGATTTTTATTTCGTCCAAATAATATCCGCGTTTAATGCTCATATTGTTCTCACTTTTATTTTATAAGTTCTGGCTTTATCATGCCATCTTTCTACTAGGCCAATTACCAAGCCATTTTTTCTACCAAGAAAGGGTCGAAAGCATATATTTGACATATATACCGTGCTTTTCAAGTGCATTTGCAACGGCGTCGCTATTTCCGGTGTTGAGTCCGTCCGCGACAAACAGCGCGTCATATTTCTGGTTTTGGGCACCGAGCAAATCCGTATGGATATTGTCGCCCACCGCTAACACACGCGAGCGGTCAAGTTCGTAGCCCGTAAGCTCCTTGAGCCAAGCTCGCGACAAACGGTAAATCGCTTCATAAGGCTTGCCCGCATAGATAACTTCCCCGCCCATATCCTCATAGGATTGCGCCAGCGCCCCGCCGCAATAAATCATCTTATTACCCTTTTTAACCTGCACATCCGGATTGGCGCAGACCATGGGGATGTTCAGCTCGCGCGCCTGAGCCAGAAGTTCGGTATAATCATCCGGCGTCTCGTTATCGTCGTCAAACAGCCCGGTGCAGGTGATAAATTTTGCGTTCTCTATCTCAGTGAAATTCAGCGCCAAGTCTTCGTATAATTTATCGTCCCGTTCCGGCCCCAGCTTAAATGCAGGCCCCGGCGCACGGCGCGCCAATTCATCAATGGTCGCATCCCCGGACGTGACGATAGCATCATAAACATCATGGGGCACCCCAACCTGGTCGAATTGCTCGGGGATTGCCACGGACGGGCGCGGCGAATTTGAAATCAAAACCACAGGCCCGCGTTCCGCCCGAAAGCGCTGCAAAGCCACAATAGCCTCCGCAAAAGCATCGCGCCCATTATGGATAACCCCCCAAATGTCGACAAGAGCCGCATCATAGTCGTCCGCAATTTGGCCAAGGCCAGATATATTCGTGAAATTTTTCATGTCGTGTGCCTACGCTTATCACTCACAAACGTCAACCGGGTTCCAGCACCAACTCCCCGTCCACCACTTCAAACACCTGCGCCCGGCCTGCGAAGGCTTCGAACAATCCTGCGTCTGTTCCTGTTAGGAATACTTGTGTGTTTAGTTCCAGAAGTTCTTCGATTAGGGCGGCGCGGCGGTGCTCGTCTAGGTGGGCGGCGACCTCGTCTAGTAATAACAATGGTGGTTTACCGGACTGACTGCTAGATTGGCTGCGGGCATGGGCTAGTACCAAGCCGATGAGCAAGGCTTTTTGCTCTCCCGTAGAACAATGGGCGGCGGGCATGGCTTTTTCTATATGGGTCACGGCCAAATCGCTTTTGTGGACGCCGCGCAGTGTACGCCCGGCGCGGGCATCGAGCGGGCGATCTTGGGCTAGGTTGGTTTTGATAAATTCGACCACTTCCAGCTCTTCCGCCCCGGCGGCGTAGAGAGCTTCGGCCTCGCCGTCTATGGCTAAATCTGCTTTGGGGAAGCTTCCTTCTGGTCTGGCCGAAATTTCCGTGCGCAACATTTCCAGCACTTGCCAGCGTGCTAAAGCTATTTTGGCGCCGCGCTCGGCCATGTCGGTTTCCAGCGCATCAAACCAATAGGCATCATCAATATTGTCCGCAAATAACCGTCCGCGTTCGGTACGGGATTTTTCGTAAGCGAGAAATGTACGACCGTGGGAGGCTACGTGTATCAAGCATAAACGGTCAAAAAACTTGCGGCGGTCGGAGGCAGGCCCGGTGAACAATCTGTCCTGCGCCGGGGTTAGCCAATTAATGCTGATATATTTGGCCATGTCAGGGCCGGACGCCGCCTTGCCGTCCATGCGCATTTTGCGGCGGTTCGGCGCGCCGTCAATGCCGCCCGTACCTATATTTATATCTTCTAGTCCCAGCCGCGCCGCAACAGACCAATTTTCGCACGGCTCGCCGCCGGCCCGCCTTGCCAAGTCCAGCAATTTAGCCCGGCGCAAACCCCGCCCCGGCGACAGCAGAGATACGGCTTCTAACAAATTGGTTTTGCCTGCCCCGTTCTCACCGTAAAGCACGACCGGACGGCCATCAAACGCCACGTCCAATGTAGGGTAAGAGCGAAAATCTCTGAGTAGTAAACTTTTGATAAACTCGTTTTTGGCCACTTAAACGCGTGCGCTAAACCCGTAAAGGCATGAGCACAAACAAGGCACCGGGGTCTTCCGGGTCTTTGACAAGCGCGGGAGACGCCGGATCGGACAGATGAAAATGCACATCCCGCGCTTCGATTTGCGCGGTTACGTCGAGCAAATATTTGGCGTTGAACCCGATCTCCAATTCCTCAGATCCGTAATCCACCATCAAGTCCTCAACCGCATTGCCGTGTTCCGGATTATTGACGGCTAGGGTCAAAGTATCGCCCTCTAGGCTTAGTTTAATAGAGCGGGATTTCTCGGCGGAAATGGTCGAGACCCGGTCAACCGCGCTAGCAAACACCCCGTTATCAATGACCAAGTGCTTGTCGCCGCTTTTGGGGATAACCCGGTCATAATCCGGGAACGTGCCGTCAATAAGTTTCGAGGTAAGCACTGCCGACCCAATAGTAAAGCGGATTTTGGCTTCGGATACAGAGATTTCAATAGTTTCGGACAGGCCGTCGATTAGGCGGCGCAACTCGGCAATGGTCTTGCGCGGAATGATAATACCCGGCATGTCGTCTGCCTCACCGTTCGTCATGGCAGGCAAGTCCATCTCGCACAGGGCGAGCCTATGCCCGTCCGTGGCCACACAGCGCAATTTGCCGTCTATGGCGTGCATGTAAATACCGTTCAGGTAATAGCGGGTTTCTTCGGTGGAAATTGCGAATTTGGTTTTATCAATCAGCCGCGACAATTCCGCCGCCCCTAAGGCAAAATTATGGGTAAACCCGTCCGCCGTCATTTTCGGGAAATCACCCGCAGGCAAAAGCGGCAAGACAAATTGCGACCGCCCTGCGTTCACTTCCAAACGGCCATCCGCACCGATTGCCAAAGACACTTCGGCGCCGTCCGGTAATTTGCGGGCAATGTCATAAAGCGTGTGGGCAGGTGCCGTCATATCGCCCGGCGCAGATACATCTGCAGCCGCCTGTTCAGATATTTCAATGTCCAAATCGGTTGCCACAAAGCTAATCGTGCCGTTTTCGGCAGTCATCAAAACATTGGACAATATCGGGATAGTATTGCGGCGCTCCACCACATTTTGCACATGCCCCAAAGCCCCCAACAAAGCCGCCCGTTCCATAGAAAATTTCATAATAAACCTATATTCTCACACACTGCGCCCCCAAACAATCATGGACACACAGAATCTACTGGACGCCCAACATAATGCAATTAACCGCCACGCCAAGGGGAAATGTTGGGATTTGTTTGGGGCGCGGATGTTGTGGAGAAAGCAAGCGGAGGATTATTACAACTACTTCCCCATCGTATAACGAGCCAATCCCCATTCTGCTCTTGCAAACACGGTGGTTTTCCATAATCTCTCCTTATGCCTGACTTGCGTCCAGTTTTGTTTGTTTTTAGCCTTATGCTTGCGGGCTTGAGTGTGATTCGCTACTGATTTCATCGCCTGACGTCTTAAAGAGGCAAATTACTATCAGCACGGCGTTGAAATAATCACACTTTCCCAAAACTCCGTAAAAACTACGTGACAAATGCTTAACGGCACCCTATACAGGTCTCAATTACATGACGCCTCCCACAGGATGGGAATGGCGGCCCTCACAAGGGGCCGTTTTTTTATTGCCTAAATCTGGTGTAAATGAGGTATCAACAAGGAGACTATTTTGAAGACCAAAACAAATATGGACGAGAGAATATTGGCGATTGCCGTCCCTGTCGCGCAAGATATGGGCTACGGGATTGTGCGCATTCGCGTGCAAGGCGGCAACCGCTCTGTTGTGCAAATCATGGCTGAACGGCTGTCGGACGGCTTGATGAATGTGGCGGACTGCGCCCAACTATCCCGCGCACTTTCTTCGACCTTTGAGGTTGAAGACCCAATCGACGGCGCTTATGTGCTGGAAGTTTCCTCGCCCGGCCTTGACCGCCCGCTGACCGATATGAAACATTTCGAACAATACTCAGGGCAACTAGCCCGACTGGAACTGGACAGATTTGTCGAGGGTCGCAAGCGCTTTCGCGGCATTTTGGCAGGTGTAGACGGCGACAATGTCGCTATTGACCTAGATAAAGAAGACGAGACCGCACTCATCCCATTCGCGTGGATTAGCGAAGCCAAGCTTTTAATCACTGATGAAGTCATCACAAAAGGCCAAAAGAAAGCCCTCAATAAGAAGTCTAATAAAAAACCAACCAAAAAATCTAGTAAGAAGAAATCATCTCAAAAAGGAGACATCTAATGTCAACAGCAGGAATTAGCGCCAACAAATTGGAACTTTTGCAAATCGCCAAAGCGGTAGCCCAAGAAAAATCCATCGACAAAGAAATCGTCCTCAAAGCGATTGAAGAAGCTATCCAAAAAGCTGCCGGGCAACGCTACGGCGCTGAAAACGATATTCGTGCCAGCCTGAACCCGATCACTGGCGAGATGTCCCTTAAGCGTGTCATTACGGTTGTGGAAGAAGTTGAAAACGAATCGGCTCAGGTGGATTTGGTCACAGCCATGCTCGACAATCCCGATGCGGTTATCGGCACGACGTTCGAGACCCCCCTGCCCCCAATTGAATTTGGCCGTGTACAAAGCCAGATGGCCAAGCAAATTATCATGCAAAGCATCCGCGAAGCTGAACGCGCCCGCCAGTTCGACGAATACAAAACACGGGTCGGCGAAATCGTCTCTGGTATCGTCAAGCGGGTAGAATATGGTCATATCATTATGGACCTTGGCCGTACCGAAGCCATTATTCGCCGCGAAGAAACTCTGCCCCGCGAAAATGTTAAAAGCGGGGACCGCTTGCGCGCCTATATTCTTGAAGTGCGCGAAGAACAACGCGGCTCGCAAATCTTTCTGTCGCGCGCCTGCAACGAGTTTATGTCGGCCTTATTTGCCCAAGAAGTCCCCGAAGTTTACGAAGGTATTATCGAAATTGTCGCCGTAGCCCGTGACCCTGGTTCGCGCGCCAAAATTGGTGTGCGCACCTCTGATAACTCGGTTGACCCAGTTGGTGCCTGTGTGGGTATGCGCGGATCACGGGTTCAGGCGGTGGTTAACGAACTTCAAGGCGAACGTATTGACATTATTCCGTGGAACGACGATGCGGCGACCTTTATCGTCAATGCGCTCCAACCTGCCACGGTTACCAAGGTCGTTATGGACGAAGAAGAAAACCGTATTGAAGTTGTGGTGCCGGACGATCAATTATCCCTCGCCATTGGTCGCCGTGGTCAAAATGTCCGCCTCGCCTCGCAACTATCCGGTTGGGCCATCGACATTATGAACGAAGAACAAGAAAGCGAACGCCGCCAGAAAGAGTACAAAGAACGCTCGGAATTGTTTATCGAAGCGCTGGACGTGGACGAAATGATTGCGCAAGTTCTCATCGCCGAGAGCTTTACCAATCTCGAAGAAGTGGCCTATGTGGCACCGGAAGAAATATCGTCCATCGAAGGTTTCGACGAATCGACGGCGACTGAGTTGCAAACTCGTGCCCGTGAATTCCTGGAGAAAACCGCTCGCGAGCAAGATGAAGCCCGCAAGGCGGCTGGTGTTGAAGACGATGTGTTGACCATTCCGGGCGTCACCTTGCCTATGGCTGTGGCCTTCGGCGAGAATGAAGTTAAAACCGTCGAAGACGTTGCGGGCCTCATCCCGGACGACTTGCGTGGTTATAACGAAATGATCGATGGCGAACGTGTCCACGAAGACGGTATATTAGAGAGCTTTGGTCTTTCTAATGACGTCGCCCAAGACATGATTATGCAAGCCCGTGTTTTGGCTGGCTGGATCAAACCAGAAGACTTAATCATCGAAACCGAGGAAGAAGAAGTGGTCGTGGACGAGAATGCCACGCCAACAGCAGAGGATGTATTTGGTTCTTGAGTACACAAGCCAACATAAACCCTGACGGTGATAGCCGCACCCCTCAAAGCGAAACCTTGGGTGCGGAAAACTCACCAAATAATTCGCCGGATAACGTCCATGCTGATGAGCCGCATGCGCGGCGGGGTCACAAGCCCCGTGAGCGCAAGGATATTGCGTCCGGCGAATTACGCGACCCGGCGGACATGTTGCGCTTGGGGTTTTCTCCGGACGGGTTGGTTGTCGCGGATATTTACGGCAAATTGCCCGGACGCGGGGCGTGGATTGAGGCGACCCGTGCCTCCGTGGATAAAGCGATAAAAACGGGTGCATTTTCCCGCGCTGCAAAACGCAAAGTGATTGTGCCTAATAATTTCGCGGACACAATTGAGGCCGGATTATCGGCGCGAGTTCTAGGTCTGCTCGGCATGGCAAAACGTGCGGGGCAGCTAGAGAGCGGTTTTGAGAATGTCCGCTCTTGCGCCCGTAGCGGCGAGATTGGTGTGCGCATCGAAGCCAGCGACGGTCAACCGGATGGGCGCTCAAAAATACGTGTGGTGGTCAAAGCTATCGCCAAAGAGTTGGAAGTGCCAATGCCGACCTTAATCGGTTGCTTTGACAGTACCAAACTAGGTCAGGTGATTGGCCGCGATAATATGGTGCATGCTTGTGTCCATAAGGGCAAGATGGCCAAAGCAATTACCCGCGAGATTGACCGCTTGGCTGGCTTTCGCGAACTGATACCAAATGAATGGCCAGATAGAGAACATGAGAATGAAAAAACACCAGATCTTGCTCCTAAAACTAGGCCTGAAATTGAGCCGGAAACAAGCAGTGATATTGGTGGAGGAATTTAGTTGCATGTGGGCAAAACCCCGCTAGTGTGCGCCCACTTTAGAATAATGAGTGTACCCGCGTTAGAATAGTGGGCGTGCCCACTTTTAAAAAACCCCTGATTTTGGGGAAACAACCTGCAAACGACGCCTTTATGAAGCACTCGTTTTATGGTATAGAGAGACGATATGAGTGATACAGAAGATAAAAAACCAGTACGCAAGCCAATGACCCTAGCCCCTAGGGGTGGTGGTAATGCGCGGTCAAATTTTTCCCAAGGTCGGACCAAGGCCGTGGTGGTTGAAAAGAAAAAACGCCGTTTGGTAAATGCACCGGGTGCGCCCGGTACGCCTGGCTCTTTGGGTGTTGCTGTACCGCCTACGCCGGAAGTAAAAGTTGATCACGATGCTATTGCTGCAAAGCGCATGGGTCTGTCCAAAGAGGAATATGTAAAACGCAAGCAAGCTGTGGGTAAAGCCCAAGCTGAAAAATCTGTGCGCGAACAAGCCCGCGCCGATGAGCGCAAAGCCCTCGCCGAGCGCGACGAAGCTGACCGCATCGCTGTAGCCGCCAGAAAAGAAGCGGAAGCTCTTGCTGCCGCTGAAGCTGCGCGTATTGCCAAAGAACAAAAAGCCGCCGCCGAAGCAGAGCGCCGTGCCGCACGCCCTATTGCTGGCGGACCTATCCGCAAAAAGCAGGCGCCAAACACTCCGGAGAAAGCTGCTACTGGTAAACCTACACCGTCCGCAGATCCTACCGCGACAGTTCCAGATGCTTCTGCACTAGAGCGCGCTGGTGGCCGGATTAAAAAGGCCAAACCACAATACCAAAAACCGAACCGCTCACGCAAAAACGAGCCAACGCGTCGCCGTGGTAAATTAACTATTGTCAGCGCTCTAGCAGGCGACGAAGAGCGCCAACGCTCTCTCGCCTCTGTGAAACGCGCCCGCGAGCGCGAGAAACAGCGCCGTACCGGCGGTAGCAACGATAAAGACAAAGTTTACCGCGAAGTGGTCGTGCCTGAAACTATTACCGTAGCGGATCTCGCCAACCGGATGTCCGAACGCACCTATGCCGTCATCAAGTATTTGATGGAACAAGGCGATATGTCCAAGGCCGATGATGTTTTAGATGCGGACACCGCCCAATTAATCGTCGAAGATTTCGGCCACACGGTCAAACGTGTAGCGGAAAGCGACGCCGAAGCCGAAGCTTTCACCCCGACCGACGATACGGACGACGAGGCGGATATGAAACCGCGCCCGCCGGTCATCGCCATTATGGGTCATGTTGATCACGGTAAAACCACGCTTCTTGATGCTCTGCGGACTACAGATGTAGCAGGCGGCGAAGCGGGCGGTATTACCCAGCATATTGGCGCTTATCAGCTTAAACTTAAATCTGGCGAGACCATTACGGTTCTCGACACACCAGGACATGCGGCTTTCTCTGCCATGCGGACACGCGGCGCGGCGGCGGTTGATATTGTAATTTTAGTGGTGGCAGCCGACGACGGTGTTATGCCACAAACTATCGAGAGCATTAAATACGCGCGGGCCGCAGGCACGCCGATTATTGTCGCTATCAATAAAATGGATGCGCCGGAAGCCAATCCCAAGAAAATAGAAGAAGACTTGTTGCGCCACGAGATTATTACCGAGAGCATGTCTGGTGATGTGCAAACGGTACAGGTCTCAGCTCTCAAGAAAACCGGGTTGGACGATCTAGCCGAAGCCATTGTCAACCAAGCCGAGTTGATGGAACTAAAAGCCAATCCAAACCGCCGCGCAGACGGTCTTGTTATCGAATCCAAGGTCGCCAAAGGACGCGGCCCTGTTGCCACATTCCTGATCAAACGCGGTACGTTGAAACGCGGCGACATCGTTGTGGCGGGCGAGCATTGGGGCAAAGTTAAAGCCATCATGAATGAGCGCGATGCCAGACTTAAGCAAGCAACACCCTCCGAACCCGTAGAAGTTCTCGGCATGGACGGCGCCCCAGCTCCGGGCGAAGCTTTCGCGGTTGTGCGCAAAGAATCTAAGGCACGGGAAATTACCGAATACCGGAAGCGTCGCCGTAAACAATCCAATGCTGCGGGCCCGATTGACGCCGCTACGTCCATGGAACAAATGCTGGCTAAGCTTAAAGATAAAACAGTCGACGAAATGACCCTCTTGGTCAAAGCCGATGTTCAAGGTTCTGTGGAGGCCATTCGTTCGTCCGTCGAAGCTCTCGGCAATGAAGATGTCCGCGCCCGTGTAATTCACGGTGCTGCAGGCGGCATCAATGAAAGCGATGTCATGCTGGCTAAATCAGCTGGCGCGCCGATTATTGCCTTTAACGTCCGTGCTAACCGCCAAGCCAAAACTCTGGCCGAGCGAGAAGGCGTGGAAATCCGCTATTACTCGATCATTTATGAACTGCTCGACGATGTCAAAGGTGTGCTGGAAGGCATGCTGGCGCCGGAACGCAAAGAAACCTTCATCGGTTACGCAGAAGTCTTGCAAGTATTTGATATTTCCAAATTGGGCAATATTGCCGGCTGTAAAATCACCGAAGGCAAGGTCGAACGCGGCGCAGGTGTGCGTCTGTTGCGCGATGATGTGGTTATTCACGAAGGCGAGTTGTCCACTCTGAAACGCTTTAAGGATGAAGTTCAGAAAGTCGTCGCTGGCCAAGAATGCGGCATGGGCTTTGAGAAATATCACGACATCCGCAAAGGCGACATGATCGAGTGCTTCACGGTTGAGATGTTGGATAGGACGCTGGATTAGAGATAAACCTGTAGGGTGGATTAGGCTTCTTAGCCGTAATCCACCATAGGCACACACCGCACGGTGGATTACGCGCAAGAGGCGCTAATCCACCCTACAAAGACTATTTTTAAGAACAAAATGAAAAAACAAGCTAAACAACCGAGCCAGAGACAACTCCAAGCGGGGGAACTTATCCGCCGGGCTTTGGTGGATATTATGGCGCGGGAAGATTTTCGTGACCCTGATTTAAAAGGTGTATCCATTACCGTATCCGAAGTCCGGGCTGCACCTGATTTGCGCACAGCAAGGGTCTATGCAGCACCGCTCGGCGGCAAGAACACACCGGAAGTTGTGGCAGCTCTTAACCGCTGCGCCAAATTCCTGCGCGGCAAGCTCGGGCGAGAACTGAAGATGCGCTCTACCCCGAGCCTACGGTTCGAGGTGGATACTACATTCGATGTGGCATCAGAAATGAACGCCCTCTTGGCCCGCCCCGAAATTGCCAGAGATTTGGGAAAAAGCGACTTAGGGAAAAACGATTTAGATAAAAGCGATCTGAATTGAAAGATTTGAGGGAAAGCTATTAGGCTCCTTAAGGCTATCGCATATGCTAATTATGTTTGGTAAATTACGAGCAAATTAGGCATAATCCGTGGCCCATTGCGCCCCGCAAAGGCTGGCGGCAAGAGCGATTAAAATAATGTCACTTAGACTGCGATGAGCATTAGCCGCTCGCGGATTGGGAAGGTTGGATATGAGGAAGATGGCCTCTCTTCTTGGTCTGAGGATGTTGGAATATTCCGAGCCGGGCCACGTACTGACTTGATGAATTATCCTTCTATCAACCGGAAGAACTCCAAACGCGGTGCGGTCTCTAGGAAATGTCCGTCGAGGGCACTGGAAATCATTCTGTGCGGTGTCTGAATACCCCGCATGGTCATACAGAGATGCTCACCTTTGGCGTAGACGGCGACATCATTCGTGCCTAATATGGCGCGCACTTCCCCCGATATATCCGACACGAGTTGCTCTTGCAGTGTCAATTTATGGGCATGTTTGTGAGCGATGCGGGCGAATTTAGAGAGGCCAAGCACCTTGTCGCTGGCGATATAGGCGATAGATACATCACACCAAAACGGCAACATATGGTGCTCGCACATAGACCAGATACGCATACCCGTGACACAAACCATCTGATTATGTTTGACCGCACTAAATGTGGTATCGAGTTTACCGGGTTCGTATTCAATAAATTCGCGCCAAAAATTGGCGATGCGGCGTGGTGTTTCCTTGAGGCCCTCCCGGTCAGGGTCATCCCCAAGCGCTATCAAAAGCTCTCGCACCAATGATTTAATCTTGGCATGGTCTATTTTCTTGCTCATTATTTATCCTGATAATCTTGATTGAGTGCGGCACGAATCGCCTCAACTCTAGTCCTATTTACGCCGTTATCCGAATACCCTACGCGCGAAGCAGAACGGATTTGAACACGGCCATCGCCGAGGCGAACCTCTACATCATCAACAAATTTGAAAATGCCGGAGGTAAATTCTGCAGACACATAGTTGTCTTGGGAACTGGTAATGGCTCCGCCGAGAGATACAATGGCGGCTTTCACATTATCCAAAGAATTGGCGGCCAATGGCTTCACCTTTACTTCATCCGGCGTCCCGTCTTCGCTATTGACACAATTGGGTTTGCCAGAACATGGTGCCAACCTGCCGTCGACCAAACCAATTGCCGAACCATTTTGTGATTTTTTGCCGAGTAAGAAAAATGCGATCATAACGAATGCTACCGATCCAATAATTATATAAGCTGCGAATTTCATGTGGTGTCCCTAATGTGTTTTCGCCAACTTATACCAAATGCACACAAAACCCTAGAAGAAACTGCCGATAGAAAAGTACAGGGACGCATTGCCTTTATCATTATAGCCGATACCAACGAATACTGGCCCCAAGGGTGATTTCATGCCTGCAAAAACACTGCTTGCATAAATCGCCTGATCAAGGCTGATTTTATCAAAGGATTGATAGACATTCCCCGCCTCTAAAGACGCCCCAATATAGAGCGGAAAATCAAACAATGTTGCTTTCTCGTTCAAACGGTAAAAATATGTGCCTAGTACCATAGCCGCATACTGCCCGGATATTTCGTCCTCACTAAACCCAGATAGCGATAAAAAACCACCAAGGTTTGATGTGCCAATGAGGTTAGCATCCCTGCCTGTTGCACCGCTGAGACGCGTGCCAATTCCGAGGGTATGTCGCCCAGAAGTGAACGGCTTAAACGCGTTTAGGCTGGACTGGTTATACTGGGTATCCCCACCCAAAAAAGTGTCGTGGATTTGGTACTCTGCTATAACCAATGTCCCCTTTGTAGGAAATGAAAGACTATCCAAAGTATCTAGTGTTGCTCGCGCCAAGATGAAACTGTCATCGAGTTTGAAAGAACTGATCCCGAGAGAATTATCGGTAAAGCTGAGTTTAATTTTGGACTTGGTTACGCCGCCGCGCAATTCTCCCCAGCGACCAAACAACATGCCACCTTGGGCGCTTGCACCAACGCCCAGTGTTTTAATATCGCCGCGCCGCCTATCTTGGTCATCAAAAAACTCACTCTTATCCCTCAATAAAAACAAGGACGGTTCTACGAAAAACCTTTGCTTCGCGCCGATTGGTTGGTGGAATTCCGAGATACCTTCTAGCGTATCGCCAAGCGTAATCTCGGCGCGCCACTCCCCACCCCATTGATTGACCTGCGGTTTGGTGTAGGAAACACCCAATTTAAACGACGACGTGTTTTCCAAATTAGAATCCAGTTGTACCCCGAATTTAAAATACCCGTCACTACTTTCATTAACTTTTCCGTCTATTAACAAAACGCTTTGCCCATCTTGTTCTTCAATTTTATAGGTAATCCGGTCATACAGACCGTCGCCGTAGAGGCGGTCAATATCCCGGTTAAGCCTTGCCGGATCAAATATTTCGCCAGGTTTAACAGAAATGCCTGAACGCAAGATTGTGTCCGAAAGTTTCGAATTTTGTGTAATATGTACCTCGTTAATAACGGGCCTCTTTTGGGGCACTGCCAGTCGAGACAAAAGATGCTGCAACCATGCGCGGTCATCAAGACGAAGTGCTACCAGTTTCGGCAAAACCTGCCGGGCCGCTATGGCACCCTGTTCAGACATATTGGCCGCTTGGTCAAAACTAGCAGCGCTCATACCCTCTAAAATTGGTTCTATCAACACGTCGTCCTTTGTCAGAGAATCTATACGAATTTGGGTATTTGCCTTGGTGAGAATAATTTGTGTCTGACGCAAAACCTCTATGAAATTCCCGATTTCTCCAGCCGGTTTTGGATCCGTGCCCACATTAACAACAATGACAATATCTGCGCCCATAGCCCGCGCCAAGTCAACTGGCACATTATTGACCAAACCACCGTCTATTAAATGTTTGCCGTCCCGTTCTACTGGCGGGATAAGCCCGGGTATTGCCATAGATGCAAAGACCGCCGAAGCTAGATCCCCATCCTCCATCACGACCGCTTCACCCGTACCGAGATCGGTCGCTACCAATTTAAATGGGATAGGCAAGTCTTCAAATTTGCCTATAGACCGGGTTTCAGATAATAAATTGGACAGTTCCAAAAACAGGTTTTGCCCTTGTATTATCCCTTGCGGTAAAATAATTTTACCGTCTTTGAAAGTGACTTTGTAGTCGGTTAGAAACCCAAATTCATCTGCCTTACGCCGAAATGTCGAACGACTGCGCGCGGTTTTATCGTTAAAGACACTGTGCCAATCCATCTCTGTTGTGATGTTTTCAAGCTCGTCCGCGCTATACCCAGACGCATAAAGCGCCCCGACAATCGCCCCCATAGACGTACCCGCAACCACATCGACAGGGATTTGGTTTTCTTCCAAAACCCGGATAACCCCCACATGGGCAAGTCCTTTAGCCCCACCGCCGCCGAGAACCAAGCCAACAGTGGGTCTGTCCTTGGTTTTATGGCTAGGTTGCGCAGAAACGCTGATGCTACCAAACAAAACGACGACCAGTAAAAATGATAATAATGTGCGAATCATTGCGAATCCATAGATATTTTAGCGCACCGTATTTTCTCAAGGTTAACGCAGTGTTGCAAAATTGTATTGTGATAAACTGGAAAGTGTGACAAGAGCCGCCACATGACTGAACTAAAATCAGAACTTTTGATGCCTGCGGGCAATCTGGACAAGCTTAAAACGGCTGTGCTTTACGGTGCGGACGCTATCTATCTCGGTACGCCCGATATGTCCCTGCGCACCAAATCCGAGTTTTCCTTGGAGCAAATCCGCGAGGGCATTGAATTTGCCCATGCTCGTGGCAAACGGATTTATCTGACGCTCAACCTGTTCTCCCACAACAAAGATGTACCCAAGCTAGAAGAATATGTGGAGACCATCAAAGAATTATCACCGGACGGCGTAATCATTGCCGACCCCGGCGTGTTCCAATATGTCAAAACCCATGCACCGGATGTGCCCCTACATGTCTCGACCCAAGCCAATGTTTGCTCTTGGATGTCTGTGAAATTTTGGGAAGATATGGGGGCAGATTTATGCGTCCTCGCCCGCGAAGTCTCGTTCGCAGAATTGACCGAAATCCGCGAAAAATGCCCGGATATTAAGCTGGAAGCCTTCGTCCACGGTGCCATGTGCATGACCTATTCTGGGCGCTGTTTACTGTCCAATTTTATGTCAGAACGCGGTGCCAACCAAGGCAATTGCGCCAATTCTTGCCGTTGGGGCTACAAAGTCCATTTGCGTCTGAAAGACGGCACAATCGAAGAATTGGAAATCACCGAAGACAATAGGGATATGTTCGAGTTCTTGCTTGAAGAGGGTCACCGCCCCGGTGATTTCATGCCCATAGAAGAGAGCAATGACGCAGCTTATATCTTAAATTCCAAAGACTTATGTCTAATGCCTAAACTAGATGAGTATCTGGCGCTCGGTGTGGATAGTCTGAAAGTCGAGGGCCGGGGCAAGTCTGTTTATTACGTCGCCGTCGTAGCTCGCGCTTACCGTGCGGCTATGGATGATTGGGCGCGGGATCCTGAAAACTTCAATCCCAAGCCCTATATGAACGAACTGATGAATGTGAGCAATCGGGGCTTCACCCTCGCCTTTCACGATGGCCGCCTGACCAATTACGGCCATAATTACGAGCAAACCCAAACCCTTGGCGCATGGGAATTTGCTGGCTCTATTATCGAAGTCGACGACGAAGCTTTTTATCTTGGTGTTAAAAACAAGCTGCAAGCTGGTGATGTCATGGAGTTTTTGCCACCGGACGGTAAGGAAACAGTTCTCCTGCGTCTCTACGAATTTGATAATGTCGCAGACAGAGCCGGAATCATTAACAAAGACTATCCCGGCATAAAAACCGAAGTCGTCCACGCAGGTATCAAGCCCGTCATACGCATTCCGTTCGATTTGTTTGATAAAGAAAATCTGGACAAGTTGAAAGCCCGTATGCCTGTCGGAACCGTAGTGCGCAAAGAAACACTCCTGACCGAAGCGCAGTGGAACCGCGTCAAGCTAGACAAAGTCGCCCAACGCCTAGAAGTCTCAGGCCGCACAGACGACCCCGAAAACCCGCTTTATGTGCGCCGCCGTAATGCCCTTAAAAAATCCGTGGCCGAAGCCAATAAAACCCGCAAACCCAAGGTCAACCCAAAACTCGGCCTAGACGGCTGCTGCGGACGCGGCTGTAATGGCTGCCTCATGTTCTGGAACGACCCGGCCTATGCCAAAGCACGGGATTTAATGGCGAGCAAAAAGCAAGGCCAAATGCTCGATAAAGACATGCGCGAAGACATTTCTACGATTGCAGCGGCAGAGTAGTTACAAAGCCGCTTTCAGCGCATCTACCAGATCCGTTTTTTCCCATGAAAACCCGCCATCACTATCTGGTGTGCGGCCAAAATGGCCGTAGGCGGATGTGCGGGCGTATATTGGTTTGTTAAGCTGTAAATGCTCGCGAATACCGCGCGGGGTTAGGTTCATAACTTCGCGGATTGCGCGTTCTAATTCGGTCTCGCTAACTTGTCCTTTGCCGCCCATATCCACATAAATGGATGTTGGGTTGGCAACACCGATTGCGTAGGAAAGCTGGATATTTACCCAATCAGAAATCCCCGCCGCAACAATGTTTTTCGCCAGATACCGCGCCGCATAGGCTGCGCTACGGTCAACTTTGGTCGGGTCTTTGCCAGAGAACGCGCCGCCGCCGTGGGGGGCTGCACCGCCGTATGTATCGACGATGATTTTACGCCCCGTAAGGCCGCTATCTCCGTCTGGCCCGCCAATGACGAATTTGCCCGTCGGGTTTATGTGCCAGATGGTGTCGTCGGTTATCCAGCCGTCTGGTAGTTCTTCGTAAATGTATGGTTTGACCAATTCTGCTACGTCTTCGGAGCACATATCCGCGTCCAGATGTTGGGTCGAAAGCACGATAGCCGACGCACCTACGGGCTTGCCGTTTTCGTAACGCACCGTGACCTGGCTTTTGCTATCGGGCCCAAGCTGGGTCTTGCCCTCAAGCTTGCGGGCTTTGGCAATGCGTTGCAAAATTTTGTGACTGTAATAAACGGGCGCAGGCATAAGCGCCGGGGTCTCGTTACAGGCATAGCCAAACATAATGCCTTGGTCGCCTGCGCCCTCCTCGGCGTGCATGCCGCAGCCATCGTCCACACCTTGGGCAATATCTGCGCTTTGGGCATGGAGGAGAATATCAATATCCGCCGTGTTCCAATGAAAACCATCTTGCTCATAACCAATGTCTTTGATGGCTTGGCGGGCAACGTCGATAATCATGTCATTGGTGATTTTATCAGAGCCACGCGTTTCGCCCGCTATCACCACTTTGTTGGTGGTGGTTAGGGTTTCCGCCGCAACACGCACATCCCAAGGGGACATGCCGTCCTTGACGCTCTCGCGGAAAAACAGATCGACGATTTCGTCTGAAATCCTGTCGGCGACTTTATCCGGATGGCCTTCGGAAACCGATTCGGATGTAAATTCGTAATGTTGGCGCATAATACGCTCCTCAGGTTTTAAGGCTCTTCGCTTTTTATTATTATTCTAAGGGCAGTTTTGGCGGTGCAAAATTACACCGCCGTTTTGGTGTTTTCTTTAATAACGATAATGATCCGGCTTATAAGGCCCTTCTACTGGAAGACCCAAATATTCAGATTGTTCATCGGACAGCTTAGTCAGTTTTGCACCCAGTTTGGCAAGATGCAATTCCGCGACTTTTTCGTCCAGATGCTTTGGAAGCACATAAACTTTATTCTCGTAATTCTTATGGTTTTCCCAAAGTTCAATTTGCGCCAGAACCTGATTGGTGAAGCTGGCCGACATAACGAAACTAGGATGACCCGTACCGCAACCAAGATTAACCAAACGCCCTTCGGCCAAAATGATCAGGCGTTTTCCGTCCGGGAACACCACTTCATCGACTTGGGGCTTTACATTATCCCACTCATAATTGCGCAGGGCTTCGATTTGAATTTCGCTGTCGAAATGCCCGATATTGCAGACGATTGCCCGGTCTTTCATCTCGCGCATATGCTCGACCGTAATCACGTCTTTATTACCCGTGGCGGTCACAAAAATATCGCAGACCGGAGCCGCCTCTTCCATGGTTACAACCTCGTATCCTTCCATAGCGGCTTGCAGAGCGCAAATCGGATCTATCTCGGTGACTTTAACCCGCGCACCTTGGGAGCGCAGGCTCTCGGCGGAGCCTTTGCCCACATCACCAAAGCCGCAAATAACGGCGGTTTTACCCGATAGCATAACATCGGTCGCCCGCTTGATACTATCGACCAAGCTTTCTTTACAGCCGTAAAGATTATCGAATTTAGATTTGGTAACGCTGTCATTAACATTGATAGCAGGCACAACCAATTTGCCGGCTTTTTCCATTTGGTACAGACGCATAACGCCCGTAGTGGTTTCTTCGGACAGCCCCTTAACGTCTTTCATGAGTTCGGGATAGTCTTCGTGCATCAACACGGTGAGGTCACCGCCGTCGTCCAAAATCATATTCGGCGTCCATCCATCTGGCCCTTTAATCGTGGCATGGATACATTCCCAAAACTCGTCGTCGGTCAAGCCTTTCCAGGCAAAAACCGGAACACCTGTCGCGGCAATGGCTGCCGCCGCTTGGTCCTGGGTCGAGAAAATATTACAAGACGACCAGCGCACCGTCGCGCCGAGCGCTGTCAGAGTTTCGATGAGAACCGCAGTTTGGATTGTCATATGTAGACAGCCCGCAATGCGCGCGCCTTTGAGTGGTTGGCTTTCGCCGAACTCTTCGCGTAGGGACATCAATCCCGGCATTTCCGTCTCGGCGATATTAATTTCTTTGCGACCCCAATCGGCTAAGGAAATATCCGCAACCTTGTAGTCATTGCTCTGGGCATTTTGTGTATTTGGCATGTATTTTATCCTTGTGCCGACAATCCGGCTTATAGTGTAAATCAGTTGCGGACGATATAAGGATATTTCCCTTTGTACGCAATGGTTTGTTGTGTCACACCTGTGTTATTAGTGTTGTGATAAATTGTCTTAGTCTTGGAGAGAAAAATACCGAAAGTATCCATCATAATTGTCAATTATAATGCCGGGGAATGGCTCGCTCGCTGTATTGCATCTGTTCAGTCACAGAGCGAGCCGGATTTCGAGTGTTTTATCGTCGATAATGGCTCCACCGACGGCTCTATGGCAACATTACCAAAGCTGGATGACCGCTTTATCCTTATGGAACTCGGAGAGAATACCGGGTTTGCCGCCGCCAATAACAAGGCCGCCAAATTAGCCCAAGCACCTTGGTTGGCTCTCTTAAACCCGGATG
>JALSHE010000113.1 GCA_026982415.1 Robiginitomaculum sp.
TGGTACGGATGAGGCGGAGCCAATCGCGACGTTCGGAAAATGACAATTCCGTTTCATTGTTTTGGCCGCTCATTCCTTATTTTTCCTCTTTCTTTTCGCGCCTATTTTAGGTTCGGTTCCCGCTAATATCCGCCCAATGTTTTCGCGGTGGCGCAGTATGATGATAGCACCAAGCACCACGCACAGACCTGCAATCTTGGGGTAGCCCATGAAATATGCGGCGATTGGCAAGGCTATTGATGTGATAATACCGGACAAGGAAACAATACGGGTTAGGAGGGCGGACACTATCCAGATGGCGGCAGCAACCAAGCCAATTTGCCAAAACACGGCAAACAAGACCCCGAAATATGTGGCTACACCTTTGCCGCCTTTAAATTTAAGCCAGACCGGATAACAGTGGCCAAACAGAGCAGCACCGCCCGCAATAAGCGACGGGACGAAGCCGAAAAAATGTGCGGCGAGCAGGGCGGCGATGGCGGCCTTGCCCATATCCAACACTAGCGTAAATATAGCGAGTTTTTTACTGCCCGTGCGCAAAACATTGGTGGCACCAATATTTCCCGATCCAATATTGCGAATATCCCCATGCCCCGCAAAGCGGGCTATCAATAGGCCAAAGGGTATTGATCCGAGTATATAACCCAGAACCAGCGCTAAAATGTTTTCATTCCCCATCATGTTTGCACCATGCCTTTATACGCGGTGATTGTCAAAAACGATTTTTCCGTTGCAAATTGTCACGACCGCCGCGCCTTGCATCAGGCGACCATCGAACGGGGTATTGCGGGAGTGTGAACGCAAATTGTCCACATTACACATCCATGGTTTTCCAGGGTCAATCAGGACGAGGTCTGCGGGGGCGCCAATCTCTAATACGCCTTGTGGCAGGCCGAGCATATCGGCGGGGGTGGAGGTGACGGCACGCAGGAAAGCTATTAGGTCTAGCTGTCCGTCTGCCACCAATGTTAATCCGGCGGGCAAGAGCATTTCCAGTGAGGCCGCGCCGAACCCTGCCTCGGCAAATGGTCTGCGTTTATCACCGGACGGACGCGGGTCGTGGGCGGAGACTATGATGTCGATACTGCCGTCGTTTACGGCTTTCAATAAGGCTTGGCGATCGTCTTCGCCGCGCAAGGGAGGGTCTAATTTGGCAAAGGTGCGGTAATCACCAATGTCCAATTCGTTCAGCGCCAGATGATTGATACTGACGGATGCGGATACGTCTAAGCCGCGAGATTTAGCGCGGCGTAAGGCGGGTAAGGTTTCTGTGCTTGATATCAAGTCGAGCAAATAGCGCGCCCCCGTAAGCTCAACCAAAGCAATATCGCGCTCGGCCATAATACGTTCGGCTGCGGCGGGCGCGGCGGTTAGGCCGAGGCGAGCAGAGAAGTCACTTTCATGGGCGACAGCATTCCTAGAGAGATCAGGGTCAACGGGGCGGTGGGCAATCAGGGCATTAAAGGCCGATGAATAGGCCATGAGACGGCGCATCAATCCGGCATTACTAATGGGTGCGTCACCGTTAGAAAACATTACCGCACCCGCTTCGCTCATCAGGCCCAGCTCTGTCATGTCGGTACAGTCCAGATTTTTAGTGAGTGCCCCAGCCGCATAAACATTGACCGGAGAGGTCTCGCGCGCTCTTCGACCAATGAAATCCACTAATGAAATATCGTCTATCACCGGATTGGTTTGCGGCATGACCACCATGGACGTGACACCACCTGCCGCCGCCGCCCGTCCGGCGCTGGCCAGGGTTTCTTTGTGTTCCGCGCCCGGTTCGCCTGTGACCACGCGCATATCAATTAAGCCAGGGCAGAGGATAAGGCCGTCTGCATCTATGTTTTCAATATCAGGGCTAAGACCTTCGGCGAATAAATCCGTGCCGAACGCCACAATCACACCATCCTCGACCAGCAGGTCACCGCGCTTATCATAGCCACTCTTTGGGTCGATAAGACGCGCATTGCTAATGGCTAATTTAGGCATTACGACCTCCTCCTGTGCGCGGCAGCGTGGTGAGGGAATGGGATGTAGAAAGTTAAACTCATACCTCTGTATCTCCGCCTTGCGATAATAAATGCAAGATGGCCATGCGCATGGCGACGCCGGTTTCTACTTGTCTGGTGATAAGGCTGATGTTTGGGTCATCGGCTATGTCGGAGCTGATTTCCACGCCCCTATTCATGGGGCCTGGATGCATGACCAAGGCACCTGGTGCGGCATATTCCAGCTTACTTCGGTCAAGGCCGTAAAAATGAAAATATTCACGTTTGGACGGGACAAAACTTCCGCTCATGCGCTCGAGTTGTAGGCGCAGCATCATGACGACATCACAGCCTTTTAGACCGCCCTTCATGTCGTGGTAAACTTCCACACCCCATTGATCCGCATCCAGTGGTATTAAGGTCGGCGGCCCTATAAGGCGTATCTCTGCCCCTAATATGTTCAAGAGTTGCACATTAGAGCGGGCGACCCGTGAGTGCAAAATATCACCACAAATGGCAATACGCAGCCCGTCGATTGCCCCGAGACGTGTGCGCAAAGTCAGGGCATCTAGGAGAGCTTGGGTTGGATGTTCATGGGTTCCGTCGCCTGCATTGATAACTGCGCAAGAGACTTTTTGCGAAAGCAGCGCAGGCGCACCAGATGCGCTATGGCGAATGACCAATAAATCCGGGTTCATGGCATTAAGGGTGGTGGCGGTGTCGAGCAAAGTCTCGCCCTTGGAGGCGCTTGAGGTCGCCATGGACATATTGATGACGTCCGCGCCGAGCCTGCGTCCGGCTAGCTCGAATGATTTTTCCGTTCGGGTCGAATTTTCGAAAAACAAATTGATCAGAGTTTTGCCCGCCAACACATTATTGCGGGCGTCTTTTTGCACCGATAAATCCAGATAAGTCTCGGCGAGGTCGAGCAGGGAATCAATATCGGGGCGGTGCAAATCCGCTATAGAGAGGAGATGGCGGGTATTGAGCCTTGATCCTTCACTGGGTGATATATGCGTGTTTGACATAACATCCTTGTCGATTTTCGCGGTTTTAAGGAATATGCCTATAAATGTAAAGTGGCTTGTGTATGGGTTTTTCTTATTCACACAACAATATCCTCACTTTTTGTTATCAAGAACTAGCCGCTTTAGCGGTGCAGAGCCGGAACCTCAATGTTTAGCGCAAAGTATGAGGTCATGGGGTAAGCCCAGGATGACAAAGATAAAATATGTGGTATGGAGTATATATGTGAGCAAATGAGAGTCGGATTATGAAGAAAATATTGTTAGGTGTTTTGGGGTTGTTGGTTTTGGTGGTTGGCACTGTTTTGATGCGCACATTGTCGCTTGGGAAACAAGTGCAGAACGATGTGCCGCTAGCCGACCTAATCGAAGTTGATGCCGGGCAAGCGGCAGCAAATCTCTCGACCGCTATTCGGTTCAAAACCGTCACCATGCAGAACCGAGAAGATACGGACTGGCCTTTGTTTCTTGAGTTCCAAGCCTGGCTCAAAACCACATATCCAAATTTCTACGGCGCGGTGAAATCCGAACAAGTGGTGGAATACGCGCAGATGAATGTCTGGCAAGGCAGTGATGCATCGCTCGCGCCTATCGTATTTCTCGCCCACCAAGATGTTGTCCCGGCCAAGGCATCGGACGCGGGATGGGACTATCCACCGTTCGATGGCACCATAGCGGACGGGTTTGTTTATGGGCGCGGTGCGATTGATGATAAAGGCTCGCTGATAGCTTTGCTGGAAGGCGCAGACCGTTTGGCAGCCAGCGGGTACAAGCCCAAGCGCACGCTGATATTCGCTTTTGGGCACGACGAAGAAGTGGCCGGGCGCGGCGCGGATGCTATTTCAAAATTGCTGGAGACACGCGGCATTAAACCCTATGCGGTGATTGATGAGGGCGGGGCTATCCTCACCGGCATGAGCGGTATTCCGGGGCAGCTTGCGTCTATCGGCGTGGCGGAGAAGGGCTATCTCACCCTCAAGCTTACCGCCAAAGCGCGGGGCGGTCATTCCTCGACCCCGCCGGAATACACCGCCATTGGCGCCCTCGCCAAAGCCATCACCAAGCTGGAAGCTAGTCCTTTCGAGAATGGCCGCGATGTTGTTATGAATAAAATGCTGAAAGCCACCGCGCCCAGAATGCCGTTCAAACAGCGTATGGCCATTGCCAATCTGTGGCTATTTGGTCCTATGGTTGAGAAAAATTTACGCGAAAACGAACTCACCCATGCCATGATGGGCACCACGATTGCGCCCACCATTATCGATGCGGGCTTTAAAGAAAACGCCCTGCCGCGCGAGGCGACGGCCTATATAAATTTTCGCCTCCATAGCCGCGACAGCATCAAAAGCGTCACCGAGCATGTGCGCAAAGTGATAGATGACGAAAACATAGACATCAGCATGAACGATAATATAGGCGCCGAACCGTCCCCCGTATCGCAAATCGGCACCGGCCCATATCTGTGGCTAGAAGAAGTGGTCAACGCCACATTCCCCGAAGCCCTAGTCGCCCCCAACACCGTAGTCGGCGGCACAGATTCCCGCTTTTTCGCCCGCAACACAGACGACATATACCGCTTCGCCCCCTATGTGTTCGACGCAAGCGACATAGCAAGAATACACGGCCTGAACGAGCGTATGAATGTTGAAGCGTTCGCGAAAGCGGTACAGGTTTATTATTTGATGGTTGAGAAGGCTGGGGGGTAGATTACGGACTGACGAAACCAGTGCTTTTCAAGGCTTTTTTATCAAAGGTAAGAAGCGTGTCATAACCTTTTTCTTTCGCTATTTGCCGAATGAGATAGTCAGAAAAATCCGCTTGCCCGCTCCGAAATCGTTGCAGGGCGACTAGGCAAGCTTCGAGGTTTTCAATATCAAAAACCGCTACAGACATGATACGGTTTAAGACTTCGCCGCAATCCGCTTTTGAGAATTTGTAAGCGGTTTTTAAAACCCAATTGACTTCACATAAAACAATGCAAGAGATAAATGCTGGTGCTTTGGCCGTCAAATTTTCAACAATTGACGTAGCTTTTGGGCTTTGGCGTTTATCGTCTTGGACTATATAGCGCACGAGGATATTTGTATCGAGTGCAAATGGTTTTTGGGCAGGCATTATTTGGCCGCGTTTTGGGTGATGGCGTCTTGCATATCTGCAATGCTTTTCTTGGCGCCCTTATAAGACCCAAACCCTTTTAGGGCGCGCACATCCATTGTTCGGGACTTTAATACATAGCCACCATTCTCCAAAGGTTCGAAAATAACTTTATCCCCAGTTTTTAAGTGCAAAGCGTCTCGCAAGGCCTTAGGCAGTGTAATTTGTCCTTTGGTAGTTAGAGTCGACTCCATAACAATATCCTTACTTTATTTAAAATCCTTACTTAAAGGTAAGGGATGGTGATTTAATGTCAAGGCCGTATTTTCAGTTTTGAATTTCATCCCACAGGAAAAAGCGTACGTTGGAGAAAATCCATAATCCTTGTCTGTACGTCAATTTTGTGTAGTCTGTCACAATGAACAAAAAAATTAGACTCACATTAGGCAGGTTAGTTTTCGCGCTTGCATTAGGAGCGTTACTGGGTAGTTCAGTTACGACCGTGGAGTATTTAATCAATCTGTACCAGGTGAATGGCAGCGAACATTTCAATGAATGGGCTTTGTCTAAAGGGTTACGAGTATTTATTCCATCATATATTATTTGGTTGATTGCTTTGTTGGTTTTTGGTGTCCCTGTCTGGTTGTTCCTTCATTGGGCAGAGAAAACTCATTGGGTTTATGCGGTTGCATCTGGGTTTTTAATCCCGTTCACAATAATATTGGCCATGGGAACTGGTTTTTTTACGGGAAAAAGTAGTGGTAATTTATCCTATTACGGGAATGGTGGGCAGCAGTGGCTTGACGGGAGTATAACTCCTTTCGGATGGGAAATTGCTTTTCGCTCTGCAATTTATTATGCAGTTATAGGTGTATGCATATCCACCATGATTTGGTTCATTTGCTACAGAACCATAAATAAAAAGCCGTAATCATTATTTTATTTGCGGCAAATTAACTCCGGCTTTTCTATCTGGATTGCAAGCATAAGGCGCAAATCGTTTTTCTTGTAAGCGGCATAATGGATACCGACCTTCGTCGGTATAGCGGTTGAGGAGAATTACCCAACCCCCTCAACAAACTCAACCACCGCACCCATTGTCCGCTTCATATCTTCTAAGCATGGCACATGGCCTAGGTCTTCGTAGATTATTGTTTGGCAGTTTTCTATGCCGGCTTGCCAGATTGGGGCGGCGCTTACGTGGAGGATTTGGTCTTTTTTGCCCCAGACTAAGAGTGTGGGGGCTTTGATGTTTTGCAACTTGTCTTCTAACAATCCCGTATCAAAGAAATCGTTGAAAATATGCTCGTAAGCATCCCGGCGGCTGACATGGACATCGGCCATAGTGTTTTTGATGAATTTCGGCATATAAGGCGGCTTGGCCATGACCAGATCAAAAAATGCGAAAAACTCGGCGCGGGTTTTCGGCAAGAACATATTACGGCCTTCTTCCTCGAAAACGCGGCCAATATCGCTCGGTTCGGGTGAGGTTATGCCCGCCGGGTCGAGCAGGATAATGCTTTTTGTCATATCAGGGTGGGCGACGGCAAAGGCGGCGGCGATAAACCCGCCCATGGAAGAGCCGACCAAGTGGGCTTGGTCTATCTTCAAATGCCCCAACAGTTTGGCCAGCCATTCAACCTGTGTGGCAATACTATAATTGGCGTCCGGACTATAGGGCGTCTCGCCGTGTCCGGCCATGTCTGGCGCGATGATATGGTAATCCTTGGCCAACATTTTCGCCGGACGGTGCCACAATGTTTTATCCGCCGTATAGCCGTGTATAAATACCATAACAGGTTTGCTGACATTTTCATTATCATAATACACCATATTGAGGCCATCAAGCTTAGCGACCTTGCGCTCCAACCCCGCCGCCTTGCGCTCAAAGTTCATCAATTTAGCAGTGAGCCGCGCGCCTAAACCTGGTTTTGTCATGATTATCCCCTTGGTGTTTTGCACACCATAGCGCAGGGGCAGGCTTTGTCCAGATTAACTCGGCGGCAAAACTATAAAGGTGCTGGCGCGCCCGGTGGGCGGATATGGTTCACCTCAAACCCCTATCTCTAATCCTAATAGCCCTCACCCAACCAACGGATAATTGGCTTCTTTGACATAGGTGTTGGAGCCGTGTTTGTGGCGCTCTACTGAGTACAGTGCAAATTCATCGACCAGAAATGCTTTGGAGGTGAAGCGGACATGGCGGCGGATATAGCGCTCGAAATCGTCTTTGGCATAGCCGCCGCGCCGTAAATAGGCCAAACTAAGGTGCGGTCTGAAATTGCGGGCTTCCATTTCTATAGTGCTGCGCCTAGCGGCACTGCGCACATGTTTATGCAATCGGTTCAGGGCAGGGTTATCTTTGACACCGAGCCAGAGTGTGTGCGGGCGGTTCAAGCCGAAAAAATCCACGCCCATTAGGCTCATGTCAAATCCGTAGCCGGGGGCGCGTGCCAATTCCCGATCCAGGATTTCTGCGTATTCGTCGTTCAATTCGCCGAAATAACCAACGGTAATGTGTAAATTATCCAGCGGCGCCCAATTGACGCCCTCTATACCTTTTTGCAAAGGCTCTACGGCATCAATGATGTCTTCGGGAGGTGTTATGGCGGCGAAATATGTGGGCATAGCATTATTAGCCTCGTGCGCTTACGGGCAGGGCGATCTGTAGTTTACGTGGAATTTGTGTACGGCTTTATCCATTTCCGCCGTCCAGTCAATATCAAAGGCGTCGATGTTTTCCTTAAGCTGTGCCAGGCTAGTGGCACCAATAATGGTTGCGGTGGTGAAAACACGGCTGTCGGTAAATTTCAGAGCGAGCTGCACGGGCGTTATGCCCAGTTCCTTTGCGAGGTCTTCGCTGGCATTAATAGCGTCTTCCGCGTCGCCGCCTTCATAGCGCTCCATACGCCCGAATAATGTATTGCGAGCGCCCGCAGGTTTGGCACCATTTCTGTACTTCCCGGTGAGGAAGCCTTGGGCGAGGGGTGAATAAGCCAACAAGCCTATGTCTTCGCGCATGGCTATTTCCGCGAGGTCGTAATCAAAGCGGCGGCTGACCATGGAATATACATTTTGGATGGACGCCATGCGCGGCCAGCCGTTTTTCTCGGCTAAGGCGAGATAGCGCATTGTCCCCCACGCACTTTCATTGGACAAGCCGAGATGCCGGATATTGCCTTTCTCAACATGGCGGGCGAGAGCTTCTAGCGTGTCTTCAAACGGGATCATCTCGTCAATGCCGAAATCCCGAAATGAGTGAAATCCAAACACTTCGCGCGGACGGTCCGGCCAATGGAGTTGATATAAATCTATATAGTCCGTCTGGAGAGTTTTCAAAGAGCGCTCAACTGCGAAATTAATATCGGCTTTGGTGTGGCGCGGCGGTGCGCCTTCGGGGCGGAACCAGTCTGCGCCGTCCATGCGGCCTACGATCTTGGTGGCTATGACCAGCTTATCACGGTCGCTACGGTTTTGGAGCCAAGTGCCGATATATTTCTCGGTCAATCCGCGTGTATCCGGCTTGGGCGGTATCGGGTATAATTCCGCCGTATCTATGAAATTAACGCCCCGTTCGAGCGCGTAGTTAAGCTGGGCATGACCTTCCGCTTCGGTGTTTTGCTGGCCATATGTCATAGTGCCGAGACAGACGCGGGAGACTTTGGTGTCTGTGCCACCAAGATTTGTATATTCCATATTTGCTTTTCCTTCACGGTATATGCCGATTATGCTTGGATATTGGGTAAAACTCCCTATATATGGTAGGATATGGACTTCGCACACATTTGTGCAAGTTCTTTTGTGTACAATTCTTTTTGGCAAAAGCCTTTTTCTTAAGGAGAGAAAAATGAATCAATTTTCAAATAATTCCGTCGCACAAGGCGGTGAAATGGATCTAGGTCTGCGTAGCTTTATGCTGGGCACCTATAAATATATGGTCGCCGCTATGGCGGTTTCAGCACTGACGGCCTATTTGTTTGGCACATATGTATTGCTCACCCCAAGTGGCAATCTGTCAAGTATCGGGCATATGCTCAACAGTCCCGCTGCGGCGATTGGTCTGGTTATCGGTATTATGGTGATGTTCGGCGCAGTTGGTCGCAAAATGTATTCCATGAGTGTTGGCGCGGTTAAAATGTTCTTGTTTGGCTTTGCTGGGGTTATGGGCGTTTGGTTGTCCTCTATCGCTGTGATGGTAGACCCGATGATTTCCGTGCGCATATTCTTTATGGCGACCGTGGCTTTTCTGGGCGTTAGTCTGGTGGGTTACACCATCAAGAAAGACCTAGGCGGTATAGCCAAGTTCTTCATTATGGTCTTTGTTGGCTTTGTTGCTATCAACATACTCGGTATGTTTATCCCGGCATTGGCAATGTCAGGTACAGCTGGTTTCATTTTTAACCTAGTTGGCCTTGTCGCCATTTGCGGGATTACCGCATGGGAAACGCAATCGTTGAAGCGTATATATTACAATACGGCTGGTAACCCAGAGATGGCAGAGAAAATGGCCGTGTACGGCGCGGCGTCTTTATTACTGGCTTTCATCAACATCTTCTCGATCCTAATGAGTATGTTTGGTGGCGATTAATTTACCGCATTTTAAAGATGTAGAAAGCCTCGCTTCACGGCGGGGCTTTTTTCTTTGCCAAGACATTAAAAAAGTGTTAGAAATCGGGCGTTGCGAAAGAGCCGTAGAGCTTAGTGCAGCTTATAAAAAGGGCAAAACGCCCATATAACAAAAACTCTTAAGGGGAGAAACTTATGTCTATCGCACGTATTATTTGGATTGTCAGTCTATTGGCGGCTGTTGTATTAGCCTTTGTTACATTAGGTAAAGATGGAAGCACAGGTGCTTTAATCTTAACTGTACTCGGGATTGCATCTGGTTGGTTTGTTGACAAGGAACACAGACTTGGTTTGTTGGTTGCCGCCATATTTTTAATGTCTGGTGGTTACAAGGCTTGGGGCGGAATCCCGGAAGTCGGAGGGTATCTTACAGATATTCTTGGCAGCATTAAAATGGTTCTTGCCGCAGCAGGTGTAACAGCCGTACTGCGCCGCCTCGTAGAACGTATTCTACTTGGTAAAGGCACGGAAAGCTAAAACCAACTAAAAAGTAAATGCCAAACTTTTAAACCCCGCCAACCTTTCGGTCGGTGGGGTTTTTTATTGGGTGAAATAATTTGGAGATTATAGGTTCTGAAACCGTGCTTTATCAAAGATGCGCAGGACATTTTTCAGGTTATGCCCGCGTTTCAATATAAGCCCACCCGGTGCAACGACGCTAAACTGCCCTTGTTTGCCGCGCAAAGCCGGGCGTTTATTGATCTGGTAGAGCGGGGTTTCTGTGGCTTGCCTATAGACGGAGAATACGGCGCGCTCCGGTAGCATATCTATGGCATAATCTTTCCACTGACCCTGTGTCACCATCTGGCCATATATGTTGAGGATAGTGCCAAGTTCTTTGCGGTCAAAGGCTACAGGTTCAAGGTTTGTGGGGGAGGAATTGGAAAATCGGCGGTTAATGGGGATTATTTTAGCACTCATAAGTGTAGAATAGCTAACTCTATTTTAATGTAAAGACGCAGTTTTGGTAACTATTGAGTAACTGAATGCGCCTATTTTAGCTTTATGAAAAAATTAACCATACTGATTTCCGCTAGCGTATTCGCGCTCCTGACAACTGGCTGCACCACGGTTATGACCGCTGGTGTCAAAAAGGGTGATGAGCGCAATTTCGCCCGTTCTCTCAATGATGTAAATGCCTCGCGTGCCATCAAAGCCCGCATGGGCCGCGTTGAAGGCTTTAAACTTTCTGGTGTCGATGTCGAGGTTGCCGAAGGCATTGTTGTGCTTTCCGGTAACGTACCACGTGAAGAAGACCGTATCGAAGCGGAGCGGATCGCCTGGTCAGGTCCAGCTATTTTGCAGGTTGGCAATGAGATTTTGATCAAGGAAAGACAAGGTTTGGTGCGCAATACTAAAGACGGCGTTTTGAACAACTCTGTGCGCGCCCGTCTGATTGCAACCAAGGCTGTGAAAGCCCGAAATTACAGTATTGAAGTCAATGACGGGGTTGTTTATTTGCTCGGGGTCGCCCGGACGCCACAAGAGCTGGCCATGGCAACGCAAATCGCTAGCACAACCAAAGGCACGGTCGAAGTCATTTCCTATGTAAAGGTCGCTGCTGATAATTCGCGCATGACCGCCGTCGGACCAGGGTTTAACGGAGAGCCGAGCACGGTGGCAAGTATACCCAATTACCAACCGCTTAGCCAGATACCACTTCAATCTGCACCTCTCCCGCAATCGGCGGAATTGCCAAGCCTGCCAACGCCGCGCGCCACCATATTGGATGATGATGCAATTGAAAGCGGCGAACCATATTACCGCGATTTGGTGACAGGGGAGCGCATAACATTGCCTGAAGGTGTAAAGCCAATTCCTTATGTGCCGGACGCGGGGCCGGGTTCGCTCGGTGCTGGTGGTGCGCCCTTACCTCCCGGCACTGCTATTGGCGATGGAGCTTATAACATTGATCCACTAACAGGTGAAATGGTTCCGGTAAGTTACCAAGGGCAATAGTTTTAGGAAAAACCTATTCTTTCGATATTTTCTACGCTATATTTAGCCGAGTGGTAACGACCACATACGGGGATAAATATGGACGGCGATGACAAGAATGCAGATAATGCGCCGATCTGGTTGGCTCGCGGGTCTGATATTTACGATCTGATCAAAACGGAAGCAAGCCGTAAAGTTGTGCGGGCGCGGACAGTCTTAATTGCTCAGGGCCAGCCTGTAACTTACATATATTTTGTCTTAAAGGGCATGGCACAGGCCTTTATCTATACCAAAGACGGTCAAAAGTGTTGGGTCGCTGATTTCAAACCTGGTGATTTGTTTGGTCACACGGAAATATTATCTGGCGCAGAAATTGAATTTGAAGTACGTGCAGAAAACGGTATGCAGTTGGCTTTACTACCCGCTAAAACTTTCGCAGAACTCATGCAAGAAAAACCAAAATTGGGCTATGCCCTATCCAGATATTTGGCTGTAGATATGGGGCTTGCACACACACGGTTGGTTGAGTTGGCCACTTTACCGACAGCGGGGCGCGTTTGCGCGGAACTCTTGCGGATGGCAAAGCCGATCGGCAAGACGCCCGGCACTTTGATCATCAGGCCGCATCCGGTCTATAGTAATTTTGCCTTGCGGGTGCATTCCACGCGCGAAACAGTATCGCGCACCGTCAGTGATTTGCAAAAAAAGGGGATAGTGGCTCGTGAAACGGGCGCCCTTGTGATCTTAAAGCCAAAGAGTTTGCGCCGTTTATTGAAGTGACTTTTTTTCTAGGTGAAACAAGCGGATTTCTGTTGAAGTAGGTTTCAAACTACGCGTGCCAACATACTCGGCTACATAATTGGTGCCATTAAAGACGGCGAGCGCTGCTGCGAATGGCTCACTTACATATATCTCGTTTGGTAATATAGTTTTCCCAATATTTTGCGCCGTTTGTATCAAGTCTTCGCTCTGGTCTTCAGGGTCATAAATGGGGCCGTAATGGCCAGAAATATGAAAATCTTTATCAGGGAATTGTTCAGAAAGTTTAGCGAGAATGTTTTGCGCGCACTGTGCGGCATTTCCAGCTCTTTCATAGCCGACCAAAATTCCTGTGTCTGTCTTGGTGAATGTCGTGGGTGTCGGTGAGTGCGCGCAGTTCTTAGCCATTTTTACCGCCTTCTCAAAGTCGTTTTCAGTGAGGGATTGCATGTCGATATAAATCATTGCAATTAATGCCTGCGGGTCTCTTTCCGGCAGGTTTGATATAGATGTGCGCGGCGCGGGATAGGGTATGATGATTTGCTTATGGCCGGATTCGCGCCAGCAAAGAGCATCTGTCGCCGTTGCGGAATTTGCCGTGTTTTCGTCCCAAACCAGCAACTGCGCCGCGCGGCTATACAGCGTATTTGCACGCATCACCGTCTTGCCCATAGCGGTTTGGCTGGCATAGGTGGTGCTGGTTTTATCTGGCCATTGGCTTCCGGTATTCTTGCAAATGGTCACTGAATTTGCTCGCATGAGGCAGGCATCAAACCGGGCATCCCAATCTGTCCCAAACGGCGTTACTGATGTTTCAATAAATTGGTCAACTGGCGCAGGCAGTATCACATGTAGCTCTGCACCTTGTTCAAGCAAGGTCTCGGCGATAAGAATATCAGAGCCAGCCGCCAATGCGCCGTAACCAAAGCCGATGTCATGACGTTGAATTTGATCGCAAATCTCTGCCCGCAAACCCGCTTGCACTTGTTCAGCCAGATAGGCTTTGCCCTTGTTATCATTGGTGAATATGTGGCCGGCAAAATATACGGCGGTAGGCGGAGAAAATGGTTCCAACCAGGCCGCGTCCTCGCCGCGTACATCGAGAATGTTGCGAAATTGCTTAAGGGTGGTGGCGTGGGCTGTGTAATTGAGCGGATCGTGCATCACAGTGTTCTGGAAATGATCACCCGCCTGGTTTTTATGCCCCATGAGCAAGAGTGCTTCGGCGCGGGTCGCCTCTATGTAATAGGTTTCTTCTTGCGTCATGGCTTTGGTATTGGGCAAAATGTCTAAAACGGCTTCGGTCTTTGCCCGTATAGTACGTTCCTTGCGGCCACCGAGTAGCGACATGGTGGCTACATTAATGCCAGAATAGTACCCTTGAGTAGCGACAAAAGCTCTTTCATAGGCGGTTGCGCTACGCCGGGAAAAGTCGGCACATATATCCCCGCAATTTTGGCTCTTGGCGCGCAGTGCCATATCTTTCAAAAGCCGCCCCTTAAGGGACATAATGTCTTCGAGGATTGTTTTGTCGCCGTATTCCGTAATACGGCCAAGACCGTAACGTTCATATTCCGCCCACGCAAAATCCAGAGCGCCCGCCCGCGCCAGTGCAAGAACGGCCTGATGTTGGAGTTCTGGATTATCCGCAGAAGATTTAAGCGCAATGACGGCATTGTCATAAGCGCTTAGATAATTGTGATTTTTAAACATCAACTATTCGCTCGCCCATATTCTATATCTTTCCGGTTAGAGCAACTCGATTTTCATAAAGTATACCATTATTATCCTTTTGGATATTATACCGCCCCGGTAAATAATCTTTAAATAACTCTATAGTAGAAAATTACGAAAAACAATCTTTAAAATATTGGCGAAAGTATAGAGCTTGCTTGGCTTGCAACAGACCGATTACGGGTCAGGTGGTGGAATGGTTCCTGTTCCAATGACAGGGTCATGTTCCCACTTATTGTTACCTTTGTTATCTTGGTACATGAGTTTGTAATAATGCTTAATCTTGCTATCTACTGAACCATGGCCATTTATGATCAGTCGGGCGCGTTTTTTGCTCAGTCTTTTTATCTCCACCTTACCGCCGTCGATGACCAGAGGCGGGTCCTGAAATTCCCATTTAGATTTTTTATCGATATTAAAAATAAATTTGGTTTTACGGTCGAAAGGAGCATTGAAATCTAGGTCTTCAAAGCCAGCCCGATCATTTTTGTAATGCCTTTTCTCATTGGCAGTGAGCGCTCTCTCCTTGCCTTTGTTATTTACAAATCTTGGTTTAACTTGGACATCCCCGCCCTTTCTATTGCGCGCGGCTTTTTTGGGGTCGGTTATTTTAATGCTATATTTAAAACATTTTGCAGCCATTGTTATTCTCCTTTTTCAAATGACAGGTTTTGGAAAAATTTTTGGTTTGGAATATCCGAGTCATCCGGAAATTTTGCAAGGGTCGTCTGCAATTCTAAATGCAAAATGTCAAAAGCCATGCGGTTTTCCATTCCCCTATACGTTTTCAACAAGACCCCTTGTGCATAGGCTAAACCGATAATCCAACTTTGATTATTTGGGTCGTGATTTACGAGTCTTAATAGCAATTCTTGAGATTGTTGTCCAACTTTTAGTGATTGAATATACTCCCCATCCTGAAAATGTAGGCTAGATAAATTCCGCATTGAGGTGGCTTGGACAAAAAGCAACTCCCATGTGTTTACATCGGTCTGTTTCAAACCGTCCTTTGCAACGGAAATTGCTTTTTTATGACTATTCTTAGCCAGATCACTGTTGCCAAGTCTTGAATGGCTTAGGCCAATCCAGCCAAATGTATCGGCGTATTCATCAATTAGCTCATTGAAATTAGAGTCAGACTTGATGAGTTCGGTGTAGATTACCATCTCACGTTCAAAAATTTTAAGCGCGTCCTCATATTTCCCAGTGCCATAAAGGAGGCTACCCAGATTGCTGTTCGCATAGGCCAGTTCTATTTTGTGCTCTGGGTTATTTGGTTCTTTTTGGACGAGTTCCAAGGCTAGATCGCGATATGCCAGAAAATAGGTTTCTGCAATGTCCGTATTGCCCTGCAAATACGCATCATAGCCTTTCCAGAAACTGGATTGGGCGTGATCGTAGATGTCGACGGGGCGGGTGCCGCATTTTAGGATTTTCGTTTTTGTTATTTCAAATGCTGCGCTGGCGTATTTTTCCAGTGCCATCATATCGCCACTGGACTGGGCGATACTTGCGGCCAATTGCGTAGCTCTAGCCAAGCGCCCGGCAGGGTCGCATTGTGTCGCCGATTTCGGATAGCCATTGTAGTAATCTATGGCTTTTTTGGACACGCCGTCCAAGGCGTCCAATCGGCCTACGGGTTCGAGTTTGTCTTTAAGGTCGGTCAACATGAACTCTATTAATCCTTCAGCGTCATTGCGCCTTGCATCGGCTTCTTTGCGCGCCGAGACGGCAAAACCAGTAAGCGTTGTCATTGCTAACACGATCGAGCTTGCTCCAAGCGTGATGGCCATCACGCGTTGGCGGTTTCTTTGCATGTCGCGCTGGACTAAATCATCAAGCTTAACATCCAGCATACCTGCAATTAATTTAAGCAAGCCTAGGCGTTTACCGTCGCCGTTAGAACGCACGTCGGAGGCCAATGGTTCAGCGGGGCTGTCTGTTAGCTTTCCTTCTGGGTCGATTTCATAGCGCAGGGCAGGCGGGAAGCATTCATTATCACCGCCGCTAAAGGGTTCGCCCTCAACTATCACACAAAAAATATTACCGCCGCGCCCTTGCCGTTTAAAGCTTAAAATTTCCTGATTGACCCATTTTGATTTGGCCGCCTGCGGGGAACAGATGATAATAAGGTTTTCAGAGGCCAGTAAAGCCTGCTCAATCTTTTCTCCGAGGCTATCTGCGGCTCCCAACTCTTCCCGGTCTCTGAATATTGGCTTGAGCCGACCAAAATCGCTCACCGCCGCGCCGCCAACCTCCACAACCCCGATAGATCCGCCGCTCGCTTCTAGCAAATGCTTCGGAATACGGTAGCTTTCCAGGCGTCGGTGTAGCCACCGCCCCCAGCGGTGATCCTTGTGGCTATAGCTAATGAAAGCTTTATAATGATAGTTCCCCAACCATATCCCCTCTGTTAATGGTTTGAGGTTAACATGGCGCAATTAACAGCAACACGCAACTGCGTTGTTGGTTGGGGGAATTAAACAAAAATAAGATGCTTTATTTCTTGATAGAATGGCTATCTCTCTTTGCCGCCACTTAGAATGCCTTGGAGGAGTAGGATGTTTTAATGTTTTAACAAAATTTGGCGGCATTCTTTACAGCCAGTTCAGCACGGAACAGCTTTGATGGATATAATAAGCAAAATTTGGATCGCTGCCCCGAATACTTAAAACCATAGGCAAATTTATTTGATCCCGTTTAGTCTACGGATTAATGAGTGCTAAATTTAGACTGTCCTTGAAATTGTCATTTCATTTTTGGCAAATCTTTAAAATTACCTAGCCTTTTTTGAGCGCGGGCATGCATGGCTTCCATCATCTCTGTGGGGTTGAGGAAGCTGGCATTCCATGTGGCGATTTGCTCTAGGGCGTCTTTGGTGTTGTGGTCACGGCCATAGGTGATGGTCTTCTTGCAGCCCATGACGGCGAGGGGGGATTTGGCTGCGATTGTTGCGGCTATTTCCATAACGCCAGTTAGCATTTCGTCTTGGTCTTTGTAGACGGCATTGACCAAGCCGTAGGATTTGGCCTCATCAGCGTGCATTTTGCGTCCGGTATAGGCCAGTTCTCGTGCAATGCCTTCGGGCAAATGATTTAAGATGCGCGGGAACGTGCCAACGTCCGCCGTCATGCCTACGTCGATTTCCGTTATGGTGAAAAACGCATCCTGTGTGCAATAGCGCATATCCGCCGCCGTGATCATATCAACACCTGCGCCGTAACAGCCGCCTTGCACGGCGACCAGAACCGGGATGCGGCACTGCTCAAAACTGGTGAATGTGTCTTGGAGATATTTGACCTTGGACAGAAATGCCGCGCCGTAAGTTGGATGGTTTTTGTCATTTCCGTCAATCACCCCGCCTGCCAGCATGGAAATATCTATGCCCGCGCAAAATATCGGCCCGGTGGAGGAAATAACAATGACGCGGGCTTTGGCATTCGCGTCAATGTCGCCCACGGCCTTTGGCAGTTCCGCCCAGAAATCCGCCGCTAAAGCATTGCGTTTGTCCGGGCGGTTCAGGACGATATGGGCGATTTGGTTTTCTATGGCGAGGTCGAAACTTTGGTAACTCATAATATCCTCTATAATGAAAATAGACAGCCTTGGGATGGGTCGGCTTTGCCGTCCAGAAAATCATGATAGCATTTCAGCAGCGCCGTGTCGCCTTGTTGTTTGGAGATGGTGAGCCACCCTTGGGCGCTGTCGCAAAATGGCAGCCAACTTGCGGCCAGGTTTTTGGCAAAGCCAGCCCCGCCCCATTCTTCAACCCGCTTTTTGGCTTGGTCGGGTGCAAAAAACATAATTGGCGGGGCACCTTTTTTGGCTTTTGGCGGCGGTGCGCCTTGCCAATGAGACTTGCCGACCATGCAATTATAGACAAGATTATCACCAAAATGGTCATAGAGCTTGCCGTTTACTTCGCCGTTACCCGCCATGTCGATGATTGCGGTTTTCTTATTGGCGTCTAGCTTGGTGATATTGTCGTAGTTCTCTACGATGTCGTAAAACCCGGTGCTGGATGTAAATTCCATATTGCCTCCAGAGGTCAGGCCAATAACTTTAATGACATTTCTGTTCTTAAGACAAAACGCCGTCCCGAGCGCGGTTTTTGATGATGCGCTTAGCAGGATAATTTGTTCCGCGCCGAAAAAACCTTCGTCCTCGAAAAAATCATCAATTAAAAATGAAGTGGTGAACAGTGGGCGTAAAACTGGCTGTAAGTCATCAAGCTTAGGTGCGAAAGACGGGTCGTTCCCTGTCAAAGTATAGCTATTATAAATCGGATGCAAGGGCACGCGGTGGTCTGCACCATCTTGGAAACCGAGCGGCGAAAGCTTGACGGGCTTGATGTCCATGCTTTTGGCGATGGGGAAGAAGCCGTATATTTTTGTGCCGACGTCTATGCCTGTACACTTGCTTGCGGTCACAGTCCCGTAACCCCAAACCGGCATGCGCCCCAAACCCGGCTCATCTAAACCGTAAGCTTCTGGGTCAAAAAATTTCCAATAGCCAATCATATCACCCGTCACCATATAGGTGATATTGTTGGCGGTTAGGGCGAACGAACCTATGTCGACGCGTATATGTTTGTCGGCAAGGTCTGCGCTCGGCACATCTACCATTTTGGTGTCGCGAAAGTTTTTGCGGCTTACGAGGAGTGTCTGGTTCATATCTAATAGCCTTTCATGACTTTGGTCGGTAGGCGGTCAAACACGTCGTCGGGGACAAAGAAATCGCCCGCTAGCGGGCCGTCATAACCGGGGGCGTATTTTGCGAAATCGGTCACGCCCTCCGCGCGCAGTAATTCTTCGTCGATGATAAAGTTACCGGTAAATTCTGCCGGGTCTTTGCACATCATGATATGGGCGGTATCCGAGAGAATATCAGGTGTGCGGCTCATCCGTGCCATCTGGTCGCCGCCGAGCACATTACGCACTGCGGCTGTATCAATAGCGGTCAGCGGCCACAGGGAATTGACCCCGATTTTGTGCGGCTTAAATTCTTCAGCCATGCCGAGCGTACACATGGACATACCGTATTTAGCCATGGTGTAAGCCGTGTGGTTTTTGAACCATTTTGCCGACATATCCAAGGGTGGAGATAAGTTGATAATGTGGGCATGTTTGGAAATCTTCAAATAGGGAAGGCAGAGCTTGGACATCAGGAAAGTGCCGCGCGCATTGACGCTGTTCATTAAATCATAGCGCTTCATGCTGGTGGCCTCGGTTCCTGTCAGGGAAATGGCGCTGGCATTATTGACGCAAATATCTATGCCGCCGAACGTATCCACGGTTTTGTCAATAGCCGCTTGCACCAAGTCTTCACTGCGCACATCACAAATTAAGGGCAAGGCTTTGCCGCCCGCCGCTTCGATTTCCTCCGCCGCCGTGTAAATTGTGCCCGGTAATTTCGCGTGTGGTTCTGCCGTTTTAGCAGCAATCGCCACATTAGCTCCGTCACGCGCTGCCCGTAGCGCTATAGCTAAACCAATACCGCGCGAGCCGCCCGACATGAATATAGTTTTACCTTTAAGATTTTTTATATCTGCCATTTGCCTATCCTTATTATTGTGCTTATGGTGAGACTATAACCACTATGCACATAATTGCATATAGATTTTTTGGGGAAATAATGGCTCTTGCTGAAGCGATACTTGTCTGCCTGACCGACCGCCCTATGAGTGGTTACGACTTGGCCAAGACCTTTGATGCCAGTATCGGGTTTTTCTGGCGGGCGTCCCACCAGCAAGTGTATAGGGAGCTTGCCCGTCTGCGCGACAAAGGACTGGTCGAGAGTCGTGAGATTGAACAAAGCGGTCGCCCCAACCGTATCATCCATACGATTACGGGTGCGGGCGAAGATATCGTCCACTTATGGTCGCTGAAACCGTGCCGTATGCCGTCGGTCAAGGACGAGCTGTTGGTCAAATTATACGCGCTGGATAATGTCGATATTCCGGTGCTGCACGAACAATTGGATATTCGCCTAGACCAGCACCGCGCCAAGCTTGCGGCCTATCACCGGATTAAGGAAAAATTTTACGACGGTCAAAACCTGACCCGCGCCCAAAAGGGTAAGCTCATCGCGCTGACAATGGGGATTAGCAACGAAAGCCAAATGGTCAAAACACTTGGTAAGGCCATAACTATGCTGGGAGAGATTGATGAGTGATACAAAAAAGAACCCAATGATTAAGTGGTTTATTATCCATGTGGTCGTCATTACGGTCTTGGCGGCAGGGCTATACATGCTCACCAAATTGCCAAAAGGGGACGCGTCACCTAAAAACACGGTTGTTTATTTGGTGCGCCACGCCGAGAAAGTAACAGGTGAGACCGCAGAGCGTGACCCGGCATTGACCGAAGCGGGGACAGCTCGCGCAGAGCTTTTGGCGGGTTTGCTCGTGGACGCCAACATCACTGAAATTTATTCCAGCGATACTATCCGCACCCGCGACACGGCGGCTCCAACGGCAGAAATGACGGGCGTAAAAATAAACATCTATGACCCGAGAAATTTGCAAGAACTGGCAGAGATTATTAAAGCGGCTAAAGGGCATTATCTGGTCGTTGGTCATTCCAACACTATTCCGGAAACCGTCAATGCTCTGGGTGGTGTCGGCGGCTCCCCTATATTCGAAAAGTCGGAATATGACAGATTATATGTGGTGACGATGGGGCGAGACGGCACCGTACAGACCAAATTACGGCGCTACGGGACGCGGTATATGACCGAAATAGACGAGCTTAAGGCGCAGAAAGTAACAGTGTCAGATGAAGGGGCTAAAAAACCAATTAACCCTGATGATCTAGCTGTGTCCACTGGAAGGATAAGCGCGGATGATAAAAAACAAGCCAAAAAGCAAGAAGGCGAAAACCGCGACGCAAGACCGATAAAGCGCGTCCCGCCAATTATGCCAGAAATTGCGATCCAAAGCGGCTATTGTTTTATGCGCTTTGACGTGGATACACACGGGCGGACGTTCAATGTGGACGCATATAAATGCTCGGACGATATGTTTGCCAATCCGGCTGCTGATTCTGTACGGGAGTGGGTTTACGATCCGAAACTGGAAAACGGCGAGGCGGTAATTCGCAAAGGCATAACCAGCAAGGTGACATTTAAACTCAGCGATGAGGCGGGTGATTTGATTGAGGAACCCAAGCCTGTCGACCAAAATATCAACGATATTTTACCCGAAGGCCAAAAAGCAAAACTCGCCACAAAAATACCAAAACAGGTTCAGAGAATTGCCAAACTCCCGACTTCCAATTATTGTTGTATACGGTATGATGTTTCGCAAACGGGTCTGGTTTTTAACGAAGACATAGCGACCTGTTCTGACTTTGAATTGGTTGGTGAGGCCACTAAATTTATCCGGTATATGAAATTTACACCCGCCAACTATAACGGCGAGAAAATTTCCAGCAGCGGCTACACTATGTTGATCAAGTATTATAATTCTAGAAGGTTTAATGAAAATGCGCCAAAGCAAATGTTGCCTGCCATTGGTTCTAATGCTGAAAAAGCCAAAATTTGTCAATTCGAATAAAGCCCAATTACCGCTTTCACAAAGCCCGTAAAGGCCTATTGATATATTTATGAATACCGAAGCAAAAAATGGCTGGAAATTTTGGATTGATCGGGGTGGTACATTTACCGATATTGTTGCCTGTGATCCGGACGGGGTTTTGCGTACAAAAAAATTACTGTCGGAAAACCCGGAGAGTTATGCCGACGCGGCGCTTGAGGGCATAGGGCGGTTTTTGGGCGTCCCGTCCGGTGCGACCTTACCAAGCGAGAAAATAGCCAGCGTCAAAATGGGCACTACCGTAGCCACCAATGCTCTGCTGGAGCGTAAGGGCGCGCGCACGGCTTTGGCGATTACGGCGGGACTAGCGGGTGCGCTGGAGATAGGCTATCAGGCAAGATCTGATATTTTTGCCATGCAAGTAATAAAGCCTGCCCCGCTCTATGAGGGCGTGGTGGAAATAAACGAGCGGCTGGATGCGGATGGCGGCGTTCTCACGGCACCGGATAGGGCGAAAGTTCGAGATGATTTACAAACCTTTTATGATGAGGGCTACCGCGCTTTGGCCGTGGTGTTTTTACATGCTTATCGCAATCCCGCCCACGAAAAAATGGTGGCGGAGTTGGCGCGCGAAATTGGCTTTACCCAAGTCTCGACCAGCCATGAAGCCAGCCCGCTGATAAAGATGATTTCGCGCGGGCGCACGGCGGTGGTTGATGCTTATTTATCGCCAATTTTGCGGGGCTATATTGACAGGATCGCAGAAGCACTCGGGGGTACTAACGAACTTTTGTTCATGCAATCGTCCGGCGGGCTGGCGGACGCGGCCCATTTTCATGGTCGTAATGCGGTTCTGTCCGGGCCTGCGGGCGGGGTGGTCGGCGCGGTGCGCACGGCGAAAGCGGCAGGGTTTGACAAAATTATCGGTTTTGACATGGGCGGCACATCTACGGATGTTTGCCATTATGCGGGCAGTTATGAACGCGCCTCCGAAGCCGAAGTCGCAGGTGTGCGTATGCGCGCCCCCATGTTGGAAATCCACACGGTGGCGGCGGGCGGTGGCTCGGTGCTGGATTATGACGGGGCAAGATTTTTGGTCGGGCCAAAGTCCGCAGGGGCCAATCCGGGGCCAGCCGCTTATAGGCGCAGCGGCCCGATTACCGTCACAGATATAAATGTAGTGCTGGGCAAATTAAAGCCGCAGTTTTTCCCGGCCATATTTGGCGCGGGTCAAGACGAGCGGCTCGACACCAATGCACCCCAAATTCCGTTCAAAGACATAGCTGCCGAGGCGGGCAAATCTGTTGAGGAAACCGCCGAGGGTTTCTTGCAAATTGCCGTCGGGCATATGGCGCGCGCCATCAAGAAAATATCGGTAGAGCGTGGTTATGACCTAGACGGGTATACGCTGACCTGCTTCGGCGGGGCGGGCGGTCAACATGCATGTTTGGTCGCAGAAGAGCTGGGCATTGAGCGGGTATTTATCCACCCGCTAGCAGGTGTATTATCGGCTTACGGCATGGGGCTGGCGGATATTTCCGTGCTTGAACAGGTCACGGTTAATTTAGATATTGACCAGATCAAAATGGTAACAAAACACGCCCATGAAATAGCTCGCACGGGTCGCGAAAAATTAAAGGTGCAAGGTGTTGACGCCCATACCATAAAATACACCAGGCGCGCCCATATTCGCTATGATGGTTCGGACACTTTGTTGGAAATCCCGCTGACGGAAAACCTGAAACAAGATTTTGAACAAGCCCACCGCGAGCGCTTTAGCTTTATTGATGAAACGGCAAATATCATCGTCGAATCCATCAGTGTGGAATGTGCAGGCGGTGGGGAAAGTACGGAAAATTTATCGTTGGAGAGCGTGGCTGCACCCGCTGAAAACCCGGTAAAATTTTACGCAAAAGGTGCGTGGCACACTGCTCCGGTTTACCACCGCGCAAATTTGACCACAGGAACAACCATCAAAGGCCCGGCGGTCATATTGGACGCAGGAGGTACAAATATAGTCGAGCCGGGCTGGGTGGCAGAAGTGACGAAAGATGGGAATTTGGTGTTATGTTTTGCGACCCCTCAACATCTTACCCCCTCACCTTGTTCCTCTCCCCATGGGAGAGGAGACGATGCTTCGATAGCAGAGGTGGAACCAGAAGCGGCGGGCAAACTTAGCCTCTCCCATGGGGAGAGGCGCGCGACAGCGGGTGAGGGGCATGGATGTGAGCGGGGACGCACAGTACATGACCCCGTCCGCTTAGAAATATTCAACAATCTGTTCATGGCAGTTGCTGAACAAATGGGGGTGGTTTTGCAAAATACGGCGCGGTCTGTGAACATCAAAGAGCGACTGGATTTCTCCTGTGCGGTGTTTGATGCGGACGGCGGACTTGTCGCCAATGCACCGCACATGCCCGTGCATATTGGCTCTATGGATGCTAGCTTGCGGGCTTTGATATATTCTGGCCTGCCCATGCAAGATAGCGATAGTTTCGTCCACAACAACCCTTATGACGGCGGCACGCATTTGCCCGATATAAATGTCATCACCCCGATATTTGTGGGAGCCGGAACAAGACCGTCTTTCTATATTGTGTCGCGGGGGCATCATTCGGATATTGGCGGCATTGCGCCAGGCTCCATGTCACCGCTGGCGATGAATATCTATGAAGAGGGCGTGATTATTGATTGCATGTATTTGGTGTCGGATGGAGAATTTAAGGATGCGGATATTCGCCGCGTCTTGACATCCGGCAAATATCCGGCGCGAAACCCCGAACAAAATATCGCTGATTTAAGAGCCCAAATCGCCGCCAATACCAAGGGCGGGTTGGAGCTTATGAAGCTGTGTGATCATTACGGGCAGGACACAGTCGCGGCCTATATGGGATATTGTCAAGACAATGGCGAAGCCAGTGTGCGCCGCGCTATTGCAGCTTTGCCTCATTCTCGCGGTCAATTTACCTATGAAATTGACCAGGGTAGCAAAATATGTGTGTATATCAAAATTGACAAAGCAGACGGCTCCGCCCTGATAGATTTCACCGGTACGGATGCGCAACGGGACGATAATTTCAACGCACCCGAAGCCGTTACCCATGCGGCGGTGCTATATGTGTTTCGCTGTTTGGTCGGCACCGATATTCCCCTTAATGCAGGCTGCATGCGGCCACTGAATATCCGCATTCCCAAGGGCTGTTTATTATCACCAAGCCATCCGGCGGCTATTGTTGCGGGCAATGTGGAGCTTTCACAAGCCGTGACCAATGCTCTGTTCGGCGCGCTCGGCGTGCTGGGGTCTAGCCAAGGGACGATGAATAATCTCACATTTGGTAATGATGAATATCAATATTACGAAACCATTTGTTCCGGCGCACCAGCCGGGGATGGTTTCAATGGTGCGAGTGCTATCCATACCCATATGACCAATTCACATCTCACCGACCCGGAAGTTTTAGAGACCCGTTACCCCGTGCGCCTCAACAGGTTCGAAATCATGCGCGGTTCTGGCGGTAAGGGAAAGTGGCATTCAGGCGATGGGGTGCGCCGCGCCATAGAATTTTTAGCGCCCATGGAATGCGCTATCTTGTCCGGCAATCGCAAGGTGCGCTGCGCTGGTGCCAATGGCGGCGGGCCAGGCCGCTTGGGGCGCAATACGGTCATCCGCGCAGATGGATTTTCGCATACCCTAAAGGGCTGCGATAATATTCAAGTGGAATCCGGCGATATATTTATGGTGGAAACCCCGACCGGTGGCGGCTATGGTAAGGGCTGAAAGCGAAGTAAATTATGGCCAAGAAAAAAATAAATTCAAAGGCGCGTTCGGTGATAATTTATCTGACCAATTAAATTGGCAGGGCGGCTCAGATCAAGCCAGTAAGCAAGATGGGGTATGGGCTTGGGTGTTGTTAGCTCACAGATTTTCACGGCGTGGGCGAGACGGTATATATGCAAATTGAACGTAATATTTTGAGTGAAAAGTATTGAAGTATTAAAATTGGCTCTCAAATGCAGCGAAATTTTCGTCTAGGGCTTTGATCATTTCGGCCTTTTTCTCGTCGCTGAGGAAAGCGTATCTGAGGCTATTATAGGTCATGTCTTTTAGCTCGGCATAGCTAAAGTCGAATTCTTTTGTACCGCGCACATATTCGTGGGTTAGGTCGATGCGGGCTACGCCTTCGTCGTCTGTGGATAGCGCCATAGGTACGCCTGCCGCGCGGTAAACATGGAGCGGATGTTCATCGCCTGTAATGCCGAGCAAGGCGTCAGAGGAGGTTAAGTTTATCTCCACCATGATTTTGTTATCGGCCATATATTTCAGCAAGTCTTTATAACCAGTTTCAAACACAATATCGGTGCCGTGACCAATGCGTTTGGCGCGGGCAATGTGGACGGCTTGGCTAATATGGTCACGTAGCTCGGCGGGGTGAACTAGCCCGAGCCAAAGCTCTCCAGCGTGTAGGGAAACATTGCGCTCGCCAAGAGTTTCGTACAGATAACCGATTTGTTCCATATGGTCGTCATAATCCCGCAGGGCGATAAAATCATCTTCGGGGGCAACCAAATTGGTGCCGACGAAACGCGCGTCTTGCTTCATCAATTCCCAGCCAAATATGGTATGGGCGTAGACGGCGGACGAGGGTAATGTGCGAACGGGTTGGTTCAAAAATCTAACCTCTACATTACAGCCCGGCATAGCGTCTTTTGTACCGCATTTAAGCAGCGCGTCCTTGCGCGCCATGGCCGTGTCTATATCGCGTCTGGCACGGGCGACAATATCGGGCAGGGCGCTGCCGAATTTTCCGGCCATTAGGGTTTTATAATCCGTCTCCGCATCGCCTGTCATAGGGGCGCTGGCGACCATGGGCAGGATTGTCTCGAACAATTCCATAGTGTGCATCAATTCCAGATAAGCAATATTTTGCTCTCCGGCCAGATTGGCGGTTTCGGCGACCATATCCCCAAAGCGCGAGGGCAGGGCGGCCATGTCCATAAATGTTGCGAAAAACTGATCATGACTAGACCAGCCCGCATAGGGAACAAAATCCCGCAAGGAGAAGTTTTCAATCACTTCATTGCGCAGGTCTTGGTTGAAGTTCAGCGCGTCTTTCATGGTTGGGTTATCGCCACAGCCACCGCTGCCCGGAAACCGTATGGCAAGCTCGGCTTTGTCAAGACATAAGCCGTCTTCTTCGGCCCATTTTATCCAGCTTTCTGCATATACCGCGCCGAATAAATGATTGTGGAGATCGCCGCCTTTGGGCATGTCTTGCAAGAATGCGCGCAGGGCAATGTCATTGCCTTTGATACTCTCGAATTTAGCCGATACGCCTGTGGGGGTAGATGCTTGAGAGCAGGAGATAAGAAGAAAACCTGTTAGTACGGCTAATATTTTTTTCACGGTGTTCTCCAAACATTTTGTTATTTCAAGAATGTTTTAAGGGGAATGGTCTCGTCTGCCAATGCTTTTTTATCAATGATTTTTCCTGCGCCCATAGTTTGCGGAATAAGTCGTTTGCCGACCATGTATTCCCCCGGTCTATTGACCGCGTCTACGGCGAGTAGTTTGTCGCCTTTGAAATAAAACGCGGCGAAACTGCGACCAATGTCTGGATTGCCGCGCAGGACAATATCGTCATAGCCAGCCGACAGGCCAGCGATTTGTAATTTCAAATCAAATTGATCCGACCAAAACCACGGCAGGGCATTATAAGGTTTGGGTTTGCCGCATATGGCCAGCGCCGCCGTCTTGGCTTGGTCGGTAGCGTTGGGCACGGATTCGAGCCTTAGATGCGTATCGTAAATCGGGTTATGGTGCCAAGTTACATCGCCGATGGCATAGATATGCGGATCAGATGTGCGGCAATGCTCGTCAACGACAATGCCGTTTCCAACCACAAGTCCGCAGTCTTGTGCCAGTTCAATATTGGGGATAACACCAATGCCGACAATGACCATGTCCGCATTAAAATCACCGTTGGTTGTGATAATTTTTAATCCATCTTGAATTTCGGTGGCGGCACAATTTCGAATAATTTTTACACCCTCTTCGGTGTGGATGCGCTGATAAAATTCCGACATGATGGGCGCGGTCACTCGTTGTAAAATCCGGTCTTCCATTTCCAAAACGGTGACGACCATGCCTTGCTTGCGCAGCGAGGCTGCGGTCTCCAAACCAATATAGCCGCCGCCGATAATCACGGCTTTTTTACCTGCGTCTATTTTGGCTTTTATTTTCAATATATCATCCGCACTACGCAGGTAAAACACATTTGGTAAATCTGCACCTGGTATGGGGAGTTCTCTTGGCCTTGCGCCTGTGGCTAATATCAATTTGTCATATTGCAAAGTGTCGCCGCCGTCTAAAAACACCAATCGGTCTTTGGGGTGAATGGTATCGACGCGCTTGCCGCGCACGCACAAAATATTGGCGGTTTCGTAGGTCGCGTCTGGGCGGATGAGAATATCGTCTATGTCTTTGCCGCCGGACAAAAACTCCTTCGATAAAGGTGGGCGGTGATAGGGGGCGTAGTTTTCTTCGCCGACCAAAATAATATCGCCGTTCCAGCCGGACTGGCGTAGGCTCACGGCGGCTTGTCCGCCCCCGTGGCTAGCGCCGATAATTATACATGCTTTGTTTTCGCTCATAAACAGGGTTTAGCTATATATTGCCTGCAATCCAAGACTTGATTTCGCCCGCCCGTCTGACGCCCGCTATATGGTCAATTGCTTGACCGTTTTTAAACAATATCATGGCGGGTATACCTTGGATTTTATATTTAGCGGCTGTCATTTGGTGGTCTTGGGTGTTCAGCTTGACGAACCGCACCCCCGGTTCCATATCAGCGGCGGCCTTGGCAAATTCCGGCCCCATCATTTTACACGGCCCGCACCACGGCGCCCAGAAATCCACGACGACGGGAATGCTGGTCTTGGCGATGAATTTCGCAAAATTAGCATCGGTTAAATCTATGGGTGCGCCCGTAAATAATTTGGTTTTGCATTTTCCGCATTTGGCCGCGTTTGCTGGTTTGGATATAGGTATCCGGTTAATAGCTGAGCAGCTTGGGCATACGATTTGATTTGAATTAGACATTTTGTACTCCGTTCGTTTTGAATATAGGAGCAGGAAAATAGGTTTCAATGGGTCAAAATTTACTGCCCCAATATATCGCGCCCTAAAAGGTCTTTGGCCAGCGGCTTATTATCCAACAAATTATTGCACAGACTAATCAGCGGCCCGTCTCTCATAATGGTTTCCAGCCCGCATTGATCTTGGGTGATGATAATGTCGGCATTGTGCCTAGACGGATCGACAAATTTATCATGCATGGGGGCAACATCGCGGGCGAATTGTTCTTGGATGCACGAAATAGTGCGCCCGCGTTCTTCCACGTCGCGGCGAATGCGGCGGTCAATACGGGTATCGTGGTCACAAGCAACAAAGAAACTATAATCAAATGCAGGCCGCAAGCGGTCTTGGCTTAAAATCAATATGCCCTCTACCAAAATAATAGGTTTGGGGACTAGGGTCTCCATTATATCCGTGCGGCGGTGGGTGGTGAAATCATAGGTCGGAATATCAACCGCCTGCCCAGATTTCAGCAAACGTAAATGCGCCAGAAATAGCTCCCAATCAAAGGCCATAGGATGATCAAAATTGGGTAGGGGTTCGCCGGGCGCAACCCCGCCCATATCCAGATAGTAATTATCTTGGCGCAATACGGTACAAACTTCCGCCTCGCGCGCTTTGTTGAGCGCACCGCAAGTATATTTAGCCAGCCGCGTTTTCCCCGAACAAGACCCGCCCGCAATGGCAATAATATGAATATCCAATTTCGGCTCCAAATATAGAAGGCAAGTTTCGGCGTGTATGGCGCGGTTTTACGAGTTTTGCAACATTCCGTTTGCGCGCAGAATTGTAGAGTGTATTACAGCCCCAAAACGGGAAAAGCGATGACACCCCACAGTGTCATCGCCGCTCTTCCCCGACATATTCTTTGTATTTGGTGTTAACCAGCGCGTCTGGCTGCAACCTTTTCGGCTTTAGCGGCCAGTTGACGGGCGCGGACGCGCTCGAAACTATCCAGAGTATCCATAGCCATGCGTAACTCGCTGCTTAGGTCTGTGTTTTGGATTTCGATGTCGTCAATGGTCACTTGCAGGTTCTTTTTACGCAAGATAACAGAATTGGCGTAAGAGCCATAAGCCACATAGCCGTCTTTGCGGGCATCGGGGGCAACTTCTTCTTCCGGCACACTGTCATTAAGCTTGCGCATTTGGCGTTCAAGGTCTTCCCTTGTGGCCTCCAACACCGCTACCCGTTTTTGTAAATCTGAAATCGCGAAGCGTGCTGTGCGCACACTTTTATCCATTGCACTGTTCATTATATCACCTAACCCTAATATTTTTGGCGTTTTCGCCTTTATCCGGGTTTGTAGGGGAACAGCCTTACAATCTGGTAAACAAACTGGGAAAAATCTGTATTTTTACTGAATTGCGTCAAAATAGGGCGGAATTATCGTAAAAATGAATTTTATCGTTAACATTTGATTTACGGGATTCACGTATTGGTTTTTATACGTTAACAAATATTAAGTGATTCGCCCATTTGGGCATGCCGTTATGGCAATTACGGCCAATTGGCAATTCCAAACGGTCATTAAGGCCAATTGGTCAATAAGGGAGGTAAATATGCGGGTTCTTCTAATCGAAGATGATATGGCGACAGCGCAAAGCATCGAATTGATGCTAAAGGCAGACGGATTTAACGTCTATACAACGGATCTCGGCGAAGAAGGGATCGATCTCGGCAAGCTATATGACTACGATATAATCCTACTCGATTTGAACCTACCCGATATGCCGGGCTTTGATGTGCTCAAGACATTACGTCTGGCCAAAATTAATACACCGATCTTTATCCTGTCTGGTACATCCGATGTTGAAACCAAGGTTCGCGGACTTGGTACGGGTGCTGACGATTATATGACCAAGCCTTTCCACAAAGACGAATTGGTCGCCCGCATCCACGCGGTTGTCCGCCGTTCCAAGGGCCACGCACAATCCATCATCCGCACGGGCGAGATTGCCGTCAACCTTGATGCCAAGACGGTTGAGGTCGGTGATCACCGCGTTCACCTGACCGGCAAAGAATACCAAATGCTTGAGCTTCTGTCTTTGCGCAAGGGCACGACCCTGACCAAAGAAATGTTCCTCAACCACCTTTACGGCGGCATGGACGAGCCTGAGCTTAAAATCATCGACGTATTTATCTGTAAACTACGCAAGAAACTGGCCGCTGCATCCCAAGGCGAACACTATATAGAAACCGTTTGGGGGCGGGGCTATGTCCTACGCGAACCCAACAAAGAGCGCATCAGCGCTTAATCATAACTTCCTCCCACGAAGTAAAAAACCCCGTCTTAGGAAACTAGGGCGGGGTTTTTGGTTTAGCGGTAGACATCTTTGACTTGTCCTTGTTTTCATCATGAATAAGTATATCATCTAAATAAAATTGCGAGGAATAGTGCTATGGCGAATGTTGTCGGCAGGTTAATCTGCTTAATCATTGCCAGCACAATTATGCTGGCGTCTTGCTCAACTATTCCCATTACCAGTATCCCCAAACTTATGACCCTCGACGTAGAGACGATTGAGATTGGCGATGTGGAAATGGCCTTGCGGATACGTGATGATTTTCAAATCAAAGATAAAGGTGCAGTACTCAAAATTTCAATTGAAAATAAAGCCAATATGGAGAAAAGCGCGGGAAAACTCTCAGAGCTTTTTATTCTTGAGCGTAGCGTGAAACCATTAACACCATTTCTGGCTCGCAAACAAAAAGACGGCTTTGTCGTCCATAGATTCGAAATGACAGAGGAGGCCGTGGCTAGGGCGACGATACTGCGGGAAAATGCCTATAAAATCCGCACAAACCCCAAGAAAAAATTCTACACCCTGTTCAAAGAAACCAAAATGCCCATCAAGGGCGGTGACGGCAAGATTAATTATTGCGAGGAAGTGGGGGAATAAGACCGCACATCAATCCGACCCACCGCCTGGGGTCACATCTGGTTCACCCGGCCAGATTGTTATGTGTTTTGGGTGGTCGGCCTCGGCTACATCTTGTTCGTGAACCGTTTGGTCTTTGACGCTCATCCCTGCTTCGTGGATTGAGTTTTTATCACCTGTTATCAAATGGTGATAATCCGGTAGGTCTTTGCCTTCGGCGAGCAAGCGGTAGGCGCAAGTGCGCGGCACCCAGTCCAGCTTGCTGACGTTTTTAGGGCTAAGCTGCACACAGTCCGGTACATATAATTTGCGTGTGTCGTATTTCGTGCATTGACAAGTGCCTGCGTCCAGTAATTTGCAACGGATGTCGGTCACATATACGGCAGCCGTGTCTTCGTCTTCCATGCGCAGCAGGCAACATTTACCGCAGCCATCGCATAGGCTTTCCCACTCGTCCTTGCTCATTTGGCGTAAAGTTTTAGATTTCCAAAACGGTTTGGTCATATGCTTATCTTGTTAAGTGTCAAATTCATGCCGTATTCTTAACTTAACAACATGAAAAAGTAATTGGGAATTTCGCTTATTAAGCGTAAAGGGGAGTATGGAGACGTTTCGCGCAGATTTAAACGCCGTTAATGACAATAGCGGCAAGAAAAAACGCCGCTGGGTGTGGGTGGTTTTGTTGAGCCTGTTGCTGGCCGGGGGGATAAGCTTTGCCGCAGGGCGGCATTATTTGCTTGAGGGCTTACCGGAGCTACCGACCAAGCAGTCTATGTGGGCAAAAAACCTGCAGCCCAATATTACCTTGCTGGATAAAGACGGTGTGATTATTGGCCATCGTGGCCCCTATTACGGCAAGCCGCTCAAACTATCGGACATGCCGCCTTGGTTGCCGGACGCATTCCTCGCTATCGAAGACCAACGCTTTTGGGAGCATCCGGGTATTGACCGCAAAGCGATTTTTCGTGCCGTCATAGAAAATTCCAAGGCGGGACGCAAAGTACAAGGCGGTTCGACTCTGACCCAGCAACTCGTGAAGAACATGGTGTTAACCCGGGAGAAAACTTATAAGCGTAAATTCCAAGAAATGTGGCTCGCCTATAAAATGGAGCAGCTCCTGTCCAAGCAAGAGATATTGGAGCTGTATCTGAACCGCATAGATCTTGGTAATCGCGCCTTTGGGGTCGAAGCGGCATCGCAACGTTTGTTCGGGAAGTCGGCGAAAGACATCAGCTTGTCCGAAGCGGCGGTGTTGGCGGCCATCCCCAAAGCACCGACCACTTATGACCCTGTAAAAAACCCCGAGGCTTCGGCTGGCCGCGCACGGCTGGTTTTACAAAATATGGTGATACAGGGTAAAATCTCGCCCCAGGAATTACAAGACGCGGCGCTTAAACCTGCTGAAATAAAAATTGGCGACAGCGGCTATTTGGACGAGAGGCATCTCGGCCATGTATTTGATGTGGTTGCGGAGCGGGCCAAAGAATTGATCGGTACACATTCTCAAGATTTGGTGGTGCGCACCACCCTCGATCCGAAACTGCAAAACCATGGGCTGAATGCCATCAGCACTATTATCAACAAGTCTCAAAAATCCAAAAAGGTCAGCGACGGGGCATTGGTCAGCATCGAAACCGAAACCGGTGCAGTGCGCGCCCTGATCGGCGGTCGGGATTATAATAAAAGCAAATTTAACCGCGCCACCCAAGCTTTGCGCCAACCGGGTTCGTCGTTCAAAGCTTTCGTTTACGCTACGGCATTAGAGGCTGGGTTTACGCCGGGCACAGTGCGCATTGACCAGCCGACAACTATCGGCAGCGGGGTGACAGAATGGTCACCGAGAAACTATACCAGACGTTACCGAGGCCCCCTGACATTACGCGAAGCGCTCAAGCTTTCTATCAACACGGTCGCCGCGCAAGTCGGGGCAGAAATAGGCCCCGATAAAATCGTCGAGTTGGCACACCGTTTTGGTATTAGCACTAAATTGGGGGCGAATTATTCTATCGCGCTTGGTTCCTCCGAAGTGCATCTGATTGATATGACTTCGGCCTTTATGGTGTTCGCTAATGAGGGGTTGCGCCGTCCGCCTTATCTGATTGAAAACATTGCCGACACGTCTGGTAAGAACCTATACACCCACAGAGGCTACGCACCGGAACGGGTCTATGCGCTACCCTACGCACGGCAAATGACTGGAATGCTGCGTGATGCGGTGGCCACGGGTACAGGGCGCGGGGCCAAAATGGGCAATCGGCAAGTGGCGGGCAAAACAGGTACCACGCAAGACTACCGCGACGCCTGGTTCATCGGTTTTACTGCCGACTACACAACGGGCGTATGGATGGGCAATGACGACAACGCGCCCATGAACAAAATCACAGGCGGCTTGCTTCCGGTGGATGCGTGGAAAATGTATATGCTCAAAGCCCACAAAAACAAAAAACACCGCCCCCTAAATGCCCCCGAACCTCTGATCACTGATCCAGAAACCCGCGCCCTCATCGTCTTCTATGAAGGCTTGACCAAAAGCTTTACGGACGAGCGAAATCTAGCCAATGGCCAAGTGGCCAAGACAGCAGGGCGGCAGGAGAATTAAAGGTGGCGGCGAGGAGGGGAGATAGTGAGATGTTTGCTTCTCCCCAAGAGCGGGCATTCCGCGCTTAATCTGTAGGTCGGTTTAGGCCAAAAGCCGTAAGCTGTCGTTCAAATCAAGCTGAGGACGGATTACGAGCAAGCTCTCATCTGCCCTGCGCGCTGAGTGCGTCAATTCACATTGCTGGCTCACACCTGCCCTCGCCAACACCCAAGACCAAAACCTTGGCCTTGATAAACTTAGCCCATGAGCCTATGTAGAAATTGATTAAGTAGTTACGAGAAGGTCACATGGCATCCAGCACTTTAACGGCTTTCGTAATATATGCATTCGCCATTATCGTCATGCTGGTGGTATCGGCTATCGCCTTTGCTAAAGTTCCAAAAGGTTCACGCCTTCCAATGCAATGGGGCTTTGGGGGTCAGGTTAATTGGAGCGCTCCAGCGAAATGGGCGGTTTTAATCATACCGGCTCTTGCTGTGCTCACTGTTGGCGCTTTGGGGTTGTTGCTAGATGAGAACTCGAATTCGGCTCCGGCCTTAGTGCATACGCTTGCTGCTCTAATTATTTCTGTAACATTTATACTTATTCATATTGGCCATCTTTATTTTGCAGTACGGCATGTAAGGAAAGGCTAAACCTAAGGCCTTTTGCAGAACCCGTCTCATTTTATATGAAGACAGGCACTCCCAGCAGAAATCTTATCCTTGTCTTTTGGTCTTGGGGTATATTGGAGTTATGAATGATTTTGTGACATATAAGTCTGCCTGTTTAAGCGGCGTTTCTTGGCCTAGTCTCCAGATTGGTTGTGGGGGTGTGCTGGGAACCGTTGGTGACCCTGTATCTGGCCGCGCTGCTGGTGTGCGTGCGTTTCTTATTTGGGTGCGAATTTGGTTGGATTGGCTGCGCGGCGGGGATGCGGGCGAGATGTGCGCGGCACCTGCGCCGAGCGGTTATAACCGTTATCAGCGGCGGGTTAACGCGCGTAAAATATCCAGTCTTCGGAATTTATCTTCCTATCGTCCCTTACTGGGGCGCGGCCTTAGTCCGAGACAGTTTCTTGACCGCGTTAGCCGCATCTCCCCGCTGGGGCGGTTGCGCCTGTTGGGTATCTCCCATTGGGGCAATGTTTTGGTGCGCCGGGCCATGCTGGTCTGTTATGATCACGGTTGGTGGCGCGCCCCCATAGGTGAGTTTGGCTGCGTATATTGCGGTGTGTGGTATGTACATATGCTACCGGGATGGCGGGTATGTCCTCACCAACAAGCAAACCGCTAACTAGAAAATTAGAAAACTAGTTTAGTATAATTGCAAGATGTAGTTCGACCCAATTATAAAATTATAATAACCCGCTTGCGCGGAACTCTGCGCGTGCAATTACGCCCAACTTGAACACCCTATAAAAGCTCAACCTTAACGGCATGTGTCGTAATGGTAATAGGACTTTGTGGGAATATTAAGCTATCTTTAACCTGCGCACGGACAATCTGTGTGTATGACACTTTTGGATAAATTGATGCGACCAAGGGTAATTGGATTTGGTAGTTTGGCCGTGGCCAGTCTTAGCCTTGTTGCTTTTTGGCAGGCTGGCGCATCTGCTATTGATAACGCACCGCGCGACGACGGGACGTATCTGGAAACTGTGGTCAAGTCGTTTGAGGAGTGTTCGCGACTTTGCGAAGCCGACAGCGGCACATGTCGGGGTGCGCAATCCGAGCAACCGGACATCACCAAGCCTTTGATCATTTGTCGCCTGAATAACGGTTTTGGCGCCAACCCATTATTTCCGTCAGTGCCCCCGACACCACTGAATGTCAATATCGCTGTGGCTGATCTCAATGCTTATCGCCGTACCCACGGGCTTGCGCCGGTGGTGTTGAGCGAGAGGCTGAGTAAAGCTTCGCAGGTTCACGCTGAGGATTTAGCGCGTCACGGTAATATCTCCCATACGGGTTCAGATGGCTCTGGCCACGGCGACCGGGTACAGCGCCAAGGTTATTATTTTTCCATCGCAGCAGAAAATGTCGCCACTGGGCAAAAAAGCTGGGAGAGAGTTTTCAAAGCTTGGCAGGATAGCCCCGGCCATAACGAAAACCTGTTGCGGGACGATGTTACCGAGTTCGGTATTGCCTTGGTTTACGAACCCAAGACAGCCTACCAGACTTATTGGGCTATGGTGGTGGCGGCCCCCTTAGAGGATGCGCCGAATATCAGGTATATGATGCCAGCTTCACCGAATAGTGTCAAAACCCATTAGGTTATTTAGCACCCAATCTGCAACATGGTTAACACATCGCTAATGTCTCACAGGCATTCTAAGCCGAAATGATTCGATCTTATGGAGGGTTAGAGATGCGCCGTATTTCTATTATAACGACAACACTAGCGTTGGCGTTACTGACACCAACAACAAGCAACGCTGCCGACCAATATACTTACCGCGCTGGTCAGGCTTATATGAAATCGGCTGCGAGTAACCACTTGGAATGCGAAGCCCAGTGCCGGGGCGATGCCGCCTGTCGGGGCTGGAATTTCGTGCGGCCAAGTCCGCGCTCCCGTTCCGGTATATGCGAGTTTAATGCACGCAAAGCCGTTCCGGTCTCTAGTCCCGTCAGTATCAGTGGGGAGATCAATACTGGCGTTGATGCGCTGATGAGCCACGCTGTTCCACTCACGAATAGAGGCGGAAACACAGTGCGGGTCGGCACACCTATTGTGCCAAAACGCGTGATCCCCAAGCGCCGCATAACCGCAGCCAAAGTGGTCAATGCGCCTGCACCTGCTACAAGGCGGATTGTTAAACGCATGCCAGTTCCGGGCGCAGCACAAGCCGCAGCGCCCGCCGATTACAAACGTCCTATGCCTGCTCAAAGAGCGGTTGCTCCCATAGATGTTAGAGCCAAGAGAGGCTTAAGGATGCCGCAACAACCCATGCAACAACCTCGGCACCAAATAGGTCTACAACAGCTTCAAACAGGCCCCATAATCTCTCGGCAAATAACCCGTGCGCAAATCTACCGCGAACAAATGCAAGCTGCACAAATAAGAGATGCACAAAGAGCAGGCGGTGCGCAGACGCAAATCACGGCGCGGCAAAACTTACCACAACCAAACATTTATGCGCCGAGTCAAAATATACAAACACAGCCACAACAAGTGCGGCAACAGCTAGCCCAACAGGCTCCACAGCAATTGCCGGCTCCTACTCAAAGCCAGGCATCTTTATATGGCTCGCTTCATGATGATTTAACCCAAAATATGACGGTCGTCCCGCGCCCGCAAACTGCACCGGATCAGATAGAAAACCCCGATGCACCTGTGTCGACGAGCCGTGCAGTTCCGACCAAACCTGTGCAGGCGAAACCGCTCGGTTATCCGGCAATCCCGGGATTGGCAGGTGGTTAGGCCCTGAGCCTAGGTTGGCACTCTATTTATTTGGATTTAGTCACGACGGCGGTTACACCCTTAAGAGTTAAACGCCCCCAACCGAACATGACAAATAAGACGAAAGAAGCCGTAACCCCAATGAGCAGTGCGGAGGCGAATCTTTCCACGTCTTGACCCAATATCACGAGTACTGATTGCGCGCCAGCCAAAGCCGTCAGTCCGCCGAGAAATGCCCAAAACCCCATCCAGTAAAATTTAACCAGTTCATTTTTTTGGGTGATTTTAAGCGCCGGGAGCCAGAACATCGCTGCAAAACCAACTGTGATAAAAAACATCATTATTGCTGCTAAATATTGTCCCGACATGATACACTCCTGAGGTGATTTATGATTTCAGAGTTCACTTCGCAAGAATGAAGCCAAAAACCTGTCCATGGTTTTCCAGGCCATGTATAATGAGCATTTGAAAGAGAGAAATATGAACGACACCACTATCGATAACCCCTCTATAATAGAAAATCAGCGCCATTTGTTTGATATGCCTGACGATATTGCTTATCTAAATTGCGCCTATATGTCGCCCTTGATGCAGCCAGCCGTGGATGCGGCGGGGCAGGGTGTGCGTTATAAAGCCCAGCCTTGGACGTATGGCGGCTCCAGTTTCTTTACCTATACGGAACAATTACGCGCACTTGCCGCGAAATGGATCAATACGGATAGCGATAATATGGCGCTGGTGCCGTCGGCCAGTTACGGCATTCAGGTAGCGGCGAATAATCTGCCCCTGAGAAAAGGCGGCGAAATATTGGTGCTCAAAGATCAATTCCCGTCCCATGTCTATCCGTGGCGCGAAAAGGCCAAGGACTGCGGCGGTAAAATTGTGACTGTGACGCGGCCAGACAGTGGCGATTGGACGAAGGCGGTTTTGGACGCTAACGGCGCGCGCACAGAAATCGTCGCCTTGCCCGCAACGCACTGGGCAGATGGTGGGTATCTGGATTTGGAAACTATCGGTAAAGCGACGCGAGACGTAGGTGCGAAATTGGTACTGGATTTAACCCAAAGTCTGGGCGCTATGCCGTTTGATGTGCGGGCTGTGCAGCCAGACTTCATGGTGGCCGCAGGTTATAAATGGCTGATGGGGCCTTATACTTTGGCTTATTTATATGTCGCGCCAGAATGGCAGGACGGAGCACCGATTGAGCATAATTGGATGAACCGCAAAGGCTCGGAAGATTTCTCAAGGTTGGTCGATTACCAAGACGAGTTCCAGCCGGGTGCCAGACGCTTTGATATGGGCGAGAAATCCAATCCGGCACAGGTCATGGCGGCTTGTGCTTCCCTGCAACAATTGCTGGATTGGGGCGTCGGCAATATCTCTCATACACTCGGCGCAAGGAATGCGCGGGTCGCAAATACTGCGCGGCAAGTTGGCTTACACGTTACCGAAGACAAATTCCGCTCGCCCCATTATGTGGCCTTGCAATATAAATACGGGGTACCGGACGGGCTGGCGGAAAAACTAGCGGCACAAAATATATTCGTTTCCGTACGCGGCAATGCTGTGCGTATAACCCCACATCTGTATAATACCGATAACGATATAGAACGCTTGTTTGCCGGGCTGGGCTATGCTAGGGCGCGGATATGAAAATGGAAATATATATAAGCATACGAATTATTAGCCCGGTCTCTTAAGAGAGCGCCGGGAATCCGATGGCTATATACTTAACACTTCCAATTTAAAGAAATTCTCATGACTGATTCTAATTCACGCGATTACCGCGAAACTTTATTTCTCCCAAAAACCGATTTCCCGATGCGGGCAGGATTGCCGCGCAAGGAACCTGAATGGCTGGCTCATTGGGATAAAATCGATCTGTATAATACATTGCGCAAACAGAGCGCCGACAAGCCGACCTATGTGCTGCACGACGGCCCGCCCTA
>JALSHE010000114.1 GCA_026982415.1 Robiginitomaculum sp.
TTTTGTCCGGTTTTCGAAATGTATGAAATAATGATCTTCATCCTTAAATTTCATGAAAGTTGTTTTGGCGCTCGACTTCTTTAGAGCATTTTTCATGCGGGTAAACTGGTCGAAATGCACATTCACATCATCGGTACCGTGCGCCATGAACACGGGTATAGTAATTTCCCTAGCCCTCTGAACTGGGGAATTTTCCTTCATATCAGCTTTACCGTCAAAGCCTTTCAAAAGGAAATGCTTGGCTGTATGTTTGCCAAATCGGTATTTTTTCATATCCCTGACCAAATCATTAAGGTCGGTCACTCCGGCAATACTGGCCGTGCATGTATAAAGCTCCGGGTCTGTTATTGCGCCCATCAAAGCCGCATAGCCACCATATGACCAACCAACAATGCAGATACGGCTTGGGTCAGCATAGCCTTTTTTGATTAACCACCGCGTACCGTCCTCGACATCTTGTTGCATAATTTCCCAGTTTTTCCGGCCAGCCTGTTCATGGGCATAGCCAAGCCCCTCAGAGCCACGGAAATTCATTTGAAGAACCGAATATCCCCGCGACGCCATAAATTGTGCCAAATAATCAAAACTTGCCGTATCGCGTCCGTAAGGCCCCCCGTGTGGCATAATGATAAATGGCTGATTTTTAAACGGTACAACACCGTCAGCAATTTTTGGCGGTGTCGTCACATAGCCAGGGATTTTAAATCCGTCGCGCGCCGTATAACGTACCTTGGTGACATCACCTTGCGGCGTATTGCCAATCTCCGGATAATCCTGCGCCAGCATTGTGGCTTTGTTTGCAGCTAAGTTAATTGTGTATAGAACTGGCGCGTTACTTGCCGATTGCGCTTTAAACAAGACTGTTATTCCGTCAACACTTCCCCCAATTATATCAATCGCATAGCCCGGTAGCGCTTTTTGAATTTTCTCACGTCGAGCCTTACTGGCCGGATCGAAATACTCTCGCTTCGTTGTATCTGCAAGATATGTAGCACCAACAACTTTCTTGCCATCGGCACTAGTGATAATACCTTTAACATCATATTTCTCATGGTGGAACAATTTCCGTGTTCGCTTTTTTTGTCCCAAATCATAAATATAAAGCCCCTCCGTATCTTTGCCGTTATAAGCGCCAATAATCAATTCATTGGGGTTGGCGGTAAAACCATATACATTTACGCCGCCGTCTAGGCCGGGATACTCCCTATGACTTCTCCAATTTGTTCCAACTGCATCGCGTATAGTCATACGCCATTCACCGGTTCTATCCTTGCGGCCTTGACCAAGTCTTACTTCCCCATTTCGGTCTGTAACCCAATATTGCAAATCTTTTGAGCCGCGTTTTATCCGCTTCTTAGCGCGCGTTTTAATATTGACCTTATGTGCGCCTACGGAAAATGCGTCGTCTTCACCAAAAGTCATAAGGATATGATCCGGATCATTCGGCAAAAAATCTATAACAACATTGTTAAACTGGCGCATCCCACCAGATTTGCCCAAGCGGCTCCCTACATTCCCACCACCCAATTCCGGCTTGAGGACAATATTCGAATCCGTTATATCTCTATCAAGGACAAACAAATAGCCCGTATAATATACAAGACCCCGAGTTTTCTCTGCCTGTCGTGTAGATAACAATAATTGTTCATTATTCGCCCAGTGAACCCAATTTACCTCGACGGTATCAGGATAAGAAGTTGCACGGACTTTTTTGTCGCTAGGGTCAGCTAGGTTGAAAACACGAAGAATATATTTGCCCTTATTATCAACCACAGTCGCCAGCCAATTGCCATCCGGTGAAATCGCCGCATCATAAACGGCCGGCAAGCGCGAATAATGCTCCACGGGTACAGGCTTTGCTATGCTAGCGACAGGCCAAACCGCAGAGATCATTAGCAATAAGAAAAAAGATAGAATGCGCATATGTATCCCCAAAATGTAGTGTTGTTATGATAGATGTCAGTTTGGCAAAAAGATAGAACGAACGCAAGAACTACCTACAGTTTAAAATGCTTGGACAGTCTCAACCCTTGGGCTTGGTAGTGGGAACCGTTTGTGCCGTAGAGGTCGTCGGGTACGGCGCTCATGGCTTCGAAGTCTAGCTTGGCGACCGCCTGCCCGTGGCGCAGCATGAAGGGCACGTCCCTGCCCCGCACCTCTAACACGGCCCGCGACCCTGCCCCGCCCGCTTGTTTCAAGCCAAATCCGGGGTCGAAAAACCCGGCATAATGGGCGCGAAACTCGCCGATTTCCGGCGCGATAGGTGCCATTTCTGCGGCTTGGTCTTCGGGAATTGTTACGGATTCCTTCGACGCTAGAATGTAAAACTCTTCCGGGTCCAGGATAAGCCGCCCATTAGGTGCGCTCAAAGGCTGCCAGTAATCCAGCGCCTTGTGGGCATCTACGCCCGCTATATCCACAAGCCCTGAATGCCGCCGTGCGCGCCAGCCAATTATGCCGTCCGCACTTTCGCCTTTCAGATCAATACTAACGGTTTGCGATTTTAATATTTTTTCTACGCCGCGCCTGAAACGGATTTGCACCAGGCGATCACCCGGCCTTGCGAGAACGGAAAAAGTACGTGGGGCAATTTCCACATATAGCGGCCCCGCATAGCCCGGTTCAATGGTTTCAAACTGGCTTGCCCCGTCCGCAATCACCCGCGTAAACACATCGAGCCGTCCGGTGGAACTTTTCGGGTTTGTCCGTGCCGATAAATCTCTCGGTAATTGTAAGCCTTCCATAAGCGGCACCAGATACACGCACCCGGTTTCCAAAACGGCACCGTTCGTCAAATCAATTTCGTGCATCACCAAATGCTGGTCGAGACAATCCGTAACCTTGCGCCCTTGACCATTAGACTTTTGGCCCGGCAGGAATGATGCCCGCAGGCGGTAAGCTTTGGTGCCCAAACGCAAGTCCAAGGAAGCGGGCTGAATTTGCCCGGCTTCGATCTCCGGCTCAAACGCCCGACCCAACATGGGTTCGCTCGAACTACGCGCATGCACATGCCCATCCGCAATTAATTTTGCTAAATCTTGTGCGGGTAATATACCGTCATTATGTCCTGATTCTTTATTCATCCCTAGCCTCTATCAGAGCTATTCCCACCTGAACAGACGTTAATTCCAACTTGCCATTTTGCAGTTTCGCCTCTGACAGGACTTTATTGTGGATAAATCGCTCGCTTGACTGGGTTATTGTCTTGCGCCTTTTCCCGAGGACGCTATGAAGTGGAGACACAATAATTAAGTTTGACCTTTGAGAGGGCTAAGGATGTACGAGAGAAGAACACGCGATGTAGTTGTCAGGGTCGAACCTGAATTTCTACTTGAGCAATCCTCCCCCGCAGACGATCGTTTCATCTGGGCCTATACGGTCGAGATCGAAAATTTGACTGGCGAAGACATGCAAGTCGTCGAGCGTTTTTGGCAAATCACAGACCGCAATGGCCAAGTCCAAGAGGTGCGCGGTGAAGGTGTTGTCGGTGAAAAGCCCAATCTAAAGCCCGGCGAAGTCTTCCGCTATACATCCGGAGCGCCCCTATCCGCACCCTCTGGTGTCATGCTCGGCACATACCAAATGAAAACACCTGACGGCCATTGTTTTGACGTTGACATTCCGGCTTTCTCTTTGGACAGCCCGTTCGACGCTCGTTCTATCAATTAATGACAAATTAGCGGCAAACCAGCGCACGTCCACCAAGTGGCCAGTATTTCTCCGCAAGACTTGCCTATAGCCCCGCCATAGTCGTATGCTCCCTTTTAACTTACAAAAGGGATATATCTATGTTTGCTCGTCAATTTACCCGTTTCGGTTTGTTTGCCTTTTTGGCATTAGCACTTGCCGCCTGTTCCCCAAAGGAAACCCAATCACCCAAGGTAAGTGAAACAGCCCCTGCGGTGAGCGGTAAAACTGGAAATATCCATCACAAGATTGATGTGAAAATCACACCTAGCACCCACTCGCTGGTGGCAACGGATACACTTACCATTCCGCCCAACTTGGCCAAGGACGGTTTGCGTATGGCGATTAATGCAGACCTGAACATTGAAAAAACCGCTGGTGATGTCAATTTCAAGCTGGTGGCGGAAAACAGAAACGCCAATGATTTGGGCATGGATCGGGATAATGACGGCGAGGACACTGTTATCAAAGTCAACATCTACGAATTAGACGGATTTGATGCAGGCAAAGCAGCGACAGTTACTTTTTCCATAACTGGGAAAATCAACAATGAGATCAAACAACTAGGCGCGGAATATTCTCGCGGATTTTCGTCCTCCCCCGGACTGATTGAGGAGCGCGGTGCCTATCTCGCCGGAGCCACATACTGGATTCCTACGGTCGAAGACGAGCTTATCATCTATGATTTAACGGTAACTCTGCCCAAAGGTTGGTCGTCTGTTTCCCAAGGTGAACGCCAGCAAAACGAAGATATTGGCGATGTTCATATTGACAAATGGTCAGCACCAACCCCGACCGAAGAGGTCTATGTTATTGGTGCGGAATTTACGCAGTATGAACTGCCCATAGGCAATGTCACCGCCATGGCCTATCTGCGCACGCCTGATGATGCCATGGCCAATAAATATCTGGAGGTCACGGCGCAATATATGGAAATGTACCGCCAAATGCTCGGCCCCTATCCTTATACCAAATTTGCGCTGGTCGAAAACTTTTGGGAAACGGGATACGGCATGCCGAGCTTTACGCTTCTCGGCTCACAAATTATCCGCTTTCCGTTTATCCTGCATTCATCCTACCCCCATGAACTCCTGCATAATTGGTGGGGAAATTCAGTTTATATTGATTTTGATACGGGCAATTGGGCCGAGGGTCTAACCGCCTATATGGCTGACCATTTGGTCGCTGAACAGCGCGGCGTAGGTGCGGGCGCCCGCCGCTCGACCTTGCAACGCTATACCAGCTATGTGGACGAAAGCACAGACTTCCCCCTGAGTAAATTCATTAGCCGCACGGACGGCCCTACCGAAGCCGTGGGTTACGGTAAAACCTCCATGGTGTTCGACATGCTCCGCGAGCGGGTCGGGGATGAAAACTTTAACCGTAGCTTCCAAGCTTTCTACCGCAAACACAAATACAAGGTCGGGACATGGGACAATATCCGCGAATCCTTTGAAAAAGTTTCCGGACAAGATTTAAAACCTTTCTTTAAACAGTGGGTTGACGGTGTAGGCGCGCCAGAGCTAGCCATTGCCAAGGCCACACAAGACGGCGACAATCTTGCCCTGACAATCGTACAAAACCAAAAGCGCGATCCTTTCAACTTGCTGGTGCCTGTGGTGGTTTATACAGCCGATACGGTCACCCGCCACACGGTTGATATAACGGACCGCCAGCAAACGGTCTCCGTTCCGGTAAAAGGCAAGGTCGTGCGGGTCGAAGTTGACCCAGACTTCAACTTGTTCCGTCGTTTGCACTGGGCCGAAATTCCGCCCTCCTTGGGCGCGGCATTTGGTGCCGATAAGGTCACTTTGATATTACCAACCCGCACCAGCCCGGCAAAAAGTTCGCGCTATTCAAAATTAGCCGCACTTTGGAGCGGGCGTGACAATGTCACAATCGTCAAGGATTCGGATATTGATAGCCTGCCCGTTGGTGGTGCTGCATGGGTGCTTGGCGCAGACAATAAGTTTTACGGTCATGTCAAAGCTGGCTTGAAATCCTATGATGCAAATATCACGGGTAATAACTTCACTGCTGGCAAGAAGACATTGGCGATGAATGAACATTCTACCATTATTGCCGTGCGCCACAAAGACGACCCCGAAACGGTCGTTCTCGGCTTGACGGCGCATTCCGATGCCGCCGTAGCTGGTCTTGCACGCAAATTGCCCCATTACGGCAAATATTCCTATCTGGCATTCACGGGCGACGAGCCTACCAATTCCGCCAAGGGGCAATGGCCTGCCGTAGGTTCGCCTTTGGTCTCGGTTCTTGATAAGAGCGCGGTCACTACCGCCAAGCTTAAGCCCCGCCCTGCCCTCGCCCAGCTTAAACCTGTATTTGATGCAGGGCGGATGATGGATGTGGTCGAAACCTTGTCCTCCAAAGAATATGAGGGACGCGGTGTTGGCACCAAAGGTCTGGACAAGGCCGCTGATTATATTGCGGCGCAGTTCAAGGCTGCGGGTCTGAAACCTGGTGGTGATAAAGGCGGATATTTCCAAGTGTTTTCCGTACACGGCGAAGGCGAATCCCATGTTGATGTGAAAAATGTCGTTGGTATTATTCCTGGTAAAAACCCTGAACTTGCCGGACAATCAGTTGTCCTGTCAGCCCATTATGACCACCTTGGTCATGGCTGGCCGGGTGTACGCGATGCCTTTAAAAACCAGATACACCCCGGTGCTGACGACAATGCTTCGGGTATAGCCGTCATGTTGGAGTTGGCACAATCCATGGCCAAATCCGCCCCGGAGCGCACCATAATATTCTTGGCACCAAGCGCCGAGGAAGCCGGGCTTTTAGGCGCACGCTATTATGTGAGAAATGCCGGGGACTATCCCGCAGACAAAATGTTCGCCAATGTCAACCTCGATACGGTCGGACGTGCCGAGGATAAAATCATGATATTTGGCGGTAGCTCCGCTCGTGAGTGGCCGTTTATATTCATGGGTACAACGGCAACTACCGGCATAAAAACCGACCTGGTTAAACAATCCGTCAATGCCTCCGACCATACGGCTTTCCTCGAAGCGGGTGTACCGGCTATCCATATTTTCGGCGCCCCAACAGAGGACTATCACCGCCCAAGCGATACGGCAAAGACCATTGACCCAGCCAGCTTGATGCGGGTTGCGGCGCTCACCAAAGAGGTGGTGGAATATCTGGGCACTCGTCCCGACCCTATGACGGTTCAAATCGATGCAAGCGTCAAAAAGAAGACTCCTCCCGCCGGAGAAAGACGCGGGCGCACGGTTAGCACAGGTGCCATGCCCGACTTTGCCTTTGACGGCGAAGGCGTAAAGGTTGCACAGGTTTCAGACGATAGTGCTGGCGCAAAAGCCGGACTAAAAGGCGGTGATATAATCACCCATTTCGGCGGTGAACAGGTCAAGGATTTACAGGCCTATACAAATGAATTGGGCAAATACAGTCCGGGCGACAAGGTAGAAATAATCGTTGATAGAGGTGGTAAAACTGTGAAGCTAGCAATTGTCTTGGCTAAGCGGTAGAGGTTGGATTATTGCCGCATCAACATTTCTAAAAACAAAACTGTACAGGTTAAAATCAACGCGCCGAGCGCCATCATAAACAGGCTACTGCCCATGCCGTCAACATTAATACCGAGCCATGGGGACAAGTGAAACCCGATTGCGCCCAATAAAATGAGCAAAGCAATGCGCGCACCATTGGTCCGCATTTTAGGAATGAGTAAAAGAATTGCGGCTAATATCTCTGCCGCCCCCGTCATCATGCGCACCACTGGCTCGAACAATGAAATCCCGGAACGCTCAGCTATGGTCGCGAAAACAATGTTCTCCCCGCCAAATTTCATACGCAATTCCCCTTAATTATGTAGAGCGGGCTTCTTATTCAGCTCTTGGTGAAAACCTGAATAGTCACCAAATCCTAACATATATTCGACCTTTACCATGGAAATTATGCTTTGGGCAATCAGCGATAAGAGAACCCAGATTGGGGGGGTATGAGAAAGTAGGTTGAAAATAGTCATAAAATTCCTATATATAATATTAGAAGGGGAGAATTTTGCCACAGACATCACAAAACCAACTGCTGGATCTATTGGATCGGGCGCACCGGGCATCTGATGACGGCGAGCAATTGGATCAATTACTGGAAAGCGCCAACGCTTATATTTTCGAAGACCATGCCAATGCGGTCATCACCAAAGGCCTACCCCATTTCGCAGATTTTGACCCATATCTTGAGCGACACGTAGCCCGCCTAGAGACTATGATTGAAAAACGCTCTGATGAAAATAGTGCTGGCTTGTCCCTTGGCCATCATGCGCAGATTGTTATCTCGGACAAAGGTCAAATATTGACCAGTAACTCCCTGGCTAAATCGCTACTTAGCGAGCAAACCAAAGGTTATATTGAACACTTGCAAATCAACCTGGACGGGTTGAGCGCTATTCGTGAAATCCTTACGGAAGTCCGCGCAGGTGTGCAAAATTTAGAGCGTATTATTTATTTACAAACCGAAGAAGACAGCCCTAGAAGCGCCTTCGGGTATTGCCGCACCATTCCGGTCGGCACAGAACAAACAGGTTTGCATATTAGCATGTCCTTTTTCGAATGGTCACCCGCCTTATACAAAAAACTACAAGCCGCCCTTGACCTCAGCAATAGCGAGGCTCTGGTCTTACAAGGTGTTCTCAACAAGCAGTCTTACGGCGAAATCGCTAAAGAGCGCAACCGGACCGTAGACACGATCAAAACCCAAGCCAAGGCCGTCTTACGAAAAGCGGGCTGTACCCGCATGGATCAGTTGGCGCATTTATGCACCAGTATTGCCTATGTGGTCGGGCTTGCCGAAGCCAACACCCCAATCGCATTGGTGCAACCAGCCTGGGTAAGCCCGCGCATATCCATGCACGAACTTGAAATGCCGGATGGGCGTACATTAGGATATTATGAATACGGTAATCCGAAGGGTAAGCCCATTTTGTTCATTCACGGTTTTTTCCAGGGGCCTTATTTCTCCGACGATATGAAGCGGCAGTTTTTACAAAATAATTTGCGGGTTATTGCACCGTCGCGCCCCCTGTTCGGTGTCACGAGCAAACCTGCTAAAAACCTCGATTATAATCAAACCACCTGCACCGACACCAAAACGCTTTTGGCGCATTTAGATATAAGCGAAAAAGTTGTTATTGCCGCGCACCACGGCGGTAGCAGTCATGCTTTTCGTATCACCAAAATGCTCGGCGACCAGATAAAAGGTATGGTGATGATCGGGGCGGGCATCCCTATCCATAAAGAGCATTTGAAATTCATGAGCCGCGAAAAACGTATGGTTTCTGCTGCCGCGCGCCATGCCCCCTCTGTTCTCAATCTCATCATTACGATCGGCCTTAAGGCTTACCACAAAAAAGGTATGCAATCTTTCTTGCTAGATCATTATGCCCCCAACCAAATTGATATGGACTGTCTTGAAAACCCAGAAATGAACAAATTGATTTGCGACGGCATGTATCATTTGTTCGAACAGGGGCGCCAAGCATTTCTTTATGATGCTCGCATCCAAATGGAAGACTGGTCGGAGGATTTAGCAAGTGTCAACACACGTCAGCACTGGTTGGTCGCCAAGCAATGCCATTTAATGAGGCCAGATTTTGTGGAGAAAGCCGTCGCCAAGCGTAGTAACCACCCGGTGGAAACTCTCGAACAAGCCGGCTACAACATTCTTTACCAACAAGTTGACCGAATAATCGAGACGTTATGCAAAGCGGTTGACTGGTAATAGGGGTAAGTCACTTATTTTCCGCTATTTGCCCCAAATTTCCAGCATTATAGTACTTTATTTTCTGTATTTTCACCCTTGGGGGTGAAGAATTTTCTGCGCACTCATGTTCGTATATCACTCTAATATATCGGCTTGGCTTAGCATATGCCTGTAATGCCGTAGGTTCAACGGGGCACTGAACGGGGCGTAGGCGAGTTGGCATTGCGCCAACTCGCCACATACAACAGGAGAAAACAATGCAATTAGTTATATTATATTCACTTAAGGACGACGTAACGCGCGACGACTTTCATAATTGGATCCGCACAGTCGACTATCCAACCATGCGCGGACTAGCCCGGGTTGAAAGCTTCAAAACTTACGAAAGCAAAAAGCCACTGATGGGCGAAGGCGCGCCGTCGGTTGGTTATGTAGAAATTTTCGACATCCCCGACCTGGACGGTTTCATGGCCGAAGACCTCGGCGGCAACACTGTACAAGGCATTATGGGCCAGTTCATGGGCTTCGCCGAAGCCCCGGAGTTTATTATTAGCGAGGAAGTAACGTGATGAAAAAAATTATCATATTAGGCGTCGCAAGTTTGCTCATTGCGAGCAGCGCCACAGCACAAGAAACAGCACCCGTCTTAAAACCCCTCAATGTCATAACAATGACCGGAACCTATGCAGGGACATTTCTATGTACTAGCGGCGAGATGGGTATGACATTAAGCATTCGCGATATTGGCGGCACCATTAACCCGGACGGCAAAAGCGTCAATGCCAACACACGCCTGATTAACGGTGTCCTAAACTTCTTCCCAACCGTTGGTAATCCTAGCGCCCCCCACGGCGCATTCGAAGTTGGCGGTACGGCAGAGATTTATAACTATTTCACCAAGGTCAAACTCACACCAGGCAAATGGCTGGATAAACCTGAAAACTTTGGCGCATCGGGGCTAGAGGGCATGATATCTAAAAAAGGTCATTTTTCCGGAAAACCCACCGCATCAGGCTGCCATACTCTGAACATGATAAAGTTGCGGACACAGTGAACTTATGAACAGAGCTTCAAAATATAGTATCGGAGTTTTTGGGACTAGCTTTCTGTTTGCTATGAACGCCTTTGCCCATTCTCCAACCTATGCTTATGAAGGCCAGTTCGCTGGTACTATGATCTGCGAAAGCGGAGAAGTCGGGGTGCTGTTACACATCGAAGAAGCTGGCCATATAACACGCGGGGAATTTGACCGGGTGATGGGCACATGTAGGAGTGGATCCGGGTCGTGTAATATATCAAAAAACTTGAAATATGTTGGTTCGCGAAAAGTCAAAGGTACCCTCGATTTTTTCCCAACCGCCAGTAACCCCAAAGCCCCTGAAACCAGATTTGAGATCACAGGTACTGGCACAAGACAAGAAACCGAATCCCAATCAAAAATGGCCCGCATTGATCCTAGGCTCCTTAATATATATCTGGAAATAAACTCAATAATAACCCCGGATTTCCCATCCGACCTCTCCGGACTAGAATTCAAAATCAATATCAACTCTCCTCTAGCCAAGCCGCCATACAACAAGATGTTCGCCCAAGTAAACGGTCACCAATGCCACAACCTTACCCTATCGCAAATAAAGGAAGCCAACCCATGAAAAAAGCACGAAATATATTTGTCATCCTCGGCATTATCGCGATTGCGGTTATGGGGTATTTGCCCCAGCTTAAATCGCCTCTTGAGGCTGGCCTTGCGGCTTATGCGGAACAGGATTACGCACAGGCGATTACGTCCTTTACCGAAGCTGCCGAGAAAGGTGATGCGAAGGCGCAGTATAATCTAGGGACTATGTACGAAGCCGGAGAAGGTGTTGCGCCGTCTGATAGCGAGGCTGCCATATGGTACCAAAAAGCCGTAGGCCAAGATTTCAAAGAGGCACAATTTAATCTTGGGGTACTATATGATAACGGGAAAGGTGTCCCCCATTCCGACACGAGAGCCGTAGAGCTATATCAAAAATCAGCGGCGCAAGGCTTGCCCTTAGCACAATTTAATTTGGGTATGACGTATTATGCCGGAACCGGAATAGAACAGTCGAACGAGCAAGCAGTGGTTTGGTTTCGCAAAGCTGCGGAGCAAGGTTTAGCCGAGGCACAGCAAAATCTGGGCACGTTTTACTCGAATGGTTGGGGCATAGAACAAAGCGTCGAGCAAGCATTAATCTGGTACGAAAAGGCGGCGGCGCAAGGTCGTGCCGATTCCCAGCACGATATTGGCGTGTTTTATTATTACGGAACAGGTGTGCCGCAATCTACCGAGACAGCAAAAACATGGTTCATAAAATCTGCAGCACAAGGCAATGAACGCGCCGTAACAGCGCTTGCCAAGATTGCTGAAACTGAAAAAAATTCGGCAGATGAAGAGTAACTGCCAACATTAAACAAAGAGCGCAATAATTAGATGACAACCCAAACCTACACATTATCACTGACTAGGCCGCATACGATTTCGGTCGTGCTTATGGTCATGGGCAATCTTATCCCTTTGGTTGGTGTGATTTTTTGGGGATGGACGGTGGCTTCGGTCCTTGTGCTTTATTGGGTCGAGACCGTGATTATTGGCCTGATGAATGTGCCGCGTATTATGGCAACCAAGGACAGCTTCAGGTTAAAGCTGTTCATCTCTCTATTCTTCATGGTGCATTTTGGCGGATTTTGTTGGGGGCATGCGTTTTTCCTAAAACAGTCTTTTAACGCCGGTCCCGAGTTTGATGCATTGTTGAATTTTAGACAAGAGATGAGCCCGCTGGTTATTTCGGCTGCCGCGTTTTTCGCCAGCCATTTGTTTGGTCTGATCAGGAGTTTCTTTGGCCCCATTAAATACAAAGACCGTGCCGCAAACCTGCAAATGTTCACGCCGTATGGCCGTATCATCATCATGCAATTCACCGTTTTGGTGGGCGGCGGTTTGGTGATGTTGCTCGGTTCACCCATTGCTGCCATCATCTTCCTCATCTTGCTCAAAACTGGGCTGGACTGGGTAGGCTTAAAATTAGCTGAAAAATATACATTATTGTTGTAATCACAGGAAACTAATATGAAAACCCTCTCACAATTTATTATCACCACAGCGTTATGCTTCAGCGTCGCCCTGCCCGCCCTCGCGCAAACACCGCTCAAAGACGGGTATGCGGCGTTTCAGAACAAGGATTACGTCACGGCGCGGGCGCAGCTTGAGCCGCTGTCCAATTCCGGTGATAAAATCGCGCAATATATTGTTGGCGTTATGCATGAAAATGGCTGGGGCGGGTTTGCTAAGTCAAAATCAGAGGCCTTTCGCCTTTATAAAGCCTCTTCTAACCAAGGCTTTGAAAATGCCTATGAATATTTAGCTGATATGTATTATTTTGGCCATGGCACACCAAAAAACTACGGGGAAGCATTTAATTGGTACCCCAAAATAGCCGCAGACAAGAAAAGCGGTCATGTTCTCAAACGTATTGGCGATATATATGATTATGGGTATGGCCGTCCCAAAAACCCGAGCATGGCAGTTGTCTATTACCAAAAATCCGCAGACAAAAACTATAGCAAAGGCCAGATTAGCCTTGGTTATATGTACGAAATAGGCAGAGGCGTAGAGCAAAATTTCGGTGTCGCCGCCAGCTCGTACCGTAAAGCCGCAGAGCAAGGCAATGCACTAGCGGTAAATTATTACCGCAAAGCCGCCGACAAAGGCCGCAAAGTGGCGCAATCCAATCTCGCCACATTGTATGAAAATGGCAGTGGCGTACCCCAATCCTATGCGGACGCTATGAAATGGCACAGCAAAGCGGCGGCGCAAGACTATGCCCGCTCGATGTCCGCCATCGGTTATTATTACGAGAAGGGCCACGGCGTCGCCCAATCACACCGCGAGGCGCTGAGCTGGTACCGCAAATCTGCCGTGCTAGGCTATGCAGAGGGCCAGTATAATGTCGGCACCATGTATTATAACGGCAATGGCGCCACTAAAAGCCGCGAGCTGGCCATCGTGTGGATCAAAAAAGCCGCCGCCCAAGATTACGCAAAAGCCAAAAAAGCCCTCAAACAACTGGGCGTGGAGTAAGGAAAAGCCATGAGAGAATTAAATATAAAGATAGTTTTGGTCATCGTATTTTGTGCTGGATTTTTCACCCTTAGCGCAAATGCTACTGACCGCTCTGCATACATTAATTGGCTTGCGTCCGGTTGGGGCGAAACGAATGAAAATGGCACTCCCGATAGCCGTTATTCTTGTTCGAGAAGTCACGATATTCCCGCATCTTTGGAAGGGAAAGCCAAAGGCCGCGCCATTTACCCTAATTTTTACGACGGTGTGTTAGCCTTCGTAAATGTTGACGGCAATGTGCACGTCATTTCTGGTTATAAGAAACCTCTAGAAACTAGCAAGCCCGGAGAAGACATACTTGATTTTTTAAAGCGTAGCCAATCCGCAGTCATCCCTGTGACAATAGGCACAGATTCAGGCGGGCGTATACAGCTCGAACTTGGTACCGAAATTCCAAACATCCCCTATAAGCGAACAATAATTCCCCTGACCAATGACAGTTTTAAACTCGCTGCACCCGCAAATAAGAAGGGTGGTTTTGGCGGGGCAAGCGACTACTATTTCAAACGTTGTGGTGGATAAAGCGACAAAGACTTAAGTTCATTTAAATACAGTAAGGAAAGGAAAACTTATGAAAAAACTAATACTCGGCGCGGCCTCCGTAAGCCTGTTCATCCTCGCGTCTATCCCTGCTTATGCAGGGCCATATGAAGATGCCCTTGTGGATTTTAAAGCCAAAAATTATTCGCAGGCCGTATCAACATTAAAACCTCTAGCAAGTCAGGGCAATGCAAATGCCCAAACTATGCTTGGCTTCATGTATCATAATGGCCAGGGTGTACCGCAAAACTATGTGGAAGCGGCAAGACTTTACAAACAGGCCGCCCTTCAAGGAGATTTACAAGCGCAAACCAGTCTTGGATATTTGTACGAACAAGGGATAGGTGTTCCCCAGTCCCATAAAGAAGCGGCGAATTGGTATCTAAAGGCCACCCAAAGCGGATATGCCGACGCGGCATATTCACTAGCTAATTTATATGAAAATGGATTGGGCGTACAAAAAAACAACAATAATGCGCTGATGCTTTATAAAAATTTGGTGCAGTCAGGGCACCAGCCGTCTGTTGCAAAACTGAAAGCCTTGCAAAATAGGATGGTTACTCAAACCACAAATGGTAAGCCACCCCCCAAGCAAGATTGGTTGGTGGGTCATTGGGGCGAAGCCAAAGAGGATGGTAAAGGCGGATATATAGATAGTGCCAACATCTTCGGCCGTGGGTGTGCCGAGCATAATGGTCAAGGATTTGCGACAATTAGCTATGCTGGCAACGAATTGGTCTTGGACATTATCGGAAGCACGCCCGCCTCGGCCATGTTTGACTTATTTGATAAGTCTGCTGCTAAATATACGGTTCCAAAGGCTAATCAAGCTCATATTTACCCTGCAAAGTGGGGCAAGGATTGGCTCGAACTTGAATTGAAAAAGCCAGGGATACTATCCGCTGTCATTCACTATGACGACCGTAAAGACGAGGAAATAATTTTACGCCAATGTGACTAAAAAGGAAAATACAATGAAATTTGCACTCGGAATAACAACAGCTCTATTTTATATGTTCACATCCATGCCAGCCCTTGCTGGCGATCCGGTATTTGATGCTTATGACGCTTATGAGCGCGGGGAGTATAAGAAAGCTTATGCAGGGTTTTTACCTATTGCCGAAGCTGGCAATAACGATGTGCAATATCTTGTTGGGTATTTGTATTTTGAAGGCCAAGGCGTCGCGCAATCGTATCAAAATGCAGCCACATGGTTCAAGAAAGCGGCAGACGGCGGCAATGTAACGGCCATGCTAACCATGGGCGAAATGTACGAGACAGACCGCCTAGGCCCCAATACACCGGAGGCTATGCGCTGGTACAAAAAGGCGGCGGATATTGGCAATAAACTGGGGCAAGCTAAATATGATGATTTAAACGCCAAGCCAAAAATACCAAAGGGCTTTAGTATATACAAAGCCAAGCCTGCCCCCGACAAGCCAGCCCCCTCTGTTGCAACCACACCTACAAAAGCTGAGCAAGATGCTCTTACATATCCTAGCTCTAATTGGTGCGATACAATGAAAACCGCCGCACAAAAACAGGCTTGTGAATTGGCGCAACAAGACATGCTAGCTGTGCAGCAAGAACAAGCTATGGCGCACGCACTCAAAGCCGGCCAAGAAGGACGATACCCAGATGCTGTACCCGTTTGGCGTAAATATGCTGCACTGGGAAATAGAAAAGCTCAATATAATATGGGTCTTGTCTATGCCAATGGATTAACAGGCACCAAAAATGACCAACAAGCAGCGGAGTGGTATCGCAAAGCCGCAGACCAAAATTTTGATAAAGCACAGTACAATTTGGCCCAGTTCTATAGACTAGGTAAAGGTGTCAAAAAAGATTTGCTGCAAGCCGCTATCTGGTACGAAAAAGCGGCTAAGGCTGGACATGTCGATGCCATGCTCAATCTCGGCGTAATGTATGAAAATGGCTATGGGGTTGAGCAATCCTATATATCCGCGCAAGTTTGGTTTGAAAGAGCCAAGTCTGCCGGAGCCAAACAGGCCGATGAAGCTCTCGTGCGAATATCGAACAAAAAATCAGCACAACAAGATGCTAAACTAGACGCGTATATTGCAAGACAAACCGCGCCGAAAAAGTCCCGCCCTGCACCACAAGGGATAGACCAATCACAATTTGGGATCGCCGCCTCTGATAGTAAGGTGATAAAATGTAGAGAACTGTATTTAAAAAGGAGATATGACAAGGCTTATAAAAAATGCCTAAAACCAGCTAAAAGAGGCAATGCGGTCGCTCAAGACTATTTGGGTTGGATACAAAAAGAGCGCGCTCATATTGGCAGAAAAGTTAGTAGCACCACAACCCGTTACGGGCTGAGGGACGGAGAAGACGATGCAGAGACATGGTTTAGGCGGGCAGCAGCACAAGGTTATGCCATAGCACAATATGATTTAGGGAATTATTTGGGTGATGTCCAGTGGAACATCAAAGCTGCAGAAAATGGTTATAGCATTGCGCAAATGGCTCTGGGAGAATTTTACGAAAATACGGATCGAGGTGACCCTGATTATAAAATGGCCGTCTATTGGTACGAAAAGTCTGCCGCGCAAGGTGTTCCATTTGCTAAAGAACGTTTGCAAAAAATTTATAAGGGGGGATATGCAAAAAAATCAGATGTATTGGAAATCGCCAAAAGAATGAATCCTAATAGTTCAGTCAACGCATTCTTGGCCGCAATACCCATTAACCGCAACTGGGTTGAACCTGGCGATGAACAAAGCGAAATACTCTATGCAAAAGGGAAAAAAATATTTGATGAGGCGGGGCTCAATTACACGATTATGCAAAGTACCGTGCCAATTTTTAAGCAAGCCGCAAAACTGGGAAATGCGAAAGCAACCTACATGCTAGGTGCAATGCAATCCACATCCGATAGAAATGCAGACCGTGACCAAGGACGGCTAGAACAAGCGCGGCTGTATACACTGTCTGCCGAAATGGGATATGTAAAGGCACAAGATATACTCGCTGATTTATACAATTTAGGAGACAAAATAAAAAAATCCTACCCGCAAGCGGCATATTGGTACAAAAAGGCAGCCGCTCAGGGACACGCTGCAGCCAGAGAAAAACTGCGTTACTTACTCCAATCAGGCAAAGTCACTATTGATGAAATTCCACAAACTTCAAGCACTGCTCAACGCAAATTCTCCCCAAAGGAAAATTTCTTTGCTGGACTGGAAGCCGGGTATAATAAAGATTACAAAAAAGCCGAAACATACATGCTTCGCTCTGCCGGAAAAGGCTATGTTCCGGCCCAAGCCGCCCTTGGTAAAATGTATTATAACGGCGAGGGTGTTGTCCGTTCAATTGACAATGCCTATAAATGGTACGGAAAAGCCGCCGATAACGGGGATGTGCAATCCCAATATATGATGGGCTATTTATGGGATTCCAATGCCACCAAGGATATTGCCTATAAAATGCTGCTGGCGGGGCTAAATGTCGATCGGGTTTTAAAAGCACGTGCGTGGTACAATCAGGCAGCGAACAACGGCCACGCAGAGGCTAAAGTTAAATTAGCCGCACTCTCCTCCTACAAACCTGTACCACCGCCACCTATCAAACGTGGCTGGTTTGAGCAATTTGCCTACGATCTTGCGAACGGAACACTGAATACCGGCACCAGTAGTTACACGCCTATCCCCGGACAATCACGCAGAGAAGTTTGCAGTGCATGGCGGTGTTATAATGTTGGCGGTGGCAAGGAACAATGCTTCCGAGACTGCTGATAATTAGAATATTAAACACATAAGGAAAATAAAATGAAAAACATACTTATCGCAATCACACTCGGCCTCGCCCTCACCGCCTGCGGTGGCAGCGACACACCGCCTGAGAAAGATATGACAACCAAGGAGTTGGTCGCGGCTGCGGCGGCGGGTGATAAAGACGCTATGGGTGAATTGGAGCGGCAGGTGGCGAAAAAGGCCAAGGCCGAGCAGAAGAAAATGAAGGCGGCGGCCAAAGACGGCGACCCGCTTGCTCTCTTTCAAAAAACGCTTATGTCAGGCAGTGGTAATCAGGAACGTGTTAATACACTGGCGGATGCAGGTAATCCTAATGCGCAGCTATGGAATGCCATGAGCAATCGTCAAGTATCTAACCTCAGTGATACCGACAAGCAAAAATACCGTAGCCATATGGAGGCCATCGCAGCGTCCGGTGATAAGTATAAATATTCCACTGTCGCGAATGCGGCCTATCCCTTATCTGCCGAAGCAGCGTTCCAGATATCTGAAGACAAATTGCACGGTAAATGGTTGTTTGATACGGATACGCAGGGCGCGATCAAATATTTAAAACAGGCGGCAAATGAAGGCCATCATGGTGCCATGTATAAACTCGCCGTGCGCTACCAATACGGCCATGATATGGACAAAGACCTAACCGCCGCGAAATCATGGCTGGTGAAATCCGCCGCCGCAGGCAACCGTGCAGCCAAAGACGCGCTGAAAAATTGGAAAGAATAACAAAACCAAAAGGGGCAAATTATGAGGCATTTATGTTTAAGTTTACTCGGGCTAGCGGCACTCTCCGCTTGCGCAAGCATACTGAAACCAGTTGTGTCTAATGACAAACTCCCGGCGGCGGCGCGAACGCTTGATATGTTCAAAGCGGGCAACGACCAGTGCTATGACCGCGAGACTATGGGCGAGACATTTGTTGTTGATGCCCATAACCATTTTAGACCGTTTGGAGGTGCGGCAAAATCCATGACCGAGATAAATCAGTACTTGCTCGATACGGGTGTATTGTTCGTCAATGTGTTTGGGATAGGCCAGAGCCTACCCGTATCTTCCACCTGTGAATATTATCTGGACTGTGTCGGCACCCCTGCCCTGCCGTCTATGAAAAACGATTTTGTCAATGCTATGAATTATCTTGATGCTGATCCGGTCGGCACGATAATGACAATTTCCATGACATTCCCCGACCTCGCCAACCCCGCGAATGTTGTCGAGCAAATCAAAATTATGGATACAGAATACCCCGGCATGTTCAAATGGATGGGCGAGGTAAATCTGGTCAAGCAAGCCCTGTTCGGCAATCACCACGCGGCCACCCCCAAGGCCGCCATTGCCGGATGGGCACCTTTCATGAAAGTGCTTAGAGAGCGCAATATACCGTTCTCAATCCACGCGGATTTAGGTTCGGACGATGAGCCTGCGAAATACCTGCCCCTGATGCAAGAAGTCCTGTACCAATATCCAGACAACAAAATCGTCTGGGTGCATATGGGTCTGTCCAAGGAATTATCACGCGCCAATCCGGACTGGCATATCAAGACTATGCAGGCGGCTCTGGATGGCTCGTCCTATCTCATGCTCGACATCACATGGCGGGTCATCAATGATAATTATTTCAAAGACAAAGATATGCGCGCCAAATATGTGGCATTCCTAGAGAAAAATTCGGACCGCATCCTCCCCGGCACAGACTTTGTCGCCTCCTACAAAAAGAGCTACGCCGTCTACCGCGAAGAAGTCCTCGCCAATAGCAATATCCTGAAAGACCTAAGCAACTCCGCCTTTCGCAACATCGCCCTAGGCCAAAATTATTTCAACCTGACGGGCATGGATTACACCGCCCCGCAAGTTTGTGAATAGGGGGTAGAAATGAAAAACCCGCAACACCGCAAGATAATAGGTTGGACCTTCATGATCGGCATTATCGGGCTTGGCTATATGTATATGGTGTTTCAAACGCCGACCGATTATTCTGATAGTCCGGTTGATACGGACATAACTTACCCAATCGAAAACGGAGAATAACATGGCTAATTCTAAAATGATGAAAACGGTAGGCGCAGTGGTTTCTGGCGTCCTCATATTGGGTGTTGCGGATTTTCTTACGGCACGAAATTTTGCACCGAACCCACTTTATAAGAAACGTGGTTACACACCGCCGCCGCAATCCGAGCCAGAATTACCGCCTTTGGATTTATCAAAATTAAAAATCTCAGATACACGAAAAGTACTGGCCGAGCGAGATGCACAGCGAAAACAAGCCAAAAAGACGCTGTCATTGAATACAACCAAAGGCCTTGGTGAAGCCCTCACTCCTGCTGCGAAGGAGATGTACAATTCAACCACTACACCTCAAACCCCACCCGAACAATCCGTAACCAGCAACACTCCTCCCTATGAACAAACTTATGCAAGCCAAAAAATCACAGAATTGTTTAGCGGTGATATAGGCAATAAAGAGTTTTTTAGTGACCCTAAAATACCGGACGGCGAAAAAAGAAAAATGCTGCGGCTGTTATCACCAAAAAAAATGGAGAAGCTAGCAAAAAGCGGGAATGCTATGGCTCAAAACCAGCTTGGTTTGCAATATTTTCGTGATAAAAACGATCCGGGTAAAGCACTCTATTGGTTTATGGAGGCCGCCAAAAATGGCTATAACACTGGCGTTACAAATGCCTCTGCCATGTTAGAGCAAAAAGAAATCACAAAACCTGACCGCGATAAGACTGTGAATTGGATGCGACAACAAGCCGAGGCGGGCACTGCAGCGGCGCAATACGTGTACGGCACATTCTATCTAGGCGGCCTGTACGGTTTAACAGACGACAAAAAAATTGGTTATGCTTGGATAGAAAAATCAGCAAAAAACGGGTTTAGCACTGCCCAAGTCAAATTAGGATTTGCACGAATATACGGCGGTGATATTGAAAAAAACCATGACAGCGCGTTCAAATTATTTTCCAAAGCAGCCAAACAGGGAAACTACGAAGGTCAATATTGGTTAGCTGAGACCTATCAACGCGGCATTGGCGTCTACGCCGACGACACTAAAGCTATAGAGTGGTACAAAAAAGCGCATCAGTCCGGAAATTCTGAAGCTGCGCTAAAATTGGTGTTCATTTATACGGATGAAGACAGCCACGAATATAGCTTTGATAAGGCTCGGGACTGGGTCGAATATATGATCAAAAATGACAATAGCGCAGTCGCCCATGTTTATGCTGGCGACATGTATAGTGATGGCTACGCTTACTCAAAAGATTACAAAAAAGCTTACGCACATTATCTTGCAGCCGCCGAACAAAACAATGGCGAGGGGCAATACAAAACCGCGCTTGCCTTATTAGAAGGTCGTGGGGTCGATAGAAACAAACAACTGGCTATAGAATGGTTGCAAAAGGCTGACAAAAATTACAGCTACGCGGCTGGCGTTAAGCTAAAAGAACTCGGAATTTCCGCCGACTAAGCAAAAATATTTAAATTGAACAAAAACACCTAAAAAGAGAATATACCACCGGGGCAGGGAAATGAGATACAAACAAAGACTAAATGCCTTTAAGCCAACCACAATTTGGGAAGTTGGCGACAGCGGAATTTCTTGGTCTGACGATAAAGGCAACTCTGACAATATCGCTTTGAGCAAAATCAAAAGCGTCCGTCTGCGCATGGAACCCAGCCGCGCCGAAACTCGGCGTGTTGCTCTGCATATCTATACGCCCATAGACCACACCATAACCAATATTGATTACCGGGGGCCGCTTAATTTTTGCGAACAAACAGACGAGTTTCGAGATTTTGTGCTTGCATTTCACCGGAAGTTTCCCGCCAACACCCAAACCATATTTCACAAAGGCTCTACCTATGGAGCATATGTTGGCAACCTCTTGATAACATTTTTTATATTTGCATTCCTGTTTTTTGTAGCCCCCCTACTGGCACTGACGGGTATCCCGAGCGCTGGATCCATCTTGCGCATCTTAATCATCCTAATTTTGATACCAGTGCTTCTAAAAATGATGTTAAAGAACAAACCTGCCACCTATGAACCTGGCAACATCCCTATGGGTATGCTAAAATGAGTAACGGCACCAAAACATATGAATTCAAACCCGCACTCTTAAAACGAAAACACTCTTATTTCGTCACGCAAAACCAAATCCAGTTAGCCAACAAAGACGGCAGCGATACCGTTGTCCGCTTTGACCAAATCACCAGCTTGCGCTACGCAGATACTGCGGCACGCGAATACAAATTTCGCAGGTTGGATATTGGATACGGCGATGACAAACAAATGCGTATACATCTCACATCAACACTTTCAGCAAACGCAAACAATGACAATGATTTGCGGGAGTTTTATAAATTGCTCCACACTATCAGCACTCAACTTAATAAAGCCCGCACTGATTTAACCATTACTATCGGTGAAACGCCCTGCATAAACTGGATTTACTTTACCATTGGCACCCTAACGCTTCTTAGTGCTGTTGGGATATTATTAGGTGCCTATTTAAGCGGGGTCAGCGACAAAAAATTGATGGACAGCTTAGTCCCGATCACGCTCATGGCTGGCTTTGGAGCATATATCTGTTTTATGGCACAGCCTTGGATCAGACGGCCAAATATTGACACAGCAAATTTTAAATTACTCGTCGAAAAATTTCAGCAAGGTGGCGGTACAATTGATTAGCATTCTACCACATTAACCGCCAAGCCACCTTGGCTGGTTTCTTTGTATTTGGTTGACATATCTAGCCCGGTCTGGCGCATGGTTTCTATGACCTGATCCAGGCTAACATGGGTTATTCCGGTTGAATGCAAGGCTAATCTCGCGGCGTTTACTGCCTTAACCGCGCCAATGGCATTACGTTCGATACATGGGATTTGCACCAAACCGCCAACTGGATCGCAAGTCAAACCTAGATTATGTTCCATACCGATTTCAGCAGCGATTGTAACTTGTAATGGTGTTGCCCCCCATACCGCAGCAAGGCCACCCGCAGCCATAGAACAAGCCACACCAACCTCACCCTGACAGCCCATTTCCGCACCGGAAATAGACGCGCGTTGTTTATAGAGCAAGCCGATCGCTCCTGCCGTGAGTAAAAATTTACGCACATTTTGGTCATTCTTGCGTTCGCCAGAACAATAATGGCGAATAATGGCAGGGATGATACCTGCCGCACCATTGGTCGGCGCAGTTACCACCTGCCCGCCAGAAGCATTTTCCTCATTCACGGCCATTGCATAGACATTGAGCCAATCAAACAACTGCTCGCGCTCATTAGACAAGGGTGCAGCATTTAGCTTTTGCCAAATCGCAGAAGCACGGCGACGTACCGCAAGTCCGCCCGGTAGAATGCCTTCACGGTTCAGCCCCCGTTCAATACAATCCATCATGACCTCTGTGACACGGTCGAGCATAGCGTCTGTCTGTTCTCTTGGTCGAAACGCATCTTCATTGGCATAAACAATTTCGTGCAGCATTGCGTTCGACTGACCACAATAATCCAGCAATGCCTCCGCCGAGCCGAAATCGTAGGGCACATCGGCTTGCCCTTTCACAAGATCGTTATCTAACGGTTTTTCTAATTGCTGACGCGATGCTATAAACCCGCCGCCCGTCGAAAAATAGGTCTGGGCACGCAGCACATCACCAGCCTGGTTTAAGGCCATCATAGTCATGCCGTTTGGATGGAGGTCTGGTGCGGATTTATAATCAAAAATAATGTCAGCTTCGGGATCAAATTGAACGGAATGGGCGCCCGCAAGCTTCAAGTTTTTCTGCGCGTGAACCTGCTCTACTTGCTGGTCAGCTTTCGTGCTGTCTAGGGTTTCAGGTTCTAGTCCAAGTAAACCCAAAATCACAGCCTTTGGCGTTGCATGACCTGCACCTGTCAAGGCCAGCGACCCTTGTAATTCGACCACTATTCGCGCCGTATCTTTCAACACTCCGCGTTGGGCAAGACTATCAACAAACCGTTTGGCAATACGGATAGGCCCGACCGTATGCGAGCTGGATGGCCCGATACCAATGCGAAATATATCCAATACAGAAAGCATAATTAGCCTTTTTGACACGCGTCCATTATAGTGCGTGTATCAATTCCGTATTCTTTATACAAGCTTTGAACCGCCCCCGTTTGACCAAATGCGACACAACGCCTAGAGCGCAACCCCATTAACCTCTTAAAAAACAAAAAAGCCTGCCGGATCACTCCGGCAGGCTTTTTATGGTACGGGTGAGAAGACTCGAACTTCCACATCTCTCGATACCAGAACCTAAATCTGGCGCGTCTACCAATTCCGCCACACCCGCACAGGTAGGAAGAGCGCGGGAATTGCCAGAAATATCACCGGCGGTCAACACATTTATCACTGATGTTCTGCGTGCATTTTCAATGATGGACTGCATGCATGGGCGTTTTTTTCAAGGTATAATAAAGTGCGATAGCACCTGCTAGAATATTGGCGCTGGCCACGCCCATATATACCCCCGTCATACCGTATAAATGCACGCCGAACCAAATGAACGGCACCAACATTGCAAAGGAACGAATGATGGTAAATGTTAAACCGTAGCTAGGGCGGCCCAGTGCATTTAGCCCTGCAGCGGCCACGAAAACACTCCCATACCCGGCAAATGTCACCGGCACGATCCAGAAATATGCCCGAGCCAAGTCTATAACCGCCGGGTCTTTGGTAAACACTTGCGGCACCAAATTTGCCCCCAAACCCAACAGAACGCCAATAAATGCGCCCCAGGCGAAGCAAATCTTAAAGCAAAAGACAAAGGTCTCACGTACGCGATCCGTCAATCCTGCACCACCGTTCTGCCCCGTGACCGCGCCAATACAGGCGGACAAGGCATAGAGCAGGGTCAGGGATAACATTTCAACCCGGCTGACAACGGTGAATGCGGCCACTTCCGTGGTACCAAGATTGCGGGCAATAAAGGCTGTGACCAGTAAAATGGAGACAGGCACAATAACATTGGTGCCAGTGGCAGGTAGCCCAACCCGCAAAATAACAGCCCAAGATGCTGTTATTCGTTGCCATGTCAGCCCTGCGAACGACGCGGCTCTACGGTAATAAACAACAACAAATAACCCAAATACTGCCGCTAAGCCGTTCGCAATCAAAGTGGCCAGCGCCGCTCCCTCAATCTCCATGCGCGGAAACGGCCCAATACCGAAAATCAGTAATGGGTCGATGATAATATTGAGAACTGCACCGCTAATCATGATCGTGCTGGGTAATAAAGCCTCACCCCCGGCCCGTAAAATGTTATTGGTCATCATCGCCAACCCCATGACAATCAGTGCCGGAAGCGCGTATTTTAAATAAACCAACGCCAAAGGCTTAATCTCCGGTGTTACACCCATAATATCCAGTATACCAGATATGACAAAAAAACTCGCCAAGACAATAATTGTCATCACGGCGATGGTCAGTAAAATCGCGCTGGCGCCGTGGATTGCAGAAAGCTCGCGGTCTTTACGACCTATTGCTCTGGATATGGCCGACAATGTACCCGCGCCAAGCCCGATATTGACACTATTGCCAAAAAACACGATGGGAAAACAAAACCCAACCGCCGCCAATGCATTGGTCGATAGATGCCCTAGATAGATGGTGTCGACCACCCCCGCCGACATTAATGCCAAAATGGCCAGCCAAAACGGCCCGAGCATACGCAAAATATGGCGCGGAACCGAACCTTGGGTTAAGTCTATTGATTGTTTTGCCACTTAGTTTTCACGCCCGTCTGACGGTGCCAAAGACATATAAGCCGCCAAAACCGCCATGCGGGTGATTTCAGACGCTGGAGCGCCCAGCGTACAAATCTGTACAGGCTTCTCTAACCCCGTCAGGAACGGCCCCAGCACAGTGCTATCGCCAACAGCTTTCAAGAGTTTCGTGGAAATACTGGCCGAATGAATGGCTGGCATAACCAGTACATTCGCCGCCCCGCCGAGACGCGAAAATGGGTATGTTAAACTATGGTTCGGATTTAGCGCCACATCGGCGGCGATATCGCCTTCATAATCAAAGTCCACATTGCGGTCATCGAGAATTTTCACGGCATCACGGACTTTCTGCATCCGTTCTCCGGGCGGGTTGCCGAATGTGGAATACGAAATCAGAGCTACACGCGGAGTAAAGCCAAAAGAGCGGGCAAATTTAGCCGTGCATTCGGCAATATCAGCCAGTTCTTCTGCGCCCGGGAACTCGGTGATACTAGTGTCTGAAATAAACAGTGTCTGGCCCTTATTGACCACGATAGAGACACCCATAGTGCGGCGTTCTTTGGTGTAATCCATAACCAACCGTACATCGCGCAGGGCTTGGTCATAGCCGCGCGTCACGCCTGTTACCATGCCGTCTGCAAGACCGTGACTGAGGAGGAGAGCGGAGAATACATTGCGGTCATTATTGACCAAACGTTGCACATCGCGGCGCAGAAACCCTCTGCGGCGCAAGCGTGTATAGAGATGTTCTGCAAATTCAGCATTACGGTCGAACAATCGTGCATTGAGGATTTCCAGGGAGCCATCATCCTCTATACCCAGTAACTCCATATTGCCTTTGATTGGTTTCTCACGACCAATCAATATAGCCTTGCCCATGCCGCGCTGCTGGAACGAAAAGGCTGCGCGAATAACGGCAGGCTCTTCGCCCTCGCAAAACACAATCGTTCGCGGATTATCGGCGACTGTGGCCGCAATACCTTGCAAGAGAGCTGCCGTCGGGTCTTGACGTTGGGCAAGTGCGGCTCCGTAAGCATTCATGTCTTCAATAGGTTTGCGCGCGACCCCCGTATCCATGGCGGCTTGGGCTACGGCGGGCGGAATGCGCGAGATTAGACGCGGGTCGAATGTCGCGGGGATAATATATTCGGGCCCATATTTCGGGCGGTTACCATGATAAGCTGCGGCCACTTCTTCTGGCACATCTTCGCGGGCCAATTTGGCCACGGCTTTGGCGCAAGCTAGTTTCATTTCCTCATTGACATTGCGTGCGCGCACATCGAGCGCACCTCGGAAGATATACGGAAATCCGAGCACGTTGTTGACCTGGTTGGGATAATCACTGCGCCCCGTTGCGATAATGGCATCCGAGCGAACTTCTTTAATCTCTTCAGGCGTAATTTCAGGGGTCGGGTTTGCCATCACGAAAATAATTGGATTATCAGCCATGCTAGCGACCATGTCTTTGGTCAGAGCACCTGGCATAGATAAGCCGAGGAACACATCTGCCCCTTTAACCGCTTCTTCTTTAGTGCGCAAATCTGTGGCAATGGCATGGGGGGCTTTCCATTGGTCAACACCTTCGCGCCCTTGATAAATCACGCCTCTTGAATCTAGCGCGATAGCGTTTTCATCTTTAACGCCGAGGCTTTTTATCAAGGAAAGCACGGATATGCCCGCAGCCCCTGCCCCCGACAGCACAACCTTTATATCTTCAAATTTTCGCCCGGTTAGGTGACACGCATTAATAAGCCCGGCGGTTGCAATAATCGCCGTACCGTGTTGGTCATCATGGAATACGGGAATGTCCAGTTCATCGCGCAATGTTTGCTCTATGATATAGCATTCCGGCGAGCCTATGTCCTCTAGGTTAATGCCGCCGAATGTATTGCCGAAGCGTTTGACGCATTCAATAAACGCCTGCGGCTCTTCTTCCTCGACCTCTATATCAAAACTGTCAATATCTGCAAAGCGTTTGAACAATACCGCCTTTCCCTCCATGACGGGCTTGGACGCCATAGCGCCGAGATTGCCCATACCCAAGATTGCCGTACCGTTGGAGATAACCGCCACCATATTGCCCTTGGACGTATAGTCGTAAACACTATCCGGGTCGTCTGCGATAGCTTGCACGGGGACGGCGACGCCCGGCGAATAGGCCAATGACAAATCCCGTTGAGTTGCCATGGGCTTGGTAGGTGCCATAGCCAATTTGCCCGGGGTTGGCTTGGCATGAAAATCCAATGCCTGTTTATCCGTGATATATTTACTCGATGAATCTTGTGACATTTTCGCTCTCATTGTGTGCAGTGTGAGTAGTGTTCCTAGCCCGATTATGACTGCTTGGATAGACAAGAACGAGTATAGAGTATCAACAAATTTGGCGGTAGGCGTGATGAATTATTGTGCAAAGAGACAATTTACTGCACACAAATTCAGCAAATTTGCCGCTTTCGTAAAACCAATGAACAAATCATTAAATTTCTCTAGCTACAGCGCTAGATTCCATTAATTTCACGCGCGTCAATAAGGGTAGAGAATCATGAAAAAAATAGAAGCTATAATTAAGCCGTTCAAACTCGACGAAGTTAAAGAAGCGCTACAAGAACTTGGTATTCAGGGCATGACGGTTATCGAGGCTAAAGGCTTTGGTCGCCAGAAAGGCCATACAGAGCTTTACCGGGGCGCTGAATATGTTGTGGATTTTCTGCCCAAGATAAAAATAGAACTGGTCTTAGCCGACAGCATGGTCGAGCCTGCGCTAGAGGCCATTCAACAAGCCGCCAAAACCGGGAAAATAGGCGACGGCAAAATATTTGTCAGTTCGGTCGAAACCGCTATTCGCATCCGCACCGGAGAAACTGGCGACCAAGCTCTTTAATCTAAACCACATATTCAACACCAAACCAAAACGAGGAAATTATGCCAAAAGAAAATGCATCAGAGAAACTTTTAAAGAAAATTAAGGACGAGAATATCGGTTATGTAGATCTACGCTTTACCGATATTCGCGGTAAAATGCATCATGTAACATTTGATGCCAGCATGGTCGACGCAGATTTATTCGAAGACGGCACAATGTTTGACGGCTCCTCTATCGAAGGCTGGAAATCCATCAATGAGAGCGACATGGTTTTGATGCCCGATGCCTCCACTGCCGACATTGACCCGTTTTACCAGCAAGACACAATGACGATTTTCTGTGATGTGCTGGAACCAGACACTGGTGAAGCCTATAACCGTGACCCGCGCAGCACGTGTAAGGCAGCCGAAACTTATATCAAAACCGCAGGCGTTGGCGATACAGTTTACTTCGGCCCCGAAGCAGAATTTTTCGTATTTGATGATGTCCGTTGGGATACGTCACAAAACAATACCAGCTACAGCCTCGACAGCGTCGATGCACCGTACAATTCCAACACCAAATATAACGGCGGTAATATGGGCCACCGTCCAGGGCCAAAAGGCGGTTATTTCCCGGTTCCCCCGGTTGACCATGACCAGGATATGCGTACAGAAATGTTGGCCGTGATGACCGAGCTTGGCCTACAGCCAGAAAAACATCACCACGAGGTTGCGCCGTCCCAGCACGAGCTTGGCATGAAATTCTCGACGCTCTTGACTATGGGTGACCGGATGCAACTTTATAAATACATTGTCCACAATGTCGCCCACGCATATGGTAAATCCGCGACATTCATGCCCAAGCCAATCCACAATGATAACGGCACCGGCATGCATGTTCACCAGTCTATCTGGAAAGACGGCAAGCCATTGTTCGCGGGCGACGAATATGCAGGTCTGTCTAAATCTTGCTTGTATTACATTGGCGGTATCATCAAACACGCCAAAGCTATCAATGCTTTCGCTAACTCATCGACTAACTCTTACAAGCGCCTTGTACCCGGCTTCGAAGCCCCAGTTATGTTAGCATATTCCGCCCGTAACCGCTCTGCATCCGTGCGTATTCCGTGGTGTGCGTCACCTGCTGGCAAGCGCTTGGAAGTCCGCTTCCCGGATCCGGCTGGTAATCCGTATTTAACCTTTACGGCTCTGCTGATGGCTGGCCTTGACGGCATCAAGAACAAAATCCATCCGGGCGATGCCATGGACAAAGACTTGTACGACCTACCGCCGCAAGAAGCCGCCAACATCCCACAAGTTTGCGGTTCATTACGCGAAGCCCTAGAGAACCTAGACGCTGACCGCGACTTCTTAAAAGCCGGCGGAGTGTTCGACGACGACCAAATCAACGCCTATATCGAGCTAAAAATGGAAGAAGTCCACCGCCTAGCCATGCACCCTCACCCGGTAGAATTTGATATGTACTATAGCTGTTAGACTGCCAAGGCAATAAACGAAAAAACCCGGATGGCTCACAACCATCCGGGCTTTTTTATGAGATAAATTTTAATCCACGCCTATTGAATTATACCAGCCTTGCGGGATTCTTTTTTGCGTTCGTGTTCTAGCAAAAAGCGCTTGCGGATGCGGATGCTCTCTGGGGTCACTTCGACCAGCTCGTCGTCGTTGACAAATTCCAGCGCATATTCGAGCGTCACTTCAATCGGTGTCGTCAGGGTGACGGCTTCATCGGTTCCCGATGCCCGCACATTGGTCAGCTGCTTACCTTTGACCGGGTTAACCACCAAATCATTATCGCGGGTATGGATACCAATGACCATACCCTCGTAAACTGGGCTTTGGTGTCCGACCATCATTTTGCCGCGTTCTTGTAGATTGAACAATGCGAACGCTACGGCGGTGCCTGTATGCTTGGAAATCAAAACACCTTTGGCGCGTTTGCCAATCGTGCCGCCTGCGGCTGGGGCATATTTATCAAACACATGATACATCAGGCCAGAGCCGGATGTGGTAGTCATGAAGTCAGAGCGGAAACCAATCAGGCCGCGTGTCGGAATTTCGTAATCGAGCCGCACCCTGCCCTTGCCGTCCGGCACCATATCCTTGAGCATGCCTTTGCGCATACCAAGCTTTTCCATGATAGCACCTTGGTGCTCGCTTTGCACATCAAGGGTCAAGGTTTCCCAAGGCTCGCACAGCACATTATCTATGGTTTTATTGATAACGCGCGGCTTGGAAATCGCCAATTCATAGCCTTCGCGGCGCATGGTTTCGATCAAGATAGCCAAATGCAACTCCCCGCGCCCAGAGACTTTAAATTTGTCCGGGTCGTCCAATGGCTGAACTTTGAGGGCTACATTGTGGATGAGTTCTTTTTGCAGACGGTCGCCGATATTGCGCGAGGTCACATATTTACCTTCCTTGCCCGCAAATGGGCTGGTATTCACTTGGAAGGTCATAGAGATTGTCGGCTCGTCCACGCTGAGCGCTGGAAGCTGCTCAACCTTAGCAGGGTCACAAATACAATCGGAAATACCGAGCCTGTCAATACCGGTAAAGCAAGCAATATCGCCCGCATAAACCGCGTCCATTTCAATGCGCTCAAGCCCCATAAAACCGTAAGGCTGGAGCACTTTGGCTTTGCGGGTAATGCCGTCCGGTGCCACGACCATAACATTTTGCCCGCGCTTAATCGCACCGCGCAACACTCGGCCAATACCGATAACACCCGTATAGGACGAATAATCCAGCGCACTGATTTGCAAGAGGAGCGGCCCGTCCGGGTCAACATCCGGCACAGGCGTATGTTTGACGATAGCTTGGAACAAAGGCGTCATATCCGTGCCCTCGGTCTCGCTATCATCACTGGCCCAACCGTTTAGGGCAGAGGCAAAGACAACTGGAAAGTCCATTTGCTCATCATTAGCACCCAAGCGGTCAAACAGGTCAAATGTCTGGTCAACGACCCATTGGGGTCTGGCACCAACACGGTCAATTTTATTGACAACGACGATAGGCTTCAATCCCTGTTCCAGCGCTTTCTTGGTCACAAAACTGGTTTGCGGCATCGGGCCTTCGACCGCGTCCACGAGCAGAACCACGCTATCGACCATAGAGAGCACGCGCTCGACCTCGCCGCCGAAATCCGCATGTCCCGGTGTGTCGACAATATTAATGCGCCATTCAGTGCCCTCTGGGTCTGTCCACGCAATGGCGGTGTTTTTCGCAGTAATGGTAATGCCGCGTTCTTTTTCGATGTCGCCGCTATCCATGACGCGCTCGGCCTGTTCGCCGCGCTCGTCGAGCGTACCGGATTGGCGCAGGAGTTTATCCACCAGGGTCGTTTTACCGTGGTCAACATGGGCTACAATCGCTACATTGCGCAGCGTTTTAATATCATTATTCATAATTGGGCAGTCATAAGGGGCACCATTAGAGGTACAGTTTCAAATTTATTTGGCTCCCTTTAGGCGCAAAGCCTACAAAGTACCAGACATTTTTACTGCTATTACGCATCAACAATTTTGTCTAAGAAAGACGTGAGCATTTCCAACTCTGCTCCTGAAAACATTTCTTTCAGCTCTTGCTCCTGGCGTAATGCTTCGGGGGCAATTTTCGCGAACATCTCCCTGCCCTTGTCGCTTAATGACAAAGGCGCGGAACGGCCGTCTTGTTCGCTCACACCACGTTTGATTAAACCCCGTTCTAGCATTTTAGCGACGGCGCGGCTAACTGTGGTTTTATCCATGCCGGTTTTATCGGCCACCGCCTGCGCCGTCATCTTTGCACAACTCGCCAAAACCGCCATGACCCGCCATTGGGTACGGCTTAATTTATAAGGCGCATAGGTTTTGGCGATACGCTTTGATACCGCATTAGCCGCTACGGATAAGCGGTAAGGCAGAAAATCTTCGAGGTTGAAATCGGGTTTGCTCATAGTTCGTTTTAACGTCCAATAACCATATTTCAAAGAAAAAACAGATTTGTCCGTTTTTTAACGCATATAGTCATTTACGCCACTTGTGAAATATTAGCTACTCCGCATTCTAGCTCAAAAGGAGACCATTATGAAGAGTGCAGTATCCCAAATTCCCGCCGCCCCGTCCCATTTAGCAATGGCGCATTTCGAAGCCCGCCTAACTTTTGAAGCCGATTGCTGGGACACTCATGCCGCCATGAAAGCTGGGCAAATGGACTTTGTCCTCATCGACGTGCGTAGCCCGGCCATGTATGCAGACAGCCACATCCCCGGCGCCGTAAACCTGCCTCACGGGAAAATGATTAAGCGCCGTATGGACGCCCTCTCGGAAAAATGGCCAGATGACACTTTGTTTGTGGTCTATTGCGCCGGCCCCCACTGTAATGGAGCCAATAAAGCAGCCATACGTTTGGCGGCGCTCGGTCGCCCCGTCAAAGAGCTTATTGGCGGCATGACAGGTTGGGCGGATGAAGGCTTTGATTTTGCCACTGGTTCTGAGCCTGGCTGCGTGTAATTTCAGGCCATGAATATAGCCACTCTCAAACGCTTCCACAAAGCATGGGCAGATAAAGATATGCAAGAATTGGCCGCCTGTATGACAGACAATGTGGTATATTCCGCATCGGTTGGCGCAAATTTGGGCGAGACATGGCGCGGCAAGCGGGACGTGCTGGCGGGTATAGAAAAAATGATTGCCCATGATGATGCAATTGCGCAAATTGGGGATTTGCATATTACCGGGAATTATATTTTCACCACATGGGTTTACCGCGCTAAAACCACAGGGGAGACAACCGCCAAGGGCTGTGATATTTTCCGGTTCAAGGACGGACTTATTGCCCACAAAGATGCCTATAGGAAAGTGACACTATGAATGATTTCACCATCAGGTCCTTTACCAAAGATGACATCCCGCAAGTATTAGAGATGATGCGCGGGCTAGCGGTGTTCGAGAGCTATATTGACGATTTTGTCGTTGACGCGCAAACCTTAACCGAATGGGGGCTAGGTGAAAATCCGAAGTTTCATGTTTATGTCGCAGACGCTGGCGGCGAACTGCTCGCCTATGCCGCCTGTTACGAAATCCCATTTACACTGGATTGCCGTCCGACACTTGTCTTGAAAGAAATGTTCGCACGGCCACAAGCACGCGGCACAGGCGCAGCGGGCGGCGTTATGCAAGCGGTCATAGACAAAGCCAAATCCATAGGCGCAGGCCGGATAAATTGGCTGGTTCTACCAGACAATGAGCGGGCCAAAAAATTCTACACCAAACACGGCGGCAACCACGACACAGACTGGCATCATTGGCATATCACATTTTAGGACAATTTCGCACAATCGCGTTTTGCCTCTTCACTTATTCGCTCATGTGCGTAGAGATATTTTGAACAAGTGAGGATGTGATGATGAAGAGTTTGAACCCGGCCACTGGCGAAATGATTAAAGAATATACGGCACTGGACGCAGACGGTATTGAAGCCGCTCTGCTACAGGCCGATATGGCCTTTGCAGATTGGTCAAAAACCGATTTGGCCGTGCGGGTGCAATTGATCCGCGTCCTTGCCGACATTTTAGAACAAACCGCAGACGCGTCCGCCTTGCTCATGTCCACCGAAATGGGCAAGACAATAACGGCGGGACGTGCCGAAGTGGTAAAATGCGCCAAATATTGCCGCTATACGGCGGATATGGCGCACGCATATCTGGCTGACGAACATGTGCAGACCGAATATAAAAAATCCTTCACCCGTCCCCTGCCCCTCGGGACTATTTTGCTGGTTATGCCGTGGAATTTCCCGTTCTGGCAGGTTATCCGCGTGGCGGTTGCTGCCATTCTTGCGGGCAATACCTGCTTGCTGAAACACGCATCTAACGTGCCGGGCTGCGCATTGCAGCTCGAAGATTTATTCACCAAAGCAGGCTTCCCGAAAGGCGTGTTTCAAACGCTTCTGGTTGGCTCTAGCAAAGTCGCAGCTATTTTGGCCGATGAGCGCATTATGGGTGCGTCTGTGACAGGATCTGAACGTGCCGGTTCTGCCGTCGCATCCACATGCGGAAAATATATCAAACCATGTGTCCTAGAGCTGGGCGGTGCGGATCCGTTTATCGTCATGCCGAGCGCTGACCTAACCGCCGCTATTGACCACGCCATTACGGGGCGTATGCGCAATAACGGCCAATCTTGTATCGCCGCCAAGCGCCTTATCATACACGCAGATATTTATGATGAATTCAAGGCCGGGTTTATGGCCAAGGTCAACGCCATTAAATTGGGCGACCCACTGGACGACAACACAGATATGGGGCCGATCTCCTCAAGGCGCGCCCTCGCAGAGGTTACAGAGCAGATGGCAACCGCCAAAAACCAAGGCGCGACCATCACCCATGGTACACAGGTCTTGCCCGACCAAGGCTATTATATGCGGCCAGCTATTATCGAAGACATGACCAAAGCCATGGACATATACGGTCAGGAAATTTTTGCCCCCGCCGCTATGTTATTCAAAGTAAAAGACCTGGACGAAGCCATCGCTTTGGCCAATGATAGCCAACTGGGCTTGGGTTCCGTTTTATTCTCGAATAATGAGAGCGAGCATGAGCAAGCAATCAATGAGCTTGAGGCTGGTTCCACCTTCATCAACCGATTTTGCAGCTCCGATATCCGTATGCCGTTCGGCGGCATCAAACGCTCAGGTTTTGGCCGCGAAATGGCCAAACAAGGCCTACGCGAATTTACCAATCTCAAGACGATAATTATTGCTAATTAAGGCTTGCCCAAAAACCCTATTGGCGTATTTAAATGGAAACACTTTTACGAGGGCATTATGGCTGATACTTACGGGAAATTTAACTGGGAAGACCCGCTGAATTTAAACGGACTGTTGTCCGAAGAAGAAACCATGGTCATGGATAGCGCCCGCGCCTATTGTCAAGGCAAATTGATGCCCCGGATATTAGACGCTAACCGCCACGAGACATGCGACCCAGAAATCTTCCGCGAGATGGGGGCGCTTGGCTTGCTGGGCTCAACCATAGAAGGCTATGGCTGTGCTGGACTTAATTATGTCACTTACGGGCTTGTGGCTCGCGAGGTTGAGCGAGTTGATAGTGGCTACCGCTCTATGATGTCGGTGCAATCTTCCTTGGTCATGCACCCGATTAACCAATTTGCAACCGAAGAAACCAAGCAAAAATTCCTACCAAAACTCGCCAGTGGTGAATATATTGGCTGTTTCGGCTTGACCGAGCCGGACGCGGGTTCCGACCCTGGCTCCATGAAAACCCGGGCTAAATCCGTAGACGGCGGCTATATCTTAAACGGCGCGAAAATGTGGATCACCAATTCCCCTATCGCTGATGTATTTGTTGTCTGGGCGAAAGACGACGCTGGCGACATTCGCGGCTTTGTGCTCGAAAAAGATATGGAGGGTTTGTCTGCGCCAAAAATTGAGGGCAAATTCAGCTTACGCGCCAGTATTACCGGCGAGATTGTCATGCAAGATGTGTTCGTGCCGGAAGAAAATAAATTCCCGGAGATTAAAGGCCTGCGCGGCCCGTTCTCGTGCCTGAACAAAGCCCGTTACGGCATTGCTTGGGGCAGTATGGGCGCGGCGGAATTTTGCTGGCACGCGGCGCGGCAATATACCCTAGACCGCAAACAATTCGGCAAACCCTTGGCTCAAACCCAGCTGATCCAGAAAAAACTGGCCGATATGCAAACTGAAATCACTCTCGGCCTACACGCCGCCCTACAGGCCGGGCGCTTGATGGATAAAGGCGAGCTGGGCATTGAAGCCATATCCCTGATTAAACGAAACAATTGCGGCAAGGCTCTCGACATAGCTCGCACAGCTCGCGATATGCACGGCGGCAACGGCGTCTCAGACGAATTCCACGTCATCCGCCACGCAATGAACCTCGAAGCCGTCAACACATATGAAGGCACCCACGATGTCCACGCGCTAATATTAGGCAGAGCCATTACCGGATTGCAGGCGTTTTTCTAGGCGTCCTTTCATCCCATTGGTGAGACGTTTTTTATGGATTCAGATGTATGTTAATTTACTATATTGCCGCATGAGAGAATTATTTTTTCCAACCGGTATTCAGTAAAGTTTGCTCACCATCTGCATCGAGCGGTATGCCAACCAGCAACCCATCTATGAATTGATCAATGACAGCGTCAGAATTGCCAGAAGCAGTACGAAACCCGCCTTCATAGCTACGTTCAGTTTGGTTAAGCATAAGCACATTCCAAACCGAACCATCTCGGCACGCCACGCCGCGCGCGGCTGATTGAGTGGTTTGAGCTTTAAACTCGCGGCAATAACTACCATCATTGGAAGTAAAGGTAAGAATAGGTTTTATTTCCAGACTTTTATCTTTCCCATACCTCACATTGGTGGCGCTCGGCGTGGTTTCCAAAACCCCAAACAATGGGTTGTCTGCCGCTATCACGCCTGTCATTTGAGCGTAAAGAGCGCCTTGGTCTATTGAGGCAAGTGTCATGCCGCGCCCCACCGTCAAGCCTAGCATCATGGCAAAGCTAGCAGCAAGCGGCGCAACCCACTTTGATAAAGAAAGCTTTGCACGCTTTTGCATGAGCGGAACAACATTTCGCGTTCCATTATCATTGGTGGCAGCATGCGTGTGGCTTACCTGTGGCTCTAGCAAGGCCAGAATATGATCCGGGATAGGCTGGTCAAGTTCGGTGCTATAAGAAGCTTTCACAGCCTCATTGGCCTCTTCCAAGCTGGCGAGGCGTTCTGAGAGTTTGGCATTGGCGGAAAGTTCTAATTCTAGCGCTTCGCTTTTATCACGGCTTAATTGGCCATCTAAAAATGCCGATAAATGTTCATCTGTATATTTCATAATCTTATGCCCTAAATGCATCATTTGTGGAGTACGGAGACGTACTTGGATCCGGCGTAAACATATTAGCAAGATTGCGGCGCGCACGCGCCAAGCGGCTCATAACTGTGCCTATTGGGGTTTCAAGGATTTCTGCGGCCTCCTTATATGAAAACCCCTCAATCGTTATAAGGGATAATACTATCCGCTGCTCGTCCGGTAAGTTTTCCATCGCATCTTTAACCTGTTTTAATTTCATCCGTCCCATAATTTCCCTTTCCCACTCCGGGCGATCATGCAACGTAATATTGCCGCTGTCTGTCGCATTGTTGCGCACTCTTCGCGCTCTAATCTCGTCAATCCAGATGTTTTTACACACTCTGAACATCCACCGCTTCATATCTGCGTCGTCTGGAATTCCTTTTTTAAGGATCCGCTCGACCGTATTTTGTAATAAATCATCAGCATCCGCACGGTTGCGGGTTAGCGAGACCGCGAAACGCTGAATATGGGGTAGAACTTCGAGCATTTCCTTGCGCTCTTGGTTTTGATCCATTTTCATTACAGTTCACCTTATTGACGTGTCACATACGAGGTTTATTCCCGAACAGTGAGATTTTATTCAGTATGTTATTTTTGGGGAGGAGCGGGCAAGGGTTTGATAAGGCCATAACCATAAATCTTGTCGTAACCTTGTGGACCCAAGTCCAAGGCATTGTTTTGCAAATCACTAATAATCTGCTGGGTGGGTTTATCATAACTCGAATTTGTAGCGGCTATTATAACAGCGGCGAAAGGTGCAGCAAAGCTTGTGCCGCTGGATGTTTGGTATGCGCCATTACCCGAAGCATTACGAATAGCCACGCCTGGGGCTGCAAAATCCACATGAGGCCCTCGATTTGCCAGGCGGTAAATATTATTCTGGTCGTTTACAGCGGTCACTGCGATAACGTCTTTATACCCTGCCGGATATAAAGGCTTGGCAGTGGGGCCATCATTGCCAACGGCCGCAATGATTATAGCCCCCCTCGACTGCGCACTTTTAATAGCAGATTCGAGCACAGCATTTGCCGGACCTGCCAAGCTCATATTGATAATATTAACATCGTTATCGATCATCCAATCAAGGGCTTGCACGAGGTTTTCTGTTGTAGCCCGTTCGCCGCCCGTTGGCGATTTAAAGAAAACCGAGGCGGCATAAAGCTCGGCTTTGGGGACAAGGCCGCGATATGACCCGGACTCGCCCACCAAGATAGAGGCAACAGAAGTACCGTGCTTTGGTCGCTTGAATTGATAGGAAACGAAATCTTGTGTTTTAATCCTCGCGCCTTCAAAAACCGCATGTTCGGCCATAATACCCGTATCAATCATTCCGATTTTCAAGTTTGCACCAAGGTCAAATGGGGCTATATCCAACATGGCTCTCGGTTCAACCCCAGCACCAACGGTCCGCCCCTTACCGCTTTTTGTACCGTATAGATGATTGTAATCAACTTGTGTTGACGGTGAGAAATTTGAGATGTCGCGTTGAACCCGCCGTAAATTATATCCTGCCGGTGCCTCTATGCGTGCCAGCATTTTATCAAGGCCGCCGAGATATGTTATTTCGCTTGCCGTATATCCGCGCTGCGAAAGATCATTAAGTTCTTTTGGGTCGACTAAAATCAACCATTCACCGAGTACGGCTAAGTTTCCATCAAAATCTTCCTGCGCCGCAAAGGAATCTGCACTTTGCTCATTACTGCCAAATCCTTGGGGCGTATTATCGCCACTTGAATCTGAGCCAGGATCCCCACCATTAGTGTTCGAGCCGTTGTTGTCGTCACCATCACCATCACCATCACCATCATCACCATCACCATCATCGTCATCGTCACCATCATCGTCGCCATCATCGTCGCCATCATCGTCGCCATCATCGTCGCCATCATCACTGGCTCCGGTACCGCTATTGTCCTCGCTATCGTCTTCATCCTCAGACTCATCTTCTTCAGACTCGTCTTCTTCAGACTCGTCTTCTTCAGACTCATCTTCTTCAGGCTCATCTTCTTCAGGCTCATCTTCTTCAGGCTCGCCTTCCTCGGGTTCGTCTTCTTCAGGCTCGTCTTCCTCGGGTTCGTCTTCTTCAGGCTCGTCTTCCTCGGGTTCGTCTTCTTCAGGCTCGTCTTCCTCGGGTTCGTCTTCTTCAGGCTCATCTTCCTCAGGTTCATCTTCTTC
>JALSHE010000115.1 GCA_026982415.1 Robiginitomaculum sp.
GCCATATTTTACGTCTACTAAATCACTAAGCACACCCTCCTCCCAATCATCCTCCGCTTCTTCTATGAACCATTGGCGGAAGAGGGTTTCGGCTAGGGCTTCTAGGGTTTTGTTTTGGCGGTGCAGCAGGTCAATTTTATCATCCAAAGCCGACAACACCCCCGCAATCGCCTTTTGTTCTGAGAGAGGTGGGAGGGGGACTGGAATAGTTTTAATATTGTAGAGTGGAAGTTTTGGTTGGGTGGATCCAACATTTCTTTTCAGTATTTCGAACTGCCCAAGTTTACTTGTCAGGTAATAAAATAAGAATACTTTATCAAGTAGAATGTTCTTTACATCTACAATCTTTGCACAATTTTCAGTTAAGCTGGCAAGATGCAAAGATTTTGGAATTTGGGCAACAGAACCGATAGTTCCCACTATTGAAATTATTACATCAAACGCATCGACAGTGTAATTTTGAATTTGTGGGAAGGCGCTATTGGGAACGAATAAAAGTTCCGATTTTGCAATTTTGTTACCTTTGATATCTCGTGTTCGAATATAAGGGTGATTTGTTTTCTGGTTAGAAAGTGAGGCACCTTTTGGTAGACGTTTTCCCCCCTTTATTGATGAAATTTCGCAAAGTGGCATTGACTTCCAAATGCTCACGACGATTCCACCTTCGCCAAATTATCCGCAATCAGCTCATTCAGCTTGGCTTCTTCCTCAAGCTGTCCTGCGAACTCCGCTTTCAAACTGGCGAACCGCTCGCCAAAATCAAAATCATCCTCCACATCCGCAAGGCCAACATAGCGGCCTGGGGTGAGGACATAGTCTAGGGCGGCGACCTCCTCCACACTGGCGGATTTGCAAAACCCCTTTACGTCTTCATAATCGCCTTTGGGATCGCACCAATTATGATAGGTGCGCGTAATCTCCTCTATATCCTCCGCCGAGAACACGCGTGTGCGGCGGTTAATTAAATGTCCGTGTTCGCGGGCATCTATGAACAGGATTTCTTTGCGGCGATAGGTTTTCTCCCGCGTCAAGAACCAAAGACTGGCCGGGATTTGGGTGTTGAGGAACAGCTTGGCGGGCAGGTTAACAATACAGTCCACCAGCCCTGCCTCTATGATGGCTTTGCGAATGTCCCATTCGCCGCTGGATTTTGTGGTCAGTGCGCCTTTGGACAGCACAAACCCGGCCTTGCCGCCGGGTGCCAAATGATAGAGAAAATGCTGTATCCAAGCGTAATTGGCATTGCCCGTGGGCGGGGTGCCAAATTTCCAACGCCCGTCATTCCTGAGCAATTCCCCGCTCCAATCGCTGTCGTTAAACGGAGGATTGGCGATCACATAGTCCGCCTTTAAATCTTTGTGGGCGTTATTCAGGAACGAGCCTTCATTATTCCATTTCACTTGGCTGCTATCTATGCCGCGAATGGCAAGGTTCATTTTGGCCAGCCGCCAAGTGGTCTGGTTGCTCTCTTGGCCGTATATGGAAATATCATTGATTTTGCCTTGGTGGGCTTCGACGAATTTCTCTGATTGTACAAACAACCCGCCAGAGCCGCAACACGGATCAAACACCCGGCCTTTATAAGGCCTGAGCATATCCACCAAAACTTTGACCACGCTTTCAGGTGTATAGAACTGCCCGCCTTTCTTGCCTTCGGCCAGCGCAAATTCCCCGAGGAAATATTCGAACACGCGCCCCAGCACATCGGCGCTCTTGGCTTTGGCATCGCCCATGGCAATATTACTCACCAGATCAATCAGCCCGCCGAGATTGGTTTGATCCAAATTCCCCCGCGCAAATACTTTGGGCAATACGCCGCGCAAAGACGGGTTCTCGCGTTCAATCGCGTCCATGGCTTCGTCCACGGTTTTGCCAATAGTGGTTTGCTTGGCGTGGCTTTGCAGAAAGCTCCACCGCGCCGACGGCGGCACGAAAAACACGTTTTCGGCTTTATACTCGTCTTTGTCCTCAGGGTCAGCGCCGTCATATTCGCCTTCGCCCGCGCTGAGTTTTTCGTAGAGGTCTTCAAAGGCATCCGAAATATATTTCAAAAAGATAAGCCCCAGCACCACATGCTTATATTCCGCCGCGTCAATGTTCTTGCGTAGCTTATCCGCCGCCTTCCACATCTGCGTCTCGATAGTTTTTAAATCGTCTTTTGTGCTGGCGGCTTTAGCCATGACATCTCCTAAAGTGATATACAACCTTTATTCGACCTTAGGGCGGCGGAGTCAATAATGGGTAACTAAATTTTGCCGCCCAACAGGCGTTTTAAATCCCCCATGGTCACAGGCCGATCATCATCGTCTTGGGTGTTTGGCCTTTCGTGTAACTCCAATATCAGCGTCTTTTGCCGATCCAGTGAAAGTTTGCCGTAGCAATTAACGCTGGTGTCCAGTTTTTCATGCCCCATGTTCTGGCTCCAGGCTTTCAGGGCTTCGGGGGATAATTTAAATTCATAGGCCAGTGCCATCAGCGTATGGCGGAAACTGTGCGGGTTGTAATAGGGCAGGCCAGAGGCTCTAAACGCCGCTTTGAATATCCCGCGCATGGGCTGGGCACTTGCCCAATGGCGTTTTGTTAGGCCGTCTGAGATAAAGCGGTCGTTTTCATCTTGCGCTTGATTTGTAGCCGGGAAAAGCGGATCATCATCACCAAACCCCAATTCGGTTTTCAAGTAGTCGATATAATCTGCGACTTCGGTCATAATCTCATCACCCACCGGATAAAACCAAGTATGGATCAATTTGCTGGCTTTGGTGTTCACCTCGTCCGGGTGTTGGTGAAACTCTTTACCTGCCAAATCCACATGTCCGACATTCATGGAAACAATCGCTCCGTCCCGTGCGCCGGATAATAGAGTTACGGCGATCAGGGCGCGGTTACGGCGCTCTATGGCGCTGGTTTGGGGGGCGTTGGTCTTGGGCATAGCCAGTATGGTTTGGGTGATGTGTGCGACTGTGGCGCGTTTCACTTGCCTTTGTGACTTTGCGGCGCGTTGTCCTTTGCGGGTAAGGCGTAGGGCTTTAATCGGCAAGCGGGCTTGTTTACCCTTAAGGCGTTCGCTCATCACCATCCATTCAAAAAATGCTTTTACGTTGTTCACGCAAGACGCGCGGGTGGCGTTGGATATATCTCGCGTCATAACGGCATCCAGAAAGGTCTTGGCGTGTTTACGGTTCAAATCGGTAAAACTTGCAAAACTTGTAGCCTGCTCAAAAGTATCCAATGCTTTGAGTTTTTGATCTACAGTGCTAGGCGCGTATTCTGCTTCTAATTCATCAATCCAAGCCATCTTTACACGCTCATTTTCTGCGTTCACTTTAATCATCTTCTTTTCCTTTCTGAACTATATCATTACGGGGCGTAATGCCTTTGCTAATATGTTCAGTTGGCGCTTCGTGATGATGAGAGGTGTTTTGCGTAAATTGTCGTTTTAGTGCCTTTCGGTTTGCCTGTACATCAAAGCGGTAAATCGTTCTGGCACAATCCTCACACTCGCCTTGCGCCGTGATTTTGAGAGTATTGCTGGGGTTTATTCTAAACGTATTGGGCTTAATTTTTCGCGGGCCGCCGCATGCAACGCACGGCATTTCACCATCGCCGCATGATCATTTTCGCTTGGCTTGCCATTCCTTCATCCACTCGCGAATCAGAACACCCTTCATGACAAGAGGGCGATTTGTATCAACTACGGCACAAGATAATCCATGTTGCTTTATCCAGCCTCGGACGGTCGCTTTCCCAACGCTAAATAAAATAGCGAGGCTTTCCACCGTATAAGGACGATTGCCCTTTAATTTCCTATAGTCATATGTGCGCTTCATTGGTTCGCTGTAGCAATGCTATGCCGAACCTTCATAAAGAGCCCGCACATCTTCGGCTTTCCAAACGGTTGTACGTGGCCCCAATTTTTGCGGCGTTGGAAAGCGTCCGTCCTTAACCCCCGCCCACCAAGTCGATTTGGAAACAGGAATGGGGCCATTGGGGGCAAGAATTTGGGAAAGGCGTACAAAGCCTGTTTTGGGAAATTTATTACTATGCGACATGGTTTTACTCCGTTTGTTAGCGTCGCATAACAGTTGCTCAAGAATGAGCCTGAGAATAGGGGGAAGGATATAGAAAACTTGAGGTAAAATGGTGTGTAACCTAGGGGTAGGTAATCGCGCAACCTTCTTAAAAGGAGAAATAATGACATTTATTCAAAGAATTAAAAGGGTATATCCTCATCAAGGTCAAAGGCAGAATTATCTGGCAAAAGGTCTTTGTTTTCTTCTTTGACGGATAAATTTACTGAGGGTTTTGTCTTTTTTATCGCCAATTTTCCTGTTGGTGTAGAAGGTGCCCCACCTTTTGGTTGCCAATTAACAATTTTTGATATTTCTTCAATTGCTGTTTCTTTTGGTTTTCCATCGTCGGCACTGAGATCAAACTCGCTCGCATTTAATCGCAACCATTTTTGTACTGATTGTTTGGCAGTCCCTTTGATCAGGCCTGGATCATCAAGTGCTTGCCAAGCCTTGATTGCGGCAGCTAATTTAGGCGCATACCTAGGGTGATTAGGGTCTAAAAATTCCCCTTGAGGCTCATCTGGGAAAAAGAAAAAATGCTCTTGAAACCCTCGTCCTTTAAGCCACTCTTTTAAAGAATTAACGGTTATAAGCGTACTGTTTTCATCAATGTAGCTATCTCCCGTTCTTTCATCAAGCTCTCGCACTTCTTTTCCAACAAGTGATTTATTGCGATATGAGGAAAGAAGTGCATGTTTAATAGCATCATATCCCTTTGGTCGTTTGCTTTGGCGCTCAATATCAAATTCCCTACCAGCAGGATCAATACCGCAAATCAATAAAGTTGCTTGAATTATCGTAAGTTCATCACTTAATCGCCAAAAATCTATCTCTTTCATGAAATCTCCGCGCTTTCCGTTTCGTGACCTTAGCGTTTAATAAGGAAATAGCCTTTAATGCAACCGTCTAAGTGTTTCACTCCACCAATCCGCCATCCTAACCCGCTCATTCCAATATAGGCTCCGGTTATAGGCACGGCGTACTGTGTTTCTGTCCATGCGGGCGCAATAGGCTTCTATGGCGTCGGGGTTCCAAAGGCCACTTTCATTGGCAAATGTGGAAAATGTCGAGCGAAAGCCGTGAGAGGTGACTTGATCCGCTGTAAACCCCATGCGCCGCAAGGCTTGGTTCAGGGTGTTTTCGCTTATGGGCTTCTTAGATGATGTTTGCGCTGGGAATAGAAGTTCGCCCCAGCCAGTCAATTTTCGCAAGTCTGATAACATAGCCAAGGCAGTATCAGGTAAAGGCACACTATGGGGCTTGCGCATTTTCATGCGGCTGGCTGGAATATGCCAAACTTTGGCGGCATAGTCTATTTCATCCCAGTGCGCATTTCTTAGTTCGCCGGGGCGGGTCGCAAATTGGATTAAAAGCTTGAGCGCAATAATGGTTGTGCGCTGCCCAGAATAGATTTCTATCTTTTTGAGTAAATCAGAAAGCCCGTCTTTATCGGTAATTGCGGCGCGGTGGGTGACTGTTGGGCTAATCAAGGCGTCTTGCAGTGAAAAGGTTGGATCGGCGTCCACAATGCCGCTTGCAACCGCGTAGCGAAAAACACCGCCAATACGGGAGCGCATCCGCCGCGCTGTTTCATAGTGTTCCAGTTTTTCGCGCTTTATGAGCGTTTTAAGAATAATGGGCGCGGTTATATCTGTAATGGGCATGCGGCCAAAATCTACCCGTGCATCCTTTAAGAGCCATGCAAGTTTGGAAAGCGTTGCTTTGGAACGTCCCTCTTTGGTCATTTTTTCAATGAAGCGATCCGCAACCTTGTTAAAGGTGTGCTCTGTTTTGCCTAGCGTTTCGGCTTTAGCCGCCTGTTTTACCTCAGCGGGGTTAAGTCCACTCGCCAGTTGAGCTCGCGCCTCATCCCGTAAATCACGAGCGGCTTTTAATGATGTTGCTGGATAGGGGCCAAAGGATAGCGAACCCTCCTTGCCATTAAAGCGGTATTTAAGCCGCCAAAGCTTTGAGCCATTGGCCGGAATGTATAAATAGAGCCCGTCAAAGTCCGAAACCTTGTAAGGCTTTGCTTTGGGCTTAAGTGCCCGGATTTTTGCATCTGTTAAGGCCAAAGCCTGTCCTTTAATATGGGGGCAGAAATAAATACCCCCAATTCTACCCCCAAATCCGTAGGATATACCCCCACGACGCTGGATTGCGCTGGACAAGTAATAGTGTTATAATCCTCATATATCAAGGTTTTTCGGACTATATCGGACTATATAAAATAAGGAAATGGTGCCCCCACACGGACTCGAACCGCGGACCCCCTGATTACAAATCAGGTGCTCTACCAGCTGAGCTATAGGGGCGACTTGCGTGCAAGTCTTAGGATGCGGGTGATACTGCGCCGCTCTTTAAAATGCAAGCCTGTAAATACATGTTTTTGAAAAAATATAGGCCGCAGGGGATAGCGCCTCATTTAACAATATTTACAATGCTCATTTGGGTTTATAAGCCCGTTTTTGGCAACGAGGATAAAATCTTGCAAATATTCGCCAATGACTTAGGTAGTCGTTTAGGAAGCTAGAGAGACCTAAGGGGATATTATGGCGCGTATACTTATCACATCGGCACTGCCCTATATTAACGGGGTTAAGCATCTTGGTAATTTGGCCGGCTCTATGTTGCCTGCGGATGTGTATGCGCGGGCTATGCGTTTGCTGGGGCATGAGGTCTTGTACATTTGTGCGACCGACGAACACGGGACGCCGGCAGAATTAGCGGCGGCAGAGGCGGGCATGGAGGTCTCGGCCTACTGCGATAAAATGCATGATGCCCAGCGGGCGGCGGGGGCTGATTTTAAAATGAGCTATGATTATTTTGGCCGCTCCAGCACGCAGTCCAATCATGAGTTGACCCAGCATTTGGCGCATATGTTGGAGAAAAACGATCTGCTTGAAGAGCGGGTCTCAGAGCAGGTTTATAGCGTGGCAGATGGTCGGTTTTTGCCAGACCGTTACGTGGAGGGCACTTGCCCCAATTGCGGCGAAGACGGTGCGCGCGGTGACCAATGTGATGCTTGCGGCAAGCTGCTTGATCCGGCGGATTTGATCGAGCCTTATTCTGCTGTGTCCGGGTCAAAGGACGTGGAAATCCGCGAGACCAATCATTTATATCTCAAGCAAAGCGACATGGCGGACAGACTGCGCGCTTGGATCGACAAGGCGGAAGGCTGGCCGGCTTTGGCCAAGTCCATTGCCTATAAATGGCTCGACGAAGGTCTGCACGACCGCGCCATTACCCGCGATATGAAATGGGGGATTCCGGTGGCCTATAAGGGCGTCCCGCGTCCCGGTTTCGAGGACAAGGTTTTCTATGTCTGGTTCGATGCGCCCATTGAATATATCGCGGCCACCAAAGACTGGGCCGAAGAGAATAATGGGGATTGGCAGAGCTGGTGGCGCACGGATAAGGGGGCGGATGATGTCACTTATGTGGAGTTTATGGGTAAGGACAATGTGGCTTTTCATACTTTGTCTTTCCCGACCACGCTCATTGGCTCAGGTGAACCTTGGAAATTGGTCGACAGGCTCAAGGCCTTCAACTGGGTCACTTGGTATGGCGGCAAGTTCTCAACGTCCCAGAAACGCGGCGTGTTTATGGACCAAGCCATTGACCTCGCACCCAGCGATTATTGGCGCTGGCATTTGACAGCCAACGCGCCGGAGGGGTCGGATGCAGGCTTTACGTTCGAGGATTTCCAAGCCCGGATTAATTCCGACCTGGCCAATGTGCTGGGCAATTTCGTCAACCGGATTACCAAATATTGTGTGGGTAAATTTGATGGCAAAGTACCAAGTGGTGGCACATGGGGGGAGGCCGAAGACACATTGGTGGCGGAGCTGGCGACGCGCTTACCCAAACTTATCGACTATTACGAAACTATGGAATTTCGCAAAGCCGCCGCCGAGACCCGCGCTATCTGGGCGACTGGCAATGAATATTTAACGGTTGCTGCCCCGTGGACCCAATATAAAACCGACATAGACCAAGCCGCTATTGGTGTGCGTATCGGGCTTAATTTGGTGGCGCTGTTCGGTGTTTTGGCGCAGCCCATAGTGCCGGACGCGGCGGATAAAATTTTGGACGCCATGAATATCCCGGCGGAAAACCGCACGTGGAATTATTTTGACAAGGGGGATTGGGAAATGCGCGTGAAATCTATCCTTGATGCACTCCCCCACGGCCTAGAAATCTCTGCGCCCGAAGTGCTGTTCGCAAAGATAGAAGATGCAAATGTGGAAGAATGGAAAAAGCGGTTTAGTGGAGCGGGTTGATATGCGCCTAGTGCATTACTACTCTTTCTAAAATACTTATAGGGATTTTGCTTTACTTACTTGTTCTTTTCGTTATTGTTTATCAATAAGTAAATTTTGATACAGTTTGGGGAAATAAAATGAGAAAATTTCTATTAATGAGCGTCACCGTTTTGGCACTTGCGGCTTGTGAACCGAAAACCACAGCGCCTGATGTCATTGTAGATGGGTTTACCAAAGTTGAATCTGTATCTGCGAATGCAGGTGAAATCGCCATACCCTTCAATAAATACGTACTTGATAATGGACTTACGGTTATCCTAGCCCCGGATAGTTCTGATCCGCTTGTGCATGTGGATGTGACATACCATGTCGGTTCAGGGCGCGAGGAAGCCGGACGATCTGGTTTTGCGCATTTCTTTGAACATATGCAGTTCCAAGGTTCCGAGAATGTAGCGGATGAGCAACATTTTAGCTTGATTACCGAGAGCGGCGGCACGCTTAATGGCTCCACCAGTACCGACCGGACAAATTATTATGAAACCGTGCCCAATAATCAGTTGGAGCGTATGTTGTGGCTGGAAGCAGACCGTATGGGTTTCTTTCTGGACGCTGTAACCAAAGAAAAATTTGAAAATCAGCGCGAAACCGTCAAGAACGAACGCGGCCAGCGTGTTGATAACCGTCCTTACGGATTGCTCGGCGAGCGAATTGGGGAAGCTATGTACCCCGAAGGGCATCCTTATTCCTGGTCAGTTATTGGCTATATGGTTGATTTGGACCGCGCCGATTTAAATGATTTGAAACGATTTTTCCTACGCTGGTACGGCCCCAATAATGCGTCCCTCACCATTGGCGGGGATTTTGATGAGAAGCAAACGCTGGAATGGGTCAAGAAATATTTCGGCGGTATTCCGCGCGGCCCCGAGGTTAAATCACCAGTCTACACGCCTGTAACACTGGACAAAGACCGTTATATATCGTTGGAAGACAATGTTGCTTTACCGCTATTGTATATGTCATGGCCGACCGTACACGTATATCATGAGGACGAAGCTCCGCTGGACGTTTTGATGGATATTATAGGCTCTGGCAAAACGTCATTGTTATACAAAAACCTGGTGAAACCTGGTCTTGCGGTGCAAGCCAGTGCCGGGCACGGCTGTGCGGAACTTGGCTGTACATTTACCATGTTGGCCTTGCCAACACCGGGTAATTCGCTTGCTGAACTAGAGAAAATAGCTCGGGCGTCATTGGTCGAGTTCGAAGAAAGCGGCGGTGCCAGCGATGATGCTATTGAACGGGTAAAAGCCGGTATAGTGTCGAGCATGGTATTTGGCCTCGAAAGTGTGTCAGGCAAAGTATCGCAATTAGCGCGCTATGAATATTTACGCGGCGACCCGGATTATATCAAAAAAGATATTGCCCGCTATGAAGGTGTGAGCAAAGACGACGTGATGCGTGTCTATAAAAAATACATCAAAGACAAAAATGCCGTGGTCATGTCTATTGTACCCAAAGGTAAACCGGAAATGATTATCAAACCGGATACATGGACAATGTATGAGCGTACTATCCCGGCAAGCTCAGACGGCGAGGGGCTAGCCTTACGTCCCGGCACATCCGACTTTGACCGTTCCGTTGTCCCGACGCCGGGGCCAAATCCGACCATAAAAGTCCCCAATGTCTACACTGCGAAAACGGCCAACGGTATTACTATTACGGGGGCTGTGAATGCGGAGGTTCCGACCACGACTATTCGCCTCACCATCCCGGCTGGGCAAACACGCGAGAGCCTGGATAAACTTGGGTTGGCGGAATTGACTGTCATGATGATGACCGAAACCACTAAGCGTCATAGCATAGAAGAATTGTCCAATGAGCTGAACAAGCTTGGCTCTTCGGTTAGTTTTGGTTCAGGTGATAAAACGGCGACTTTGAATGTCCGCTCATTAACAAAAAACCTTGATAGGACTTTGGAAATTGCACTTGAGAAATTGACCGAACCAAAATTCACTCAAGAGGACTTTGACCGCGTAAAAAATCAATCTATTGAAGGCATTAAGAACGATAAGAAAAATGCCAGTACAACAGCCACAAACGCATTTACAGAATTGCTTTTCGGCGCTGACAATAGCTTCGCCCATGCCAATAGTGGCACGATTGAAAGCGTCAGCGCATTGACACTTGATGATGTGAAAGAATTTTACAAAGAGAATTATGGCCCGCAGGGTAGTAAAATTTTGGTGGTTAGCAACCTACCGCGCAACCAAATTGCCAAGCGCTTAAATATATTTGGCGGATGGCAGGGCGGTAATACGGAACAACCTGCGCTTAAGCCGTTTCCTGACCTAAAAGCTGGAACACTGTATTTCATCGACAAGCCAGACGCTGCCCAAAGCGAAATTCGCATTGGTAAGCGCGGGTTAAACTTCGATGCTACAGGTGAGTTTTACCGCAATGAATTGATGAACTATAATCTCGGCGGAGCCTTTAACTCGCGGATAAATTTGAACTTGCGTGAAGACAAAGGTTATACCTACGGTGCGCGTTCATTCTTCTACGGCAATGATTTGCGCGGCGCTTTTAGGGCGCAAGCTGGTGTGCGCGCCAATACTACAGCCGATTCTATACGCCAATTTGTTTTGGAAATTAGCAATTTCCAAAAAAACGGCATGACCGACAAAGAGCTTGCCTTTATGAAGGGCTCTCTCGGTCAGCGCGATGCCAGAAGCTATGAAACGCCGCGCCAAAAACTTAGCTATCTCTCGGAAATCGCGCTTTATGGTTTGTCGCCAGATTATGTGGATACACAAAATGAAATTCTGCAGGACATTACCAAAGATGAACTAAATGCACTGGCTGCAAAGCACTTAAAACTGTCAAATATGATCACCGTTGTGGTCGGTGATAAAGCCAAAGTAATGGAAGAATTACGCGCACTGGATTACCCGATTGTGGAGATAGATGCGGACGGGAATGTTGTTGGCGATTAGAGGTTAATTTTGTAGGGTGGATTAGCGTCTCTTGCGCGTAATCCACCTTACGATTCTTTGAAAAATTAACCCGCCATCATCTTGGGCAACGTCGTGGCTATCTGCGGGAAAAACGCGACCAATAGTATCACGAATATCTGGATGCCTATGAACGGGATTACGCCTTTGTATAGCGCCGTTGTAGTGACTTCCGGCGGGGCAACACCGCGCAAATAGAACAGAGCGAAGCCAAAAGGCGGGGTCAGGAAACTGGTTTGTAAGTTCAGCGCCATCAATATGCCGAGCCAAATTGGGTCCATACCCATAGCCATAAGCGGCGGCGCGACGAGGGGGACTATAACAAATGTGATTTCTATAAAGTCCAAGAAAAAACCTAGGAAAAACATCACTATCATCACCAATAATAATGCGCCAACCGGGCCTCCGGGTGCAGCAGATAACATCCGGCCAACCAGTTCATCTCCGCCAAATCCGCGAAATACCAGGCTGAACATAGTCGCGCCGATGAGGATAACGAACACCATAGACGTGATGTGCATAGTTGAACGCGAGACTTCGGCCAGTTGGCCATTTCCCCTCAGATAAATCAGGGCGGCAAGCGTACCGAGAATAGCAAGGCCGCTAAACAGCAATGCAAGCGTAACGGCAATACGCTCACTTATCACCCACCCGTCTTGATTAAACCGCATATCAACCCCGGTCAGGTCGATAGCAATCAGAGCCATGAGGCCAAGGGTTGCCGCCATTATGAGTTTGCGTACACCCGGTTTGTCCTCGGCCAATTTATATCCTGCGAGGAATATCGCCCCCAAAGCCCCTAATGCCGCGCCGCGTGTCGGGGTGGCATAACCTGATAATATTGAGCCAAGCACGGCCATTATTAGCAAAAGCGGCGGCAGCATGGCGTACAAAGTACGGCGGATAAACTGCCCCATATGCACGTCTTTATCCCAACCAGTAGCCGGAGCCATTTGGGGTTTTGCTATGGCGACGATGGCAATATAGAGCGCGTAGAGCATGACCAGAATAAGACCCGGGAGCAGGGCGCCTGCGAACAAATCGCCCACGGATACTACGCCGTCAGTAGTCAGTCCGTGACTGCGCTGTGCTTCTTGGTAAGCATTGGAAAGTTGGTCGCCCAATATCACTAATACGATAGACGGCGGAATAATTTGTCCGAGCGTCCCGGATGCTGCGATTGCCCCAGACGCGAGGGACGGCGCATAGCCGCGCTTCAACATGGTAGGCAAAGACAACAGCCCCATCGTCACCACCGTAGCCCCGACAATGCCCGTGGATGCGGCTAATAATGCCCCGACCACCACGACAGAAATTCCAAGACCACCGCGTAAATTCCCAAATAAATCCCCCATGGCTTCGAGCAAGTCTTCGGCAATACGGGATTTTTCCAACATCACCCCCATGAACACAAACAAGGGCACAGCCATGAGAATTTCCCTTGTTATCAATGGGAAAATCCGACCGGGCAAAGCCAGCAAATAGCTAGCTTCAAACTGGCCCGTAAACACGCCTATTGCCGCAAATATCAAGGACACACCGCCGAGGGTAAATGCTACGCCGTACCCACCCATGAGCGCCGCACAGGCGACGGCAAACATCAGTAGGGCAAGATAATCGTTGGGACTCATAGACCGCTCTCCAAATGCTCGATTTCAAATGGTTCTTCCACTTCGCCTGGTGAGTTATCTGTATTACGACTACCTATTAACAGCGCCGCTCGCCCAGCTATAGACAGGCCTTGAGCTAGCATCATGACCGCAAATATAGAGACGAAAGTTTTCAGTATGAACACGCCGCGTATGCCGTCTGATTCTGCTGAACCTTCTAGTGAGACCCATGACAGTCCGACAAAACTTTGTGCGTTCCAGAGCAAGATAATACAAAACGGAATAAGCAAGGCGTAAAAGCCAATGAAATCTACGAGGGCTTTTGATTTTGGCTGCATTTTGGAATGGAATATATCCACCCGCACATGCTGTCCCGCGAGAAGTGTTGCAGCAGACCCTAGCAATATGACAGTCGCGTGGAAATAGGTGGCGCTTTCGTCGTATTTGGTCCATGCCTGCCCGAATATAGACAGAGCAATGACGCCAAAGGCGACAGTGACTACGAGAGCAGGCAGGAGCCATTTCACCGTTTCGCCAACCAAAAGGTTAAAACCGTCTATGGTGCGGGATAGATTTTTTTGAAACCCGGCGATGAACTTTGATTTTGGGAAAAACAAGCAAAGCAAAGGCGTCAATAAGAACGGCAAAAACACCCAGCCTATGGCTTGGAAACTACGCCCGGATATGTCTAATAGATCAATATTCATCTCTAAAAACCGCTCACCCCTGCGGACGCAGGGGTCCACCTGTGAACTAATGGGTATCGCCAAGTTATCCTGCTATGGATACCTGCATGCGCAGGTATGAGCGGTGTATTTGACCAGTTATTTGATGCATAGATTATTTTCATCACCTAAGCGCCGCCGCTCTTGCTGCGATATAGGCACCGTCGCTGATTTCTGTCCATGTGCGGTAGTTGTTGCGAGCCTTGATATAGCTTTCATAAATTGCGCGGGTAGTTTTGTCGGAATTACCGACCTCGGCGACAGCTTCTTCACTGAATTTTCCTATCTGGTTCCAAATTTCTCTTGAGAACACGCGCGGTTCAATATTGTGTTTTTCTTTGAGCGTGATCAGGGCATTGGCATTTTCGTGGGTGTATTCACCAATGCTAAGATCATTTGCACTGCGGCCCGCAGCCAAGAATATGGCTTGGTCAATTGTTGATAAACTGTTCCAGACATCGAGATTAACACCAAGTCCAAGCGCCGCACCAGATTCGTGGAAGCCGGGGCCGTAATAATAGGGGGCTTCGCGGTAAAAACCGAAAGCATAATCATTCCATGGCCCGACCCATTCTGTTGCATCTATGGCACCGGATTGTAGGGCTTGGTATATTTCGCCGCCGGATAGTTTCACCGCCGCCCCGCCGAGCCTGCGAATGACCTCGCCGCCAATGCCGGGTATGCGCATTTTCAGACCCTTGAAATCTTCTAGAGTGTTGATTTCTTTTTTGAACCAGCCGCCCATTTGGTGACCAGTATTGCCTGCGTGGAAAGCCTTGATATTAAATTTAGCCGAGAGATTATCCCAAAGCTTCTGACCGCCGCCAAAATCTACCCAGGCGGCTATTTCGGTAGCAGTGAAGCCCATAGGTACAGCGGTAAAGAACGAGAAACCCTTGGCCTTGCCTTGCCAATAATACTCCGCCGAATGGTACATGTCTGCACCGCCTGTCGATACCGTATCAAAAACTTCGCCTGCACCGACAAGTTCTCCAGCCGAGAAGACTTTAATCTCGATACGGCCTTCGCTCATAGTGTTGACAAATTCAGCAAAGCGGTTTGCCATAATACCTAGACCCGGAAAGTCCTTAGGCCACGAGGTGACGAGTCGGAGTTGCCGACGGTTTTTACTGATGGCAGGCGCACCCGGTACGGCTTGCTCTATGGCTGCAGTTTTTTTCTGCTTACCACCGAGTACAGCCACTGTCGTGGCTCCGGTTGCCAGTGCGGCAGCGGCAGTTAATATTTCACGTCGTTTCATAATCTCCCCATTATGGTGCGTCTTTTAATCTACATTACACCAGCCAACTTTGCGTAGAACCTGGTGTGGTTTGAACTTAGCTTTGTAGGACATTTTAGGGCTTTGCTCGACCCAATACCCTAAATAAAGAAATGCGAACCCAGCTTGTTTACAGATATTGATATGATCCAAAATCATGAAATTACCAAGGCTGCGCTTGGTCTCGTCTATGTCGAAAAAGCTATACACCATAGAAAGCCCGTCGCGGAGGGTGTCGGTTATGCAACAAGCAATCAGGTGGTCACCTGCATTTCTATATTCAATGATTTCGGTCCGTGATGCACAGTCCTCGACCATCATCTCGTAGCGCTCGAAATCCATTTCCGCCATGCCGCCGTCCGGGTGACGGTTGGTCAGGTATCTGTTCAGAAGGTCGAATTGTTCCTCTGTTGCAAAGGCTTCATTGACTGTACGGATAAGGTTGGCATTATTTTTCAAGGTGCGCCGGAAACTTTTGCCCGGTGTAAATTCAGCCGCTTTTACGCGCAAAGAATGACACGCATGGCATGTCTCACAGGCCGGGCGGTAAATAACATTTTGCGAGCGACGGAAGCCTGAATGGGTCAGATAATCATTTATATTCGGGCCTTTCAGCGGGTCGAGCGGTGTAAAGATTTTGCGTTCCATCTCGCCGTCCAAATACGGGCAGGGGGCGGGCAGTGTAATATAAAACTGCAAATCGTTTGGGTCAAAATGGCGGCTCATAAAAACACTCTAGCCAATATTAAACACAAAGGGAAGCAGGACTATATAACTAACCCAGATAATCAAGATGAGCGGAACCCCAAAACGGACATAGTCAATAAATTTATAATGCCCCGGCCCCATGACCAGTAAATTGGTCTGGTAGGCGATAGGGGTCGCGAACGAACAATTTGCAGCAAACAATACAGTTAAGATAAGGATTTTCGGATCTATTCCAGTTTGACTTGATACGCTAATGGCAATGGGCGCAAATAGAAGTGCCGTGGCGTTGTTAGACAACAAATTGGTCATTAGTGCAACCAGCAAGAACAGCCCCGCCAAGAGAACTTGCGGCCCATATCCTTGCAAAACATTCACCACTTGCCCGGCTACATAGCCAGCGCCGCCTGTGGCCTCCAGTGCGATGCCCATAGCGAAGGCCGCACCGATGAGCATGAAGACTTTGCGGTCAAGCGAACGTATGGCTTGACGCACATTCAAGCATTTTGTGGCTATCATTAAAGCTGCGCCCGTGAATGCTGCATGGACGATTGGTAGAATACCCGTCGCGGCCAACAGGATAACGCCCGCAAAAATAATCCGCGCGATATTGGCTTTGCGAATATCGGGGAGGTCTTGGGTTGCCCAGTCGAGCAAAAGAATATCATGGTGGTCGCGCATGGCTTCTATTTGCGGCACATAACCAAATAATAAAAGCACATCACCGGCTTGCAAATGGATTTTCAACATACGGTCGCGCATCATGCGCGAACGTCGTTGGATACCAAGCACCAAGCAGCCATGCTCACGCTGGAATCCGGCTTGCTCTATGGTTTTGCCTATCATTTGCGAGCCGGGTGCAATCACGGCTTCACTAATCACCATACGATCCGTACCGTCCTCTTGTTTAAAACCTGGTGTGGATAACATGCCTTTGAGATATTCTGGGTAGGCGGAAAGAAGTCCGGTTAAGGCTTTTCGGGTTGCCGCGACGGTTAAAATATCATCTTGCTTGAGGGCGGTTTCAAATGGGGGAAACAATTGTTTATCGCCGCGCTGTATAGAGCGCACAGTCATCATCCGCAAATCTCGAAACAGGCCTGCGATAGGTTTAGCCCCATTGAGCGGATGGGTTTCAGTAATGCGGATAGGGGCGATATATTGCCGTCCAGATACAGATTGTGTTCCGGGTGCTGGGCCCCGGTTTGGCAACAGCCATTTTGATGTCAGCACAATGTAAATAGCACCGATAGCGGCTAAAATTAGTCCTGGAAATGCCGGGTCGAAAAACGCGACGGTAGCGTCAGTTGAACGTGCGAGGGCGCCTGCTACCAAAATATTGGTCGAGGAGCCTATAAGCGTTGTCATCCCGGCTAAAATACAGATAAAGCTGAGCGGCATCATGAATTTAGATGCATTCCCGCGCAGTTGCAGTGCCATAGCTGACAATACAGGAATAAACATCACCACAACCGGCGTATTGTTCATGAACATAGACGTGACGAAAGCTGTGATAAAGACCAATGTCAATGTGCGTTTTGGGGCTTTGTCTAGGTAAGAATTAAGCTTGCGTGTTGGGGTTTCCAGTGCACCTGTTTCGAAAATACCCTGTCCAATAACCAATAATGCCATGACGGTTATCAAAGCCGGGTCGGAAAAACCTGATAACAGTGTACGCGCATCGACCTGCATAGAGCTTTCGCCCATAAATAGTTGAAAAAACAAAAGTAATGCAGCAATAATGCCGAGGGAAATCAGCTCTATGGAATATTTTTCCAAGGCGTAAAGCACGACCCCGATGATAACAATCCCGAAAACGGCCCACATTTGCCAACTGGTTTCTAATATTTGTCCGTCCATATGCGCTTTCTAGCAGGTAAATAAACGCAATACAGTAAAATTCTCCTTTACGTGAAAGATTATTGGGGCGAAAACGATAATTGGCCTTTACAAGGACAATTGAGGGAGAGTTTTATGGCGCAATTAGCATTTTTGGGACTGGGGGTCATGGGATATCCTATGGCCGGGCATTTGGTGCGTGCGGGGCATGATGTTTGCGTGTGGAACAGGAGTGCGGCTAAATCCAAATCTTGGGTGGCTGAATATGCTGGAGACGCGGCTGATACTATTTCACAAGCGGTAAGCGCGGCTGATTATGTTATGATGTGTGTGGGCAATGATGATGATGTTTATGCCGTTGCCAAGGCCGCAATTCCATCCATGCAGTCCAGCAGTATTTTGGTTGACCACACCACGGCTTCAGCCAAATGCGCCCGACATTGTTACGCCCAAGCCAAGGACGCACATATCGGATTTATAGACGCACCAATTTCGGGCGGAGAAGCCGGGGCGGTCAACGGCGCTCTGACCATAATGTGCGGCGGTGATGGAGATATTTATGCCCGAGCGGAACCCGTAATGGATGCCTATGCCAAAGCCGTAAAATTGATGGGGTCGTCCGGTGCAGGCCAACTCACTAAAATGGTCAACCAGATTTGCATTGCGGGCACATTGCAGGGTCTATCAGAAGCCGTGCATTTTGCCAAGCGTGCCGGACTGGACGTGGACGAAGTGGTGCAGGCTATCGGGCAGGGCGCCGCGCAAAGCTGGCAAATGGACAACCGCGCATCGACCATGGGACGAGGCGAGTTCGATTTTGGCTTTGCCGTAGACTGGATGCGTAAAGATTTGAAAATTGCCATAGAGGCCGCAGAAGAGAACGGCGCTAACTTGACTATGACTAAAATGGTAGACAAGTATTACGCAGAGGTTCAAGACATGGGCGGCAACCGCTGGGATACGTCTAGCTTACTTAAAAGATTGGAACCATAATGCGCCGTGTTCTGAAGCAACTTTTCCAAATTATCCTGCTACTGGTTTTGCTCGCCGCAGGTATATTAGCGCTTAATTATTTCAATAATGGCCTGAAAAACAAATCTGGGGCAGGCGCGGACTTAGCCAATGCGGACGCTGCAATTTCTGTTCTTAACTGGAATATAGGCTATGCGGGGCTTGGTAAAGAATCCGATTTTGTCATGGATGGCGGCGAGAACTTATTGCCGCCAAGTATTGAAATCGTTGAAAAAAACTTGGCGGGCATCCAGAAAATTTTACGGGACAATAAATCCGATTTATACCTCATTCAAGAAATTTCAGAGCCAGATATGCTTAATCTCGGGGTTGATGTTTTGGGTGGGGTTCAGCAAGCCTTGTCCGGTACTGACTGGTTTTTCAGCTATGATTTTCGCACACAATTTATTCCGCGTAGTTCATCATTAAAGCACGGCCTTGCTTCATTTGCATGGATTAAGACACAGCCAGTCACACTTATTCGCCTACCTAATGAGCCGACTAGGTTGCAAGGTCTAATACAGCGGCAATATCACATACAGGCACGGGAGTTTACGGATGCAAATAGCAATCCATGGGTAGTCATGAACATTCACCTATCCGCATTCGACGAGGACGGGAATGTGCGTGTTCGACAATACGAAAAATTATTGGAAATTGCCAGCAAATATTATGCAGACGGCAAGCGTGTGGTTATTGGTGGGGATTGGAACATGCAATTAACACTGACAGACTTTCCCCACACCACCAAAGAAAAGGATCTATTCTGGCTTAAAATATTGCCAACGGAAAGCCTGCCAGCCGATTGGCAAATAGTTGTTGACCCAAGTGTAGCGACTGTTCGCACCAATGAACGCCCCTTTATAAAGGGCGAAAATTACACGACGATTATTGACGGCTATCTGGTTTCGCCCAATGTGGAGGTGGTTAGCGTCAAAGGATTAGACACCAATTTCGAATTTACCGATCACCAACCAACATTGGCAAGATTCAAGAGCCGCCCATAATAGGTACGCCTATTGTCAATTCGTGTAAATGCTTGACAAACAGAACATAAATCGCGGTTCCAATAATAACAGCGTATAAATCACCAGCGATACTGGCTTTTTTAACGGGTAAATTACGGCTACTCACGGCTATTCTGTCAATGATCACATAGGCCAGAAAACTGCCGAACAAGATCAGGGAATTAAGCTCGCCGTTGGCTAGCAAATGGCCAAAACTCCACAACATAACCGCAAGAAGCATGGGGTGTTTTATAGTATGTTTAATATAACCGCGCGGTACATAGGCGGCCATGAGCAAAATCAGGGCAGGGAGCATCAAAGCCATTGTTACATGCACACCCCAGTCAGGCGGCGTAAAAATTTGCGGGGAGGGTCGCGCCAATCCATAGCCCCAAAGCATAAGGGCAAAACCAAGCCCGGAGACGAGCGAATATAGCCCCATATATTTCATTGTTCCCATACGTGCGCGGATGTCGCGTCCGGGCACACGCGTCCGAAAGCTTGAATAAAAATGTGCGGCAAAGAACAAGATGGTTCCGGCAATAAGAAAATACATAATAACCCCTTTTAATAGTTTCCGCAATCTGGACAAATGTCGATAATATCTGGTGTCGATAATGTCTGGTCTTGCGCTTAATATGGATTAGTCTATACAACCGCACCCATAACAACAAGTGCCAGCTTTGCGAAAGCTTGCACGCCAAAGCACGGAAATAAACATGAAGGCCGACATCATCCTGTCTCGCAGCTTCACATTTGAAGCCGCCCATTCCATTGATCTGCCTGACGGTACGGATCCAGGGTATAAGCATTTGCACGGCCATTCATTTAGCGCCAGTTTGTCAGTTAAAGGCCGCCAAGAAGATATTGATAAATGGCTCATGGATTTTGGTTCCCTAGACCCGGTCATAAAGAAAATCCGCGACAAGCTCGACCATGCCTATTTAAACGACATAGAAGGGTTGAAATACTCAACCTTGGAAAACCTCTGTACTTATATTTTCAAACTGGCAGAACCCATGGTGCCCGGCCTACATGCAGTGGAAATTTCCCGCCATACATGCGGACAAACCTGTCGGTTGCAGATAGATTGACAGTAGAATTTATATGCCCGCCGATAATACCCCAATAAATTTAGGGGCATTACCGCATAAAGAAACAATAGAATCGATTCACCAAGAGGTATTCCCTTTGGTCATTGTCACCAGAACCCGACATACTTTTAGTCGGGTTGATTATCGTTTCGCTACCCGTTCCAACACCATAGCTTTCGTTTGCTCGCGTCCCAGGTGTTTTTGTTTTCTGGCTCTTCAACTTTTTTAGGAAAACGAAATGTGTGTACATTTTTTGATTGTTTGAGAGTTCTACATGAGGACGTGCAATTCAGACCATTTCCAATGTCTCACCCATCCAACCGTGCCTTAATCGCCAACAAATCCCGCCATGCGTCTTTTTTTAGCTCTGGTCTCCTCAGTAAAAAAGCTGGGCGGTATAGTGGCATTGCGGGGACAGTCTCGCCGTTTATATCTAGCTCTTGCCAGTTGCCTCTGGTTTTCATAATGCCGGTTTTTCCGGTTAGGGCTAAGAGGGATATTCCGCCTACTATTATGATTAGTTTGGGGGCTATGAGTTCTATATGGCGGGTTATGAACGGGGCGCACATAGCTAGTTCGTCCTCAGTCGGATGGCGGTTGCCCGGCGGGCGCCAGTTGCAGACATTTGTTATGTAGAGATTTTCCTCGCTCAAATTGATAGCGGCGAACATTTTGTCCAAGAGTTGTCCGGCGCGGCCGACAAAGGGTTTGGCGGCTTCGTCCTCGGCGCGGCCCGGTGCTTCGCCTATGACCATGATGTCGGCGTCTGGATTGCCCCGTGCGAAGACGACATTTCTGGCATGGTCGCTGAGGACGCCTGCGTCGAAACCCTCGATGATGGTTTTTAGGGCTTCAAGCGTAGGGGCGGCTTTTGCCTGTTCGGCGGCTTTAATGAGTTGTTCGGATGTGTCGATTTCTTGCGGCGCAGGTGTTGATTTGGTTCCAGGGATTTTGCCAGTTTTACGCGCTTTCTTGGCTGCTGATGGGGGGGCAACTGGCACTACTGGAATGTCCACGCCCATATCGTCCCACCAAGCATGGCTGGCTTGCAGGGCGGCTTTCAATGCCTGTTCTGTGCTTGGTGCTGTCATATTAGTTTGCCATTCTATTTAGAGCGTATCACAGAACGTACATTGGCTTCAATAGACTGGATGATGGCACCGGCTATGTCTTTGCCCGTGGCGGTTTCGATGCCTTGTAGGCCGGGGGAGGAGTTGACCTCCAGGATTTTAGGCCCAGAATTGCTGCGCAACATATCGACGCCCGCAACATTTAGCCCTAATATTTTGGCGGCTTTGATGGCGGTGCGGCGTTCTTCTGTGGTGGTTTTTATTTTCTCGGCTTTGCCGCCTTGGTGCAGGTTAGAGCGAAATTCTCCGGCCTGTGCCGTGCGCTGGATAGAGCCGACAACCTTGCCGTCTACTACCAGCAGGCGAATATCGGTGCCGGAGGCTTCTTTGACAAATTCTTGCACGAGGAAATGTGCGCGCAGGCCGCGAAAGGCTTCGACCAATGCGGACGCGGCTTTTCTGGTCTCTGCCAAGACCACACCTTTGCCTTGGGTGGACGAGAGCAGTTTGACCACGACAGGTGATCCGCCAGCAAGGTCGATAATCCCGTCCGTATCGCGCGACGACATGGCGAAGGCGGTGTTGGGCATGCCGAGCTTGTGTTGCGCCAGCATTTGGTGGGCGAGGAGTTTATCCCGCGAAGCCCCAATAGCGGCGGCGGAGTTCAGGCAATATGTGCCCATCATCTCAAATTGCCGCACCACGGCCATGCCGTAAAACGTCATGCGTGTGCCGATACGCGGAATGATTGCGTCGTATCGGGGCAGGGCTTGGCCGTCATAATGCACGGCGGGGGAATGTTCGTTAATGGCCATATAACAGCGCCCCGTTTCGATACACTCGATAACATGTCCTCGCACTTCGGCGGCTTCTATCATTTTGCGGTTGGAATAATTGCCCGGCTCGTGGGTGAGAATACCGATACGCAGGGGGCGGCGGGTTGGGTTCTTTTTGCGGCGTTTCTTGTAAACATCATAGGAAAGCTCTGGCTGTAGAAAGGATTCGGACGGGTTGATATGGCTCAATTCGTCAATAGCAGATCGCCCCAGCAACATACGATAGCCCATATTGTCGCGGTTGGTCAGGGTGATTTCTATGGGCCAGCTAAGGTCGCCAATAGTGATCGGGGTTTCGATAACATAACGGGATTCGCTCTCGCCGTTGGAGCTAACTACCGAACGGCGGCCAATGACGCGGGCGGAGCAAACAACTTCGATGTGCGGGTCGTCCGGGTCCGGGTGCATGATGAAGCGCACTTGCGGATTGCTTGCGCTACCGAATGGTTCAATGGCGACGGCGTGTAGAGCGGACGTCCGGGCGCCCGTATCTATTTTGGCTTTAATAGCTGGCAGACCGAGGCTAGAGAGGGAGACCCATTCCGCCCATCCTAATCTAAATTCATCACTCATATTTTCAGTTTCCAAATCTGTGTGAATGCTTTACGCAGTCCGTTGAACCGTTTAACACTTAATAGACTAGAACAGCAATCGGGAAAAAATATGCAAAATCGTGAAAGCATGGAATATGATGTGGTTATCGTCGGGGCTGGGCCCTCGGGTTTATCTGCGGCCATTCGTTTAAAACAACTGGGCGGCGATGATATAAATGTCGTTGTGCTTGAAAAAGGCTCGGAAGTGGGCGCACATATCTTGTCGGGCGCAATTCTGGACCCTAGCGGGCTGGACGCGCTTATCCCCGATTGGAAAGACAAGGGTGCGCCGATTAAGGTCGAGGTCAAGGAAGATAAATTCCTGACCCTGACGGAGACAGGCACAAAAACCATTCCCAATTTTATCATGCCGCCTTTGATGAACAATCACGGTAATTATATTGTCTCCATGGGCAATGTTTGCCGCTGGATGGCGGAACAAGCGGAGGGGCTGGGCGTAGAAATATTCCCCGGCATGTCGTGTACGGAACTTGTCTATAATGATGACGGTTCGGTCAAAGGTGTGGTTGCGGGCGAATTTGGCCGTGGCCGCGCTGATAGCACCGAAACTCCGGGCTATGAGCCGGGCATGGAATTGCACGGGAAATATGTGTTTTTGTGTGAAGGCGCGCGCGGTTCCTTGAGTAAGCAGGCGATTGCCAAATTTGCTTTGGACAAAGATTGCGACGTTGGCAAATATGGCCTGGGTATTAAAGAAATTTGGGACATCAAGCCCGAGAATCATATTGAGGGCAAAGTCCTGCACACGTCCGGCTGGCCTTTGGAGGACAAAGCAGGCGGTGGCTCGTTTATGTATCACGGCGAAAACAACCAAGTATTTATTGGTTATATCATCGACCTCAGCTACGAAAATCCTTATGTTTACCCCTATATGGAATTCCAGCATTGGAAGCACCACCCCGAAATCGCCAAGGTGTTAGAGGGCGGCAAACGGGTATCTTACGGCGCACGCGCCGTGACCAAAGGCGGCTATCAGTCTATCCCGAAAACCGCATTTCCGGGCGGGGCTTTGCTCGGTTGTTCGGCGGGTTTGGTGAATTTGCCGCGCATTAAAGGTAATCATAATGCCATGCATTCCGGCAAGGCGGCGGCTGAGGCGGCCTATAGGGCGATACAGGCCGGGCGGTCATCAGACGAACTTACGGATTATGACGCAAATTTGCGCTCCGGCCCTGTGGGCAAGGACTTGAAACCAGTGCGCAATGTCGCGCCGCTGAGTAGCCGTTTTGGTGCCAAGCTCGGTGGTATGATGCTGGGCGGTATGGATATGTGGTTCGCGACCATATTCCGGTTTAATCTGTTTGGGACGCTCAAACACGGCAAAACCGATGCGCAAGCAACCGGACTGGCCAAAGATTTTCCGGCTATCGAATACCCGAAACCTGACGGTGTGCTATCTTTTGATCGCCTGACCAGTGTTAGTTTCTCTGCTACCAACCACGCGGAAGAACAGCCTTGTCATTTAAAACTGGCGGATCCGGATATTCCAATAACTATTAATTTGCCGAAATGGGCGGAACCTGCACAGCGTTATTGTCCGGCAGGGGTTTACGAAATCATCGAAGAAAACGGCGACAAAAAGTTTCAGATCAATGCGCAAAACTGCGTCCACTGCAAAACCTGCGACATCAAAGACCCAAGCCAGAACATCAATTGGGAATGCCCCGAAGGTGGCGGCGGCCCTAATTATCCGAATATGTAGGAAACTGCGAATGGTAATAATAAAATTCTTTATGAAAGCCTCGGCTTTGGTGTTGACGTTGGTTGCTTTGTCCGGCTGTGCGACGACTATGGGCGGAAGCTCGGCTGAACGCGGGCAGTCTTTGTCGCCTGATGCACAGCTTTATGCAGATTATGTATCGGCGCGCTATGCTAGTAATTTAAACGATGCGGCTTCGCGTTCGGCGTATTTTTCCCGTGCCTTTGCCCGCCGCCCGAACGATTTGGATTTGGGACAAAAAGCCTTGGCCGCCGCGATTAATAACGGCGACAGTGCGCTGGCGCGTGTTTTGTCCATTGAAATCTTGGCGCTAGACGAAACGGATGGTACTGCCCGTGCCGTTATGGGGGCAAATGCTCTTGCCAAGGGGAAATATAAGAAAGCTTTGGAATATTTAGCCGACGCAAATGCTGGTATCGGCATTGAGAATTTTAACGCCATGATGCGCGGCTGGGCGCAGGTCGGTCTCGGCGATAGGAGTGCTGCAAAAATAACGTTCGGGGATATGAAAGGCGGCAAATATTTTGAGTTTCTCGGCAATATGCAACTGGCTATCATCGATTTGCAAGAAGGCGATAGTGAAGCCGCCGCCAAAATATTCGCCACAATAGACGAAGTAAATTTGGCTCCCATAGAATCTACCTTGGCGCAAGTACGCGGTTTTATGGCGCTCGGTGACAAAGACAAGGCTTTGGCAATATTAAACACCTATGCAGACGCCAACGGCGGTGCTTTAACCGGGCCAATACGTTACACATTGGATGCAATAAATGCGGGGCAAAAACTGCAATGGAAATTAACCCCCGCACAATCGGCATCGCGGGCTTTGACCGAGCCAGCATTCCGTTATTATGGGGCGCAGCAACAATTCGAATCCGCCGAAACATTTTTGCGGATTGCCCTCGAACTTGACCCCGAAAATGACAAAGCCCGATTATTCCTCGGCAGTATTTTGGAGCAAGTCGATAGGGACGAAGATGCCATGACCCAATACGCGCAAATCGGCCCACTATCACCGTTTTCCGTGTCGGCGCGATTATCGGAATCCGATATATTGTTCGGCGATGATAAAAATGCGGAGGGCATCAAAGTCCTGCAATCAATTCAGAAAACCCATCCCTCACGGGTGACGCAAGGCTCGCTGGGGCGGGCTTATTTAATCATGGAAGATTATGAAAAAGCCTTGCCGTATTATGAGGCCTTGATTGCGGATATGTCGGACGAGGAGCTTAAGGAAAACCCGCAGGTTAATTACCTGCGCGGTATTTGTCTGGAGCGGCTAGGGCGTTGGGAAGATGCTGTGGCGGATTTTGAATTCGTTTTAGAAAACAAGCCGGACAATGCCGACGCGCTCAATTATCTGGGATATACTTGGGTCGATAAAGGTGTGAATTTGACCAAAGCTTTCGTTATGATCGAAAAAGCGGTTGAGTTAGAGCCGACAAGCGGCGCGATTATCGATAGTCTTGGTTGGGCGCATTATAAGCTTGGTCGCTACGGGCAAGCGCGGATAAATCTTGAAGAAGCGGCAGAGCGCTCCCCGACAAGTGCGACAATTATCGACCATCTCGGCGATGTATATTGGAAATTGGGGCGCAGGAAAGAGGCCGGGTATCAATGGGAACGCGCCGCAACCCTCGACCCGACCGATAAAGAGCTGAAAGCGATTAAAGCCAAAATTAAAGGCGGGCTTAGAGCCGTAGTTCAGTAGTTTTATGTCTAAACCCGAAAATTTATTGGTTGAAACCGCTTGGCGGGAAACGGCGCGGGCGAAAGTAAACCTGACCCTGCATGTGGGTGCGGCGCAAGATAACGGCTACCACCCTTTGCACAGTCTTGTGGTATTTGCAGATTTCGGCGATATGCTAGACGGGCAAATCGCCGAGGATTTCAGCCTGAAAATGATCGGGCCATTTGCGGGAGATACGCCGGGGGGGGGTGATAACCTTCTCATGACCGCTGCCCGTGTCATTGCCGAGAATAACTATGTTGAAGCGCGCTTGGCCTACAAGCTGAATAAAAAACTGCCCGTCGCGTCCGGCATTGGCGGGGGCAGTGCCGATGCGGCGGCGGCGCTACGGCTTTTGTCGCGCGCAGACCATGTGGATTGGTCGGAACATGCGGAAAGCTTTTTGCCGTTTGGCGCGGATGTGCCCGTGTGTTTTTTGTCGCGCACCTGTATTATGGAGGGGGTAGGCGAGCAAATAATGCCGTGGCCGGGTTTGGGGCAAGTCCCGGCTATTTTGGTCAATCCGGGCAAGAGCCTCAGTACCAAAGATGTGTTTGACAAATTTGATATTGTCGGTGTTTCTTCAAAATTTTCTCTATCAGCAGGGTCTTTGCTGGACATGGCCAAGTCTGGACGCAATGATTTACAGGCCATTGCAATTCGTGAACTGCCTGTGATTGAGACTGTAATCGACGAAATTCGCGGACAGGCAGATTGCCAATTATCGCGTATGTCCGGTTCAGGTGCAACTTGTTTTGGTCTGTTTTCAAGTCAAGCAAAAGCGAAATTAGCAGCCAAAATCATCAAGAAGTCCCATCCGGATTGGTGGGTGGTCGCGACCATGCTCGGGGATATGCCGTGAGTTTTGATAGCCCTGTAATGATTATGATCCATGTGGCTGGCTTTGCATTTTTTGTCTCCGTGGCCATTAGCGGCTTCATGGTATTTGCCGGGCTTTTGGATAGGCCGGGGCAACGCTCCAACCATAGCAAAATTGTCCCAACGGCAGGCGGAGTCGGCATTGTTGCAGGTTTAGGCGCGGGCATGTTGGCGCTGGCTTTGCTCTATCCGGCTTACGGCAATCAAAACCTGTTGGGATCGTTGGCGGCGCTTGGTGTGGGTACGGCCTTACTCGGCTTGTTCGACGATATTTTTGATGTGAATTCCAAGGTTAAATTTGGACTGATTGTCTTGTTGGCTAGCGCTAGTGTTTACACGGTCGGCGCACCTGAATTATTCCCCTCAATTGCAGGGGGCGGGCTAAAAATACCCTATTGGCTCGGCTTTTTAGGCGCAGTGTTATGGGTGTTTGTCGTCACCAATGGGGTGAATTTTATGGACGGTGCCAACGGTTTGATGGCGAGCAGTATGGCACTATCATTTTCGGCGCTATGCTTGATTGCCGTCTTGGTTGGTGCCAGCGATACGGCGCTGATAAGCCTTATTATGGCCGCAGCTCTGTGCGGGTTTTTACTGTATAATGCAGGTAATCAGGCCAGGATATTTAGCGGCGATGTTGGCTCGTTGTTGGTTGGGTTTCTTTTTGCCAGCGCCACATTATTATTGCTCACAGAAGCCCCCGCATTTGGGCTGCTTTATGTGGGGCCATTGCTGATATTACCATTCCTCACCGATATTTTACTGACCTTGTTTTTACGGGCGAGAAGGCGGGAAAACCTGCTGGCAGCCCATAGTTCGCATCTCTATCAGCGTATGATACGCGCTGGGAAATCCCATGTGTTCATTAGCTGGTTATATGCATTTGCCGCTCTGATTATGGGGGCGGTTACGTTAGGGGCGCTTTGGTACGGTATGATAAAATCACTATCGTTTTTGGCCTTATGGGTTTGCGTAATGACGGTGATTTATTTGCTGATACACAAAAAGCTTAGCTCACTCGCGAAACCACAAAGTCCGCAAGACGAATAAGCGCGGTTTTCCATTCCCTGTTTTGGGCATCGTCATCAAAAATATCCAGAGCAGACTGCGCGGTTTTGACATGGGCGCGTGCCGCGTCCAGTGTAGCCTCCAAGGCATTTTCGGATTTCAGGAATGCGGTGGCCACGGCTAAATCATCTTCGCTTTGGTCGTGGTGCGTAATCACACGTTTCCAAAAAGCGAGGGCAGTGCTATCACCGTTTTTCACGGCATTGGCGTAAGCGATAATAACAGGTAAAGTCATTTTGCCCTCGCGGAAATCATCACCGATAGATTTACCGAGAGAGATTTCAAAACCGCCATAATCCAGCGCATCGTCGACCAGTTGAAAGGCTAGGCCCAGCTCTTGGCCGTAGGTGCGCAGGGCCTTTTGTTTTGCGGCACAACTCCCCGCGAGTACGGGTGATACTTCTGCGGCGGCTGCGAACAATGCGGCGGTTTTCGCACCAATTGTTTGCATATAAGTCTCGACGCTCATCTCCACATCGCGCAGTCCTGCCAGTTGCCTAACTTCGCCCTCTGCGATGACGCTGGACGCCGTGGATAAAATCCCGAGGGCTTCCATACTACCCGTCTCGACCATGAGATTAAATGAGCGGGCGAACAGAAAATCCCCGACCAAAATACTGGGCGCATTGCCCCATATTAAATTGGCGGCTTTCTTGCCCCGCCGTTTGGCGCTGAGGTCTACCACATCATCGTGCAACAATGTCGCGGAGTGAATGAACTCGACTGCCGCCGCCAGCTTATAATGATTCTCGCCTTTATATCCGCATAAATGCGCCGCCGCTATGGTCAGGAGAGGTCGCAAGCGTTTGCCGCCCGCTCCGACCAAATGCTCGGCCAAGTCCGGTATCATGCCCACAGGGCTTTGCATGCGCTCGCGAATTATCGTATCGACCTTGGCCATATCGTCAGAAGCCAAGGCAAGCAAATGCTCGATGGGGGATAGGTCAGGGGATGTTTTTGTCGCAGTCAAGCTCACAATTCTCTCTCATTTTTGCCTTATTTACGCACAGAGTAACACAGCGGCAAGTAAGTATAGTATTTTTATTGTTCTCTTGTTAGAGAAGCCAAATGATAGCTATTATTAAAACCAATAATCCCGTAACGCTGAGCTATGCCCAATCGGTACTCAACGACCACGATATTGGTAGTTTTATCGCTGATGGACATTCGGGAAGTGCATTGGGTTTTATCGGATTGATCACCAGTCGTTTGATGGTCATTGATGAAGACGTGGCCGAAGCTCGCGAGCTTTTGGCCGCCGCAGGATTAGAGGACGAGTTTTGCCCTATTTAGATGTAAAATTCTTTGATGGCCAAGTTGATGTCAAGCAACCAGGCGCGGGCTACCGGGCGGGCACGGATGCTATCTTGCTGGCCGCAAGTCTGGACGCCAAACCGGGTGCGCATATATTGGAGCTTGGCTGCGGTACGGGCGTGGTCATGCTGCTGGCGCGGCACCATTTGCCAGATTGTCGATTTACGGGACTGGAGAAAAGCGCGGACATGTTGGCGCTGTCCCGTGATAACACAGACCATGCTGATAATATAGAAATTGTCGAGGGGAGTATCCGGCGTATTCCCAAAGACTGGCATTTGCAATTTGATCAGGTCGTCGCCAATCCGCCCTATTTTGATAACCGCCGCGCCGTGCGTATGTCGGGCGCCAAGGAAAGTGCTTTCGTCAATAAAGGCTTGAGGCTGGACGATTGGATTGCGGCTATGTTGCTGGCGCTGAAACCACGCGGCATAGGCACACTGATTTACCGGGCGGACGGGCTGGAGAAAATCTGCTCTACGCTTTCTGGCAAAGCCGGGCGCTTGCGCATTCAACCCATACATTCTTACGCCGACACATCTGCAAAACGCATTATCGTGCAGTTTCGCAAAAGCGTCAAAAGCGAGAGCGCTTTGCTACCAGCCCTCATAATGCACGAACGCGGCACGGACGAAAAATATGCACCAGTTGCAGAGCAAATACTCACTGGCAAGGGAAGGCTAATTTTGTAGGGTGGATTAGCGCCTTTGCGCGTAATCCACCATTGGCAATCACCTCATGGTGGATTACGCAAAGACGCTAATCCACCCTACGGGACTACAGGGTCGATTTAGTCATAATCACAACTTGATTTTAACAAGTCCACTCCATAGGTTCCGCCATTATAGACTATAGCTATTAGAGATTCTCATGGGTTCAAAGCCTTTATCATTCCAAGACCTCATCCTAACCCTGCAACACTATTGGGCAAAGCAAGGCTGCGCTATTCTCCAGCCTTATGATATGGAGGTCGGGGCAGGGACTTTGCACCCCGCAACCACTTTGCGCTCGCTTGGGCCAAAGCCGTGGAATGTTGCCTATGTGCAGCCGTCCCGCCGCCCGGCAGATGGCCGCTACGGCGAGAACCCGAACCGCTTGCAACACTATTATCAGTTTCAGGTATTGCTCAAACCCAACCCGCCCAACATTCAGGATTTATATCTGGGTAGTCTTGAGGCCATTGGTATTGATATGGACCTCCACGACATCCGTTTTGTGGAAGATGATTGGGAAAACCCGACCGTGGGTGCCTGGGGGCTGGGCTGGGAAGTGTGGTGCGACGGTATGGAGGTTAGCCAATTTACCTATTTCCAACAAGTCGGCGGCCTTGATGTGGAACTGGTATCGGGCGAATTAACTTACGGCCTAGAACGCTTGGCCATGTATGTGCAGGGCGTCGATAATGTTTATGATTTGGCTTATAATGATGCCAAGGGAAAAGATGCTGTATCTTACGGTGATGTGTTTCACCAAAATGAGGTCGAGCAATCCAAATTCAATTTTGAACACGCCAATGTAGAGCGCTTGGAAAGCTGGTTCAAAACTGCCGAAGAACAGTGCCAAGCTTTGCTGGAACTAGACCCGCCATTGCCACTCCCCGCCTATGAACACGCCCTTAAAGCCGGGCATTGCTTTAACCTTTTGGATGCACGCGGCGTAATTTCGCCGACGGACAGAGCGCGGTACATAAAAGCCGTGCGCGATTTGTCTAAGGGTTGCGCCGAAGCTTGGGTCGCAACCGAAGCAAAAAGAGCGGAGGCGGGGTGATGTGGAATAATATTTTAATTTCCGCTCATTCCCGCGAAAGCGGGAATCCAGTTTCTTGCAAGAATGTGCGAGCTTTGCCCGCTCTTTATGCGCTGGATACCGTGTCGTGGCACGGTATGAGCGGATTGAGAGGATTAGTGTAATGTCTGAACTCCTATTAGAAATCCTATGCGAGGAAATACCGGCGCGGATGCAGGTTAAGGCGGGGGCGGATTTGGCGCGTCTGCTGGGCGCGGCATTGACCAAGGCCGGACTTAGTGTTGACAATGTGCGCAGTTTCACAGGCCCGCGCCGTTTGGTGTTTGTGGCCGATGTGCCAGCACGAAGCCCCGATGTAAGCGAAGAACGCAAAGGCCCGCGCGTCGGTGCGCCGGAGCAAGCGCTGGCAGGGTTTATGCGCGGGGCGGGGCTGTCTGATATATCCCAAGCCGAGACCCGTAGCGATAAAAAGGGCGCGTATTATGTGGCCGTTTTGGAAAAACCTGGCAGGGATGCGGGTGCTATAATCGCCGAGGCCGTACCCGAAATTATGGGCAAATTCCCATGGCCGAAATCTATGAAATCGGGGGCTACCACATTCCGCTGGGTGCGGCCTTTGACTTCAATCCTGTGTGTGCTGGACGGTAAAGTCGTGCCATTTAGTGTTGGCGGTATCGACAGTGGCAATATCACCCACGGTCACCGCCGTATGGGCCCAGGGCCGTTTTCTGTGACCAGTTTCAAGGCCTATAGACAAACGCTGGAAAGCAAAGGCCATGTGATTTTGGATGCTTGCGAGCGTAAAGAGATTATCTTGCGAGATGCCCAAAAAGTCTGCGCCGATGCGGGGCTGGTATTGGTCGAGGACGAAGGTCTGCTGGCCGAAGTCGCAGGCTTGGCCGAATGGCCGACGGTTCTTTTGGGCGATATGGACGCGGCGTTTCTCGAACTGCCTGCGGAGGTCATTCAGCTGTCCATGCGCACCCACCAGAAATATTTTGCGGTCAATGATAAGCAAGGAAACCTAGCCGCAAAATTCGTTGTCGTCGCCAACCAAGTGGCACCGGACGGCGGTATAGAAATCGCCAAAGGCAATGCGCGGGTATTATCAGCCAGACTAGACGATGCCCGTTTCTTCCAAGCCGAAGATGTAAGGGACGGCAAGAAACTCATAGATAATTACGACAAATTAGACGGCGTAATTTTCCACCAAAAACTGGGCACGATAAAAGACAAGTGTGAGCGCGTCGCGGCCTTGGCCAGAGAACTCGCCCCCAAAGTCGGCGCAGACCCAGAAAAGTGCGAACGAGCGGCTAAACTCGCCAAATGCGATTTGGTGACAAATATGGTGGTAGAATTTACCAGTCTTCAAGGCAAAATTGGGCGGCTAATGTACGAAAAAGAGGGCGGTGATAAGGACATAGCCCAAGCCATAGAAGACCATTACAAACCCCAAGGCCCCTCAGACCGCGTGCCAACAAACCCGGTCGCCGTAGCCGTGGCACTAGCCGACAAATTAGACACGCTCGTAGGCTTCTGGGCCATAGACGAAAAACCAACAGGCAGCAAAGACCCATATGCGCTCAGACGGGCGGCGCTTGGGGTTGTTAGGATTATATTGGAGAATGGAGTTAGGTTAAACTTGATTCCTTTGTTCATTATTCAGCAACGGGAATTTCCGAATATTCATGCTAGGGTTATGAACCTCCTCGCTTTCATCCTAGACCGCCTAAAAGTCCACCTGCGCGAACAAGGCATATCTCACGACCACATAGATGCGGTGTTCGCGCTGGGCGGAGACGATCTTGTCGATATTACCAACCGGGTGAAAGCATTAGGCGCATTCCTCTCCACCGATGATGGGGTGAACCTTTTGGCTGGCTATAAACGGGCGGCGAATATTTTGAAGGCTGAAGCTAAAAAGGGTGACTTGCCGGAGGTGGAGCCGCACGCTGGTACATTGCCCCAAGAAGCTGCTTTGTTTAGCGCTCTTGAAACCGCCGAACCTTTGATAGAGAAAGCTCTCGCATCCGAAGATTATGCCGGGGCTATGACGGCGTTGGCCGGATTGCGGGCGCCTATTGACGGATTTTTTGAGGATGTGATTGTTAATTCTGATGTGGCGTCTGAGCGCGAAAATAGGTTGGGGCTGCTCATAAAAATCCGTAACCTCGCGGGGCAGGTTGCAGATTTTGATAGGGTTGAGGGTTGATATTTTGACGCATCACATAGACATTCAAGCCCCTCACCGCGCTGTCGCGCACCTCTCCCCAAGGGAGAGGTTAAGGGAAACCCGCGCTGACAATGTTTTTGGAAAAACGAAGATAGATGAGGCAACGTCTCCTCTCCCATGGGGAGAGGAACAAGGTGAGGGGGTAAGTTGTATTGGGTTTCACACAGCACTCTCAATCCCGCTCATTCCGGCGAAAGCCGGAATCCAGTTTAAACAGGAATGTGCGAGCTTTGCTCGCTCTTTATTCGCTGGATACCCAGTCGTGGCCGGGTATGAGCGGATTATTTAGAGGACAAACACATGACAAAATGGGTTTATAGATTCGGAGCCAAGGGTACGGACGGGGATGCGTCCATGAAGAACCTTTTGGGCGGTAAGGGGGCTAATCTAGCCGAGATGGCGGCGCTTGGCCTGCCTGTGCCGCCGGGGTTTACTTTGACCACCGAGGTTTGCACGGCCTATTATGATAATGGCAAAAACTATCCGGACGGTTTGAAAGCGCAAGTGGAGCAGGCCGGGCGGACACTGGAAGCCGATACGGGTAAGGTTTTGGGAGATGCGGATAATCCGCTTTTGCTCTCCGTTCGTTCTGGTGGTCGGGCGTCTATGCCGGGTATGATGGACACGGTGCTTAACCTTGGTCTCAATGATGAGACCGTCAAAGGCCTCGCGAAACACTCCGGTGATATGCGCTTTGCCCTCGATAGCTATCGCCGCTTTATCCAGATGTATTCCAATGTGGTTTTGGGCATGGGGCATCATACATTTGAGGACATATTAGAGAACCACAAAGACGATAATGGTTATATGTCCGACACGGAAATGACCGCCGACGATTGGACGGTTTTGGTTGAGAACTATAAAGCCGCCGTGCGCGAAGAACTTGGCCGCGACTTCCCGCAAAACCCGGACGAGCAGCTCTGGCAGGCGATTTCTGCCGTGTTCGATAGCTGGATGACCGACCGGGCTATCACATACCGCAAGCTCAGCGATATTCCGGAAAGCTGGGGGACGGCGGTTAATGTCCAGGCCATGGTGTTCGGCAATATGGGCGATACATCGGCGACAGGCGTTGCCTTTACCCGCGATCCAAGCACGGGTAATAACGAGTATTACGGCGAGTTTCTGATCAACGCCCAAGGCGAGGACGTGGTGGCGGGCATTCGTACACCGCAAACCCTGACCAAGAAATCCCGCGAGAGCATGGGCGAAACCGAACCGTCTCTGGAAGAAGCCATGCCGAGCGTGTATTCAGAACTGGCTGCCGTATTCGATAAGTTGGAGCTTCACTACCGCGATATGCAGGACATTGAATTTACCGTTGAGGATAACCGCCTTTGGATGCTGCAAACCCGCGTGGGTAAACGCACAGCCAAGGCCGCGATTAAGATTGCCGTTGATATGGCAAGTGAGGGGTTGATCTCTCAGGACGAAGCCGTGCTGCGCATCGAACCCATGTCGCTGGACCAACTTTTGCACCCAACACTCGACCCAAAGGCCAAGCGTGATTTGCTGGTCATGGGTCTGCCCGCATCGCCGGGCGCGGCCATTGGCGAAGTGGTGTTCTCCTCCGATGAAGCGGAAATATTATCCCGTGCCGGCCACAAAGTCATTTTGGTGCGCACGGAAACCAGCCCCGAAGATATTCACGGTATGCATGCCGCCGAAGCTATTGTGACGGCAAGAGGCGGCATGACATCCCACGCCGCCGTAGTGGCACGGGGCATGGGCACGCCGTGCGTTTCTGGCGCGGGCAGTATGCGCATTGATTACGCAGCCGAGACGTTTTCTGTGGCCGGACGCGTGGTCAAAAAGGGTGATATTGTCACCGTAGACGGCGCGAGTGGGCAAGTATTCGCGGGCGCGGTTGATATGGTACAGCCGGAAATGAGCGGTGATTTCTCCACGCTCATGGGCTGGGCGGACGCCGCCCGTACCCTGGGTATTCGCACCAATGCGGAAACCCCGACGGACGTCGAAACCGCCAAAGGTTTTGGAGCAGAGGGTATCGGCCTGTGCCGTACCGAGCATATGTTTTTCGAAGCAAGCCGTCTGGCGCATTTCCGCGAAATGATATTAGCGTCGGACAAAGCCGGACGGGTTGCAGCGCTAGATAAAATCCTGCCAGTTCAGCGCGAAGACTTTGCCGCCATATTCCGCATTATGGGTGAACTGCCGTGTACGATACGTTTGCTAGACCCGCCTTTGCATGAATTTCTGCCCCACGGGGAAGCGGACGTGAAAGCCGTGGCCGAAGCTACAGGTCTATCGGCTAGCGAACTGATGGAGCGGGCGAAAGAGCTACACGAAACCAATCCAATGCTTGGCCACCGTGGTTGTCGCCTCGGTATTTCCTACCCCGAAATTTACGAAATGCAAGCGCGGGCAATTTTCGAAGCCCAAGCCTTGGTCTTTGCCGAGACGGGCATTAACCCCGTGGCCGAAGTGATGATCCCGCTTGTGTCGTCCGAAAAAGAACTGAAAATCCTCAAAGACGCTATCGAAGCCGTGGCCGACGCTGTGGCCAAGGAAACCGATGCGCCCGTGACTTATATTATCGGTACGATGATTGAGCTACCCCGCGCCGCATTACAAGCCGGGCATATTGCCAATCAAGCGGCATTTTTCTCGTTCGGCACTAATGATTTAACCCAGACCACATTCGGTCTTTCCCGCGACGACGCCGGGCGGTTTTTACCGGATTATGTGGCCCAAGGCATTGTCGAGAAAGACCCGTTCGTGACATTAGACCAAGAAGGCGTTGGCGATCTCATCAAAATTGCGGTGGAGCGCGGGCGCGAAACCCGACCAGACATCAAACTCGGTATTTGCGGCGAACACGGCGGCGACCCGGCAAGCATTGATTTTTGCCACCGCGTAGGGTTGGATTATGTGTCTTGTTCCCCCTACCGCGTACCGATTGCTAGATTGGCGGCGGGGCAATCTGCTGTTCGGGCCGCTGAGCGGGCTAAATCACAATAATCTTCAAATTATTTGATTTTTCGCATATCCTGCGTTTTGGCACGGGTCTTGCGTGATATATCTCACGGAATGCCTGCGATTAGTATGCTAATTCTAATCAAACGCAGTACGTGAACTTGTAAACTAACTGTTAAGTAACCATCTGGCAGGCTTGTAACACTTGCACGAATCGCTTTATTGTCTATATGAGGGCGCGAAATGACGAAGACCTATCACATATTCCTCGGTTGGGGACTTGCTGCCACAGTGGTGCTGGCCACCGTTATCGGTTTGCCTAAACTCGCTGGCGCATCTACCGATTTTAAAGATCAGGCTAAATGGCAAGCCCGGGCTAGCAATCTACACAATGTCGGTTTGGAGTATTACTCTACATCCAACCTGGCCAAATCATTGTCCGACCAGCATTTGGACGTAACAATTACTAACCCATATATGCTGGACTATAAATCCACATTCGACATCCCACAAAATGCAGGCACAATGATTGCTCGCGCTAAATATGCGGCGCAGGAAACCAATTGCTTGGCTGAAGCTATTTACTACGAAGCCCGCTCCGAAACCATCGCTGGCCAAAAAGCTGTGGCCGAAGTCGTGCTTAACCGTGTAGGTCACAAAGCTTTCCCGAGCACCGTATGTTCAGTTGTATACCAAGGTGCAGAACGCACTACAGGTTGCCAGTTTTCATTTGCGTGCGATGGCTCTAATGCCAAACTGCCTTATGGCAAGCATTGGGCAAAAGCGCAAACTATTGCCAAACATATGATGATGGGTGCTAGCGCCCCGATTACCAACCGGGCTACCCATTACCACACTACGGGCGTCAGCCCAAAGTGGGCGCCGTCTTTGCGCAAACTCCGCCAATACGACACCCATGTGTTTTACCGCTTCATGCCGCGTAAGCGCCGCCTTCGCCCTGTAAGCGTTGCGCCTTAATTTCCAGAATTTAAAAATTGTTTGAGGTTGCGGGCGGCTTGCCTTATGCGTTGCTCGTTTTCGACTACGGCCATGCGAACATAGCCCTCTCCGTTGGCGCCAAAGCCGACACCTGGGGAAACCGCGACACTGGCCTCTATCATCAAGCGTTTGGAAAACTCCAATGATCCCAGAGACTTATAGGCATCAGGTAATTTGGCCCAGACAAACATAGAGGCATCGGGCGGTGTGATTGCCCATCCGGCGCGGGCAAAACTATCTACCAAAACATCCCGCCGGGCCTTGTAGGTTTCTCTGGCTTCAGCGACGCAGTCTTGCGGCCCGTCGAGTGCTGCGCAGGCGGCCACTTGAATGGGGGTAAAGGCACCGTAATCTAGATAGGATTTTACCCTTGCAAGGGCGGCGATTAGCCGTTTGGAGCCGACGGCAAACCCCATGCGCCAACCGGCCATAGAATAGGTTTTGGATAGGGATATGGTCTCAACCGCAATATCGCGGGCGCCGGGTATTTGGAAAATAGACGGCGGCGGTGCGGTGAAGTAAATCTCGGAATAGGCCAAGTCGGACAGGATTAATATGCCGTGGGTTTTGGCAATGGCGACGATCTCGGCGTAGAAATCCAGATCAGCAACATGCCCCGTCGGGTTGGACGGGAAGCAGACTACAATGGCGATAGGGCGTTTATCAGCGCGCGCCAAAGCAGCCTTTATTCCGGCCAGATATTCATCTGCTGTTATCGCCGGGATAGCCTGAATTTCAGCGCCTGCTATGATGAAGCCGTAGGCATGAAGCGGGTATGACGGGTCGGGCGCATAGATAATATCGCCGGGTGCAGTGATAGCTTGTGCTAGATTGGCGAACCCTTCTTTGGAGCCGATCGTCGCGATGATCTCGTCTTCAGGGTCAAGTTCCACATCAAAGCGCCGCTTGTAATAACGGGCGCAGGCTTGGCGCAGTCCCAAAATGCCGCGCGAAGCTGAATAGCCCGTAGTGTTTGGTTTTTGCACAGTTTCGATCAGCTTATCAATCACATGCCGTGGTGTCGGTAGGTCAGGATTGCCAAAACCAAAATCAATAATATCTGCGCCCTCGCTCCGTAATTTGGCCTTCAGGGCATTCACCTCCTGAAACACATAGGGCGGCAGTTTTTTGATGCGGTAAAATTTGTCTTGTATGTCTGGTGCTTTGGTCATGATGGTCTCGGTGTGGTCTCGGTTTTGGGTACGGGAAATAGCGATTCGTAAGTTATGTAGACGTGATTTTCCATAGCTTTCCTTAAGAAATCCTTGCAAAGGCGCTTATTGAGTTGCCCCCAGTAGCAATTGCGCCATATCCGGATGGATTGACGGTTTGTTCTTGGCGCGTTGCCATTGCCAGCCAGAGTCCAGCCAGGGTGCCAGCTAGGGCGGTTTTTTCTTGTCTGGAAGTGGGCTTGTGTCGGTCTGGCTTCTTTTCACCACAGCTTCGGGCGGTGGGATAATTATTATTGCGCCGACCTGCTCAGCCGCCACTTCAGTTTCCGCCGAACCGATAGCCATTTCGGGCGTCAATTCATCGGGGGTGAAACAGATGGGTTTCATGGCGCGATTGCTACGCGGCATTCTGCTTATATTCCTATCTTGAATATCCACACCCCAAAGCTTGAGATGGGCGGCGCGGCTTTGTT
>JALSHE010000116.1 GCA_026982415.1 Robiginitomaculum sp.
TGGCTCTCGGTGCATCAGAAAATAAAAGCCTGTTACGGTTTATCACCTGCGGTAGTGTGGACGACGGTAAGTCGACCCTAATCGGGCGCTTGCTCTATGACAGTAAACAGGTTTTTGACGACCAGATTTCGGATGTAGACAAAGACGGCACACCTGATTTGGCGGCCTTGGTGGACGGCCTAGCGGCGGAGCGCGAGCAGGGCATCACCATTGACGTGGCCTATAGATATTTCGCCACAGACAAACGCAAATTCATCGTCGCCGATACGCCGGGCCACGAACAATATACCCGCAATATGGCGACGGGTGCGTCCACCGCTGATTTGGCTGTGCTCTTGATTGACGCACGCTATGGGGTGCAAGTGCAGACAAGACGCCATGCTTTTATCACGTCCTTGCTGGGGATTAGGCATGTGGTGGTGGCCATAAATAAAATGGATTTGGCCGCGTATTCGCAAAAGGTTTTCAACCAGATTGAAGAAGATTTCCGGGCGTTCGCAGGCGGGCTGGATTTCACCGATATTCGCTGTATCCCGATCTGTGCTTTGGCGGGTGACAATGTGACAAAACCGTCCGCCCATATGCCGTGGTATAGGGGGCAGGATTTGTTGTCGACTTTGGAAAGCGTTGACATTAGCCCGGATGAGACCCTGGACGAAACTTTGGACGGGTTTCGTTTCCCCGTGCAGTGGGTCAACAGAACTGGCAATGATTTTCGCGGTTATGCCGGGACGATATGTGCGGGCGAGATTAGCAAAGGCGACGAAATAATCGTTGTGCCGTCCGGCAAAACTGCGCGGATTGAACGGATTGTTACTATGGACGGGGATTTGAAACGCGCCGTCACCCACCAAGCCGTCACCCTGACTCTGGACGAGAAATTGGATATATCTCGCGGCGATTTTATCTGCGCGAAAACGTCCCCCGCCCAACATTCAGACCAGTTCCAAGCCAGTATATTATGGATGGGCGAGGGCAAATTATTCCCGGGGCGTGGCTACCTCCTCAAGACCTGTAATCGCACGGTGCCCGCGTCGATAACTGACCTTAAATATAAGGTGGATGTCAATGATTTTTCACATGTTTCTGCGAAAACCCTGGCGCTAAACGAGATCGGCATTTGTAATTTATCCTTAGGGAAATCCATTGCATTTGATGCGTATTCTGACAACCGCACGACGGGCAGTTTTATCCTGATTGACCGCCACACAAATGAAACTGTGGCGGCGGGTATGCTCAAATTTTCTCTGCGCCGGGCGTCTAATTTAACGTGGCAAGAATTAGAGGTCGGCAAGGCGCAGCGCGCCGAACAAAAGCACCAAAAACCCGCCGTGCTTTGGTTTACCGGTTTGTCCGGTTCGGGCAAATCCACCATTGCCAATCTGGTCGAAAAACGCCTGTTTGATATGGGCAAACATACCTATACACTGGACGGCGATAATGTCCGCCACGGCCTGAATAAGGACTTGGGCTTCACGGACGCTGACCGCATAGAAAACATCCGCCGTATCGGCGAAACCGCAAAATTGATGGCCGATGCAGGCTTGGTGGTACTGGTATCCTTCATCTCCCCGTTCACCGCAGAACGCAATATGGCGCGCAGATTACTAGAGGGCGGCGAGTTCCTGGAAATCCACGTCAACACGCCGCTTGAAGTCGCCGAAAAGCGCGACGTAAAAGGCCTCTACGCCAAAGCCCGCGCCGGAGAAATAAAAAATTTCACAGGTATAGACAGCGAATACCAAGAACCGAAAAACCCGGAGATTGTGGTGGATACGGTAACCCTAACACCAGAGCAGTCAGCAGAGAAAATTGTCGCGTATTTGGAGGAGAACGGGTATATTGAAGTTGGAGAGTAGGGGCATTCTCCATTCATCCAACCCTCTCTAAGACCGTTCATTCCGTTGAAAAACGGAATCCAGCGCATAAAGAGCGGGCAAAGCCCGCACATGTTTTATAAGAAACTGGATACCGACTTTCGTCGGTATGAGCGGGTTTTTGGGATTATTTATGGAGTGCCCTATTTCCCAAACCATCTCTCCAGTACCCGAAACAACCGACCCTCTTTGCCTGCAAATGTCAGGAACAACCTGCGTAGCCCTTGCCGCTTTGCTAGGAACGGGCGGAGGTATTGGTGCATGAGCACCGATTCTATCCTGAAATATTTTGGTCTTGGTTTGGCTACGTATTGGTATTGGGTTAGCTCGTGGAGTTGCCTGGCATAGGCCAGAGCAGATGTGGAGATGTTTGTCCCGCCTGCGATATCGTCTATGACCCGCCAGTGGCCGGCTTGTAGGCGCTCTGGGCTGCGCCAGTCTATGTGGGTGTTGCGGATTTTATCTGCGTGTAGGCGGAAATGGAGATAGGGTTCGGGCAGGACGGTAAAGCGGAGATTTTCAGCCATACTCGCTTTTAAAAGGAATGCATAATCCTCTAGCCCAACACCGTATTTCGGCGAAAATCCGCCGAGTTTCTCGAACAAAGCTTTACGCATCATGAAGCAAGAATTACCAACCAGATTATAAAACAGCCCCGTGCCGGGGTGCAGACCCGCAAAGCCGTAAGCGCGAGATATGTGGGCGGGATTGTGGCCGTTGCCCCGCTTGAGTACCGGAGCGGCTTCGCCTGTGAATGTTTGGTAAAAGGACAACACAACATCTTGGCTGGCGAGCGCGGACTTAAATGCGGCTACGGTTTCCGGGGCCAGTAGATTATCATCGTCCATGAACATGACCATGTCGCCTGTGGCTATGGCAGCGCCGTGATTGCGGGCTATTGACGGGTAGGAATTTTCTATCGTGCTGATTTGCGCTTTTTTGAAGCCGTGCTTTTTTATGAGCGCCGGGAGTTCTGCGCGGGCTTTTGGTGCGCTACCGTCGTCAACCAATACCAGTTCAAACCCCGTATCGGTCTGCGCCGCCAAACTCGCCAGCGCCTGATCCAGATATTGGATGCGGTTGTGGTGCAAGACGATGATGCTGAGGCTCTTGAGTGCTGCGAGTGGGTGAGGCTTTGGCTTGGTGGCCTTAGGGGTAGGTTTTAATGCTGTGGGCGCAATCAGGTCTGTGTCCATTTGCTCAATGCCCCACAGTTCTAGCAACTTGGATTTCAATTTGCGCACGTCTGAAATCACCAGATGGACATTGCTTGCGGTTTTTACATCTGGGACTTCAAACCCCGTGCCCCACAATACGGTCATGCCGGATCTATGAATGGCGCGGGCGGCGAGGGGAAAGATAGTTGTGCGCATGGGGCAGACTAGGACTGCGTCCATGAGGTCGTCTTTATGGTCATAAATATCTGCGTCCCGACGCCAATCCAGTTTGGCCTTGAGGGCGTGCAATCGCTTATAGCCGGATTGCTGCCAAGATTTATGGTCGTCCGTGCCTTTCAAGAATGCACTGATGTGCTCGACTTCGTCGTCTAAGCTTTCGGCTAAATCAAGGAAAGCGTCAAAACCGTAGAGCGGTGACGGGACACCAGCGAAAACAATATGCCGCGCGGGCGTTTGCGCGGACTTTGCGGCCTTCAGCGGTAGGGCGCGAATGGTTTTGAGAGGCATATCAAATTTATCGGCAATGGTTTGTTTTAGCCCGTCGTGGGTAATCCAGAGCGCGTCCCCGTGCCGGGCGCACCAAGCTTCCAATTCTGTATCCAGCACAGTGGATAATTCGGTCGGCAGGATGAGTGAGCCTTCGCTCTCGAAGGCTGTTGGTAAATAACAGGTCTGGATTATTTCGCAGGACTGGTCTAATAAACCACCTGCTCTTGCCATAAGGGCAAAATAGGTGGTAGCACCGTGCAGGGGAGCGATGAGTTTTGCGGGCGCATTGTCTCGCAGTTCTGCGTACAGGGTCAGCGGAGTTTGCAAAAACTGGTTACTACCCACATCTAACGGCCAACGCTTTTGGTCGATTTCAATGTTGCGAATCTTTGCGTCCGGGAACCAGCGTTCAATTGCGGCAGAATTGGGGGTGTCTTCACCCAATACCCAGACCTCATCTGGCCTAAAATCTTGCTTGGCCGCGACCTCTAAACAAAAAAGTGCAGCTTCGGACAATTGCGGCCAACATAGGTTGCGGGGCAGGGCTATGATAGTTTTTGCGGAAATAGCGGTTCTCATCATTATAATGGCGCGATATTGCGTTTTACTCCGTTCATTTTGGCGTAAGCTTCCCTTTGGCACAAGCCCAATAATACGGGTTTTAATATTAGCGAATTCTCATATAAAAGATAGGTCTTGCATAGGTTTAGTTTATTTGCCATTAGGCGACGCTTAAGCAATATTCAGGGCGAAATATTCAGGAGATTACATTGGAACTTGATAAGTTTTTTAAAGACTCGGTTGTAGCGATTACCGGGTCAGTAGGGTCGGTTGGCACTGCATTGGTGGCGGAGTTACTAAAACTTCCGTTGAAAGAAATCGTGATTATCGATAACAACGAGAGCGGGTTGCACGAACAGCATATCACTAATCTCGCAGATGGCCGCGTCACACCGCGCCTGATGGACATTGCGGATGAGAGCGGCTTGACCCGCGCATTTGCCGGGGTTGATTTTGTCTTGCACGCCGCCGCGTTTAAACATGTTCCACTTTGCGAGCATGAACCGCAAAGCGCCGTGCGCAATAATGTCATCGGTACACAGTCCGTTATCAATGCTTCACTATCTGCGGGCGTCAAAAAGGTTTTATTCACATCATCAGACAAAGCCGTGAACCCGACCAATGTTATGGGCATCACCAAATTGATGGGTGAACGCCTCATAACGGCAGCCAACCTGACCAGCAGTAAAGTCGGCACGGTTTTCGCCAGCACGCGCTTTGGCAATGTGCTGGGGTCTCGTGGTTCTGTGTTTCCGATTTTTCACAAGAAATTGTTCGCAGGCGAGGCTCTGCCCTTGACCCACAAAGACATGACCCGTTTCATGATGACCGAGCAAGAGGCCGCCTATTTGGTGATCGAGAGCTTGGCCTTGTTTAAAGGCGGCGAGATTTTCGTGACTAAAATGCCAATCTTCAATATTGGCGATTTCGCTGAAATGATGATTGAATGTTTTGCTGACCAGGCTGGCCGCAAGAAATCCGACATCAAAGTTGACCATATAGGTTTGCGCCCGGGCGAAAAGTTGTTCGAAGAACTGACAACGGGCGAAGAAGTACCGCGTACATTTGAAATCGACAATTTCTTTGTCGTATTGCCGGGCGAAGGCCCTCACGATAAATTGTTTGATTATTCGGATTACCGCGAACAAGGCAAATTGATGGACCGTGTCTATGACAGCTCTAAGGAAGAAATTCTGACAGTTGCTGAGGGGATAAAATTATTAAAGAAAGCGAACCTCGTTTAACGGAATATTCCTAACGAGGGCGAAAAGGAGAAGATTATGCGTATATTAGTATTAGGTGCCGACGGGTATTTGGGTTGGCCAACCACGATGGATTTGGCCGCAAAAGGACATGATGTTGTTGCCGTAGATAATTATCTGCGCCGGACGATTGCCGAGGACACAGATTCCGAAGCGCTTTACAAAACGCCAAATTTGATAGAGCGAGCGAAAATATTCGAAGAAGTTTCCGGCCACAAAGTTGCCGTAGAAATTGGTGATCTTTCAGATGCTGATTTCTGCCTTGGTTTATTTGAGAAATACAAGCCGGACGCCGTTGTCCATTACGCCGAACAGCCCTCTGCGCCGTATTCTATGCGCGGGTTCGGTGAGGCGCAAATGACTTTGAACAATAATCTCAATGTGACGTTTAATGTGATTTGGGGCGCTATCCAACACGCGCCGGAATGCCATATCATCAAGCTTGGCACGATGGGCGAGTACGGTACGCCAAATATCGACATCGAAGAAGGCTGGCTAGAGATTGAACACAAAGGTCGCAAGGATAAGTTCTTGTTCCCGCGCGCTGCCGGTAGTCTGTATCACACCACCAAAGTTCTCGATACGGATATGATGTGGTTCTATGTGCGGACATATGGTCTTCGTATGACCGACCTTATGCAAGGCCCGGTTTACGGCCTGGAAAGCACAGAGATTGACATGGACGAGCGCTTGCGCACCATGTTCAATTATGATGATATTTTCGGCACAGCCGTGAACCGTTTCTTGGTTCAGGCCGTTGCGGGTATCCCGCTTACTGTCTACGGTAAAGGTGGTCAGACACGCGGCTATCTAAATTTGAAAGATACCCTACAGTGTATCAGTCTAGCGGCAGATAGCCCGGCTGATAAGGGCGAGCTGCGTATCATGAACCAATTTACCGAGCAATTCTCTGTGAATGAACTGGCCGAACGTGTGAAAGAAGCTGGCGATTCCTTGGGACTGAATGTGCAGGTTAAATCTATCCCGAACCCGCGCAAGGAAATGGAAGACCATTATTACAATGCCGCCCATTCCGGTCTGTTAGAGCTTGGTCTTGAGCCAAATTTCATGACCAAAGAGGTTTTGGTGGATATGCTGAAGCTTATCATTGAACACAAAGACGATATTTCCCACGACCGCATCATGCCGCGTGTTAAATGGAAATAGAGACAAGCTAATTTAAAAAGGAAGTGTTGGACAAATACGAGTTTCCCCCATTACCCGCTCATACCCGACCCCGATCGGGTATCCAGCGAATAAAGAGCGAGCAAAGCTCGCACATTATTGTTTGAACTGGATTCCCACTTTCGTGGGAATGAGTGGAATGGAGGGGGCTTTTATTATCTGATAGGGCGACACAATGACCGAAATTAACGCACGAGCGCTGGGGCTTTCGAAGGCTCTAGCCTGTTTGCCTGCGCCTGAGCGACTGGCGGAATTGTGTAAAACTGTGGGCAAGTCCGTAGGTGGGCGCATGGTCTTCACCACATCATTTGGTATGGAAGACCAGATCATCACCCATATGATTTGCGACCAAGATTTAGATATAGACATAGTGACCCTAGACACGGGGCGGATGTTTGAAGAAACCTATGCCGTTTGGGCGGCCACCGAAAAAACTTTCGGACGGGCGATTAAGGGCTATGTGCCGGACGCGGGCGAACTGGAAACTTTGGTCGCCAAGCAAGGCATTAACGGTATATTCGTGAGCGTAGACCAGCGCAAGGCCTGTTGCACCGTGCGTAAAATTGTGCCGCTAGGGCGGGCTTTGCAGGGCGCGTCCCTTTGGGTGACAGGCATTCGCGCCGAGCAATCTCAAGCCCGTGGTTCGGTAAGCCCAGTAGAGGCAGACAATAGTCGTGGCCTTCTAAAGGCCAGCCCGCTTTATGATTGGTCGGTAGAGGATATGGACGCTTATTTAGCAAAATACCCTGATATTCCGCTCAACGCACTGCACAAACAAAACTACCCATCTATTGGTTGTGCGCCGTGTACCCGTGCGGTGAAACCTGGTGAAGACGACCGGGCAGGGCGCTGGTGGTGGGAAGACGGGCAACAAGAATGCGGTTTGCATGTGGGTGCCGATGGGCGCCTGGTGCGCACCAAGCAAACGAAAGAGGTATTATGAATACGCTCTCACATTTAGACGTGCTGGAGGCTGAAGCTATCCACATTATGCGCGAAGTCGTGGCTGAAGTAGAAAACCCAGTGATGATGTATTCGGTGGGCAAGGACAGTGCGGTCATGTTGCACTTGGCGCTCAAAGCATTTGCGCCGGGCAAGCTACCATTTCCGCTTTTGCATGTGGATACGGGGTTTAAATTTCGCGAAATGATTGCCTTTCGTGACCAAATGCAAAAAGACATGGGTTTTGATCTCATTGTTCATCAAAACCCGGAAGGTCTTGAGGCCGGGATTAACCCATTTGATCATGGCTCGGATGTCCATACAAATATTATGAAGACAGAAGGCTTGAAACAAGCACTCGATGCTGGCGGGTTTGATGCGGCCTTTGGCGGGGCAAGGCGCGACGAAGAAGTTACACGCGCCAAAGAGCGCGTGTTTTCGTTTCGCACAAAGACCCATGGCTGGGATCCGAAGAACCAGCGGCCTGAACTGTGGAGTTTGTATAATTCTCACAAAAATGCAGGCGAAAGCATTCGCGTATTTCCCATGTCCAACTGGACGGAATTTGACGTTTGGCAATATATTTATGAGCAAAATATTCCTATTGTACCGCTTTATCTTGCAGCAAAGCGCCCAGTCGTTGAGCGCGACGGTGTGTTGATTA
>JALSHE010000117.1 GCA_026982415.1 Robiginitomaculum sp.
ACGAGAGGACCGGGGTGGACGAACCTCTGGTGGACCTGTTGTTGCGCCAGCAGCATAGCAGGGTAGCTAAGTTCGGAACGGATAACCGCTGAAAGCATCTAAGCGGGAAACCAGCCTCAATACTAGAACTCCCTTGAGAGTCGTCCGAGACCAGGACGTTGATAGGTCAGGTGTGGAAGTGTTGTAAAACATGAAGCTTACTGATACTAATAACTCGATTGACTTGATTCCCTTACTAAATTTTTCATAACGCTCGTGCGCGCTGATCAGCTCGTACAGTATCCCTTAATTGGGAGAAAATTTGCCAAAACAATACAAAATACGATATCTTTACTAGATACATCATCTCTTTTGCTCGCCGGGTGGCTATGGCAAAAGGTCCCCACCCGATCCCATCCCGAACTCGGTCGTTAAGCTTTTTTGCGCTGATGGTAGTCTGTCTTAAGGCACGCGAGAGTAAGTCGCTGCCCGGCATGCAAAAGAGATGATAAAAAAACTCCTTTATGAATAAAATCATTCCATTGTTGAGCGTTCTCGGTGATGGATATGCTTGTCTGCGAATAGCGGCTTGCATTCGTGATTAGGGTTCCCTATATGACCCTTACATTATTGACGCGGGATGGAGCAGCCCGGTAGCTCGTCAGGCTCATAACCTGAAGGTCGTAGGTTCAAATCCTACTCCCGCAACCAAATAACCCCCGCCACTGGCGGGGTTTGTTCGTTTTTAGGGTATGATTCAAACCGCAATATTTTCTGCGGAAAATATTGCACTGCGTTGCAATTGGTACGCCCTACCCATTTAATATTGGTTTAGAGCGTTTTTATAACATATCCAGTTAAATTCCGCCGCATATTCTTGATGTACGTGCGAAGGAAGGGTTGACGCTTGAGCAGACGGCGCAACGTTTCAATATTGGTCGGGCCTCTTTAACCCGTTGGAACAGGCGTCTTGAGCCAGGCCAATCGGGTTCCCGCAAACGCAAGATTAACTTGCAAGCTTTGGCTCAAGATGTACGCGATTTCCCCGATGCCTATCAGTATGAACGCGCCGAGCGTTTTGGAGTTGTCACCAATGCTATTCATCTGGCGCTTAAAAGACTTGGAGTGACATATAAAAAAACCCTTAAACATCCCAAAAAAGTGCGCCGAAAGAGAAAAATACACCCAACAAGCTATAACCAATGCGGGATATATCCTTGAATATTTACCCCCAAACTCACCAGATTTAAACCCGATAGAACAGTGCGAAGCCGCCTTTAAGGAAAATGGGCGCAGGCTAAAAGCATATATAGAAACACAGATGCTCAATCGAACAACTCTTCACAAAACACACAATTTGAATCACAAATAAGTGGATTAGCTATATCGATAATAAAACTCTCTCGCCTTATCCTTCCTCCGTTCTTTACGGGGGAAGTGAGCGCCTCTTGGCGGTCGATGGGGGACTACCTCTAATCCAGTGCCGGACTGTAAGTTCTGCCCCCATCCCTCTCTAAGAAGAGGGTTCTTCCCCCGTAAAGAACGGAGGAAGGAGAGAGGAGAAAATTTTTTGCACCTTGCACCCTCACTCCAAAACCCCTATATAACCATCACACGGGATGTCCGTGTACACATTAGCAGGGTGACTGCTTCTAATATTTGCGGGAGACGCATATGACTGATTTTTCTTACGATATACTTGTATTTATTGGACGGTTTCAGCCGTTTCATTTGGGTCATAAATTTGTGGTCGATGCGGCGCTTGAGCAAGCCCAGCATGTTTTGGTGCCTATAGGTTCGGCCAACCGTTCGGCCTCTTTGCGCGACCCGTGGAGTTATGCTGAGCGCGCTAAGATGATAGAGAAGGTTTATCCTTATGAGGTTTCGACCGGGCGGTTAATCCTTAAACCCCTCAATGATACGCTTTATAATGATGATGGTTGGGCGGCGCAGGTTCAGCGTCTGGTGGATGAAACCGTTAAAAAATTGGATTTGGAAAACCCAAAAATAGGGCTTATCGGTCATAGTAAGGATAAAACTTCCTATTATCTCAAATTATTCCCCCAGTGGGACAGTGTTAATGTCAAACACGAGGTCGGGGTGTTCAATGCCACCGATATTCGCGCCCAGTATTTTACGGGTGCGCCGACCATTCCCCATGATATTTGCCCACCTGAAATCAATGCATATATGAAAGATTATATGATGAGCGCTCCGTTCAAACGTATGCGCGAAGAGGCGGATTGGGTGCGTGAACACAAAGCCAGCTGGCAAAATGCGCCTTACCCACCGAGCTTTGTCACGGTCGATGCGTTGGTTGTGCAGTCCGGGCATATTTTGATGATTAAACGCGGCGGGCATCCGGGCATGGGCCAGTGGGCTTTGCCGGGCGGGTTCGTTAATCACGACCAGACCTTGCTGGACAATGCCATTCGTGAGTTAAAGGAAGAAACCAAATTAGCGGACGCTCACGGGCAATTCCCTATGGGCAAGTTGAAAGGTTTTCTGGCGGGGCGCGAAGTGTTCGACGATCCCAAGCGCAGTGTACGCGGCTATACCGTGACCCATGCATTTTTGTTCAAACTACCAAACGCTAAAAAGCTTATGAAAGTGATTGGCAGTGATGATGCGGTGCAGGCAGAATGGATAGCGCTGGGCAAATTAGACCCGACAATGGTGTTTGAAGACCATTATTTTATTATCAATAAAATGCTGGACGGTGGAGTCCTATAAGTGTTCAGTAAAACCCCGTGCTTTGGGGTGTCCAAAGCACATAACGCCAGAGGAGATCAGGCATGACGAACCAAAACACAAAATGGCAACCAGGTGAATTTTCACTCTTAACCGATGTGGATAGCTATAAGGCATCCCATTATTTGCAATACCCACCGGGCACGGAATATGTGTCTAGCTATATCGAAGCAAGGGGCGGGGACTTTGATAATATGCTTTTCTTTGGGCTACAGGCTTATTTGAAGCGGTATCTATCTCGCGCAATCACCCTCGAAGAAATCGACTACGCCGAAGACCTGTGGGAAGCCCACGGCGTTCCGTTTAACCGCAAAGGCTGGATGCATATTTTGGAGACACACAAAGGCGTTTTGCCTGTGCGTATTCAAGCCGTGCCAGAGGGCACAATCATGCCCATCAAAAACGCCGCCGTACAAGTTGAGAACACCGACCCTGCCGTGCCGTGGCTGACAAGTTATATTGAAACGGCGCTTTTGCGGGCGGTTTGGTATCCGACGACGGTAGCGACATTGTCTTGGACAGTTAAGCAAATCATCGGGAAATATTTGCGCAAAACCTGTGAAAACCCCGAAGCTGAATTGCCGTTCAAACTGCACGATTTTGGGGCACGAGGATCAACATCCTACGAGGCCGCATCTCTTGGAGGTCTTGCGCACTTGGTCAATTTCCAAGGTACTGACACGGTCAGTGCTTTGTTGGCCGGACGAGCATTCTACGGCGCAGATATGGCCGGATTTTCTATTCCTGCGTCCGAGCATTCCACCATGACATCTTGGGGCAAAGCGCGCGAAACCGAAGCCTATGCCAATATGATTGAGCAATTCGGCGGCAAAGACCGTATCTTTGCTGTGGTCTCGGACAGCTATGATTTGTTCAGTGCCGTCAAGAAAATCTGGGGCGGAACCCTCAAGCAGCAAGTCATGGACAACGGCGGCACACTGGTCGTGCGCCCCGATAGCGGCAACCCGATTAAAGTCTGCGTTGATGTGGTCGAGAGCCTCGGTGACATTTTTGGCTTCACCATCAACACGCGCGGCTATAAAGTCCTGCCGGCTTATGTGCGGGTGATACAGGGCGATGGTGTGCATGCCTTATCCATCGAGGCAATTTTACAACGCCTCAAAAAGAAAGGTTGGAGTGCCGAGAACATTGCGTTTGGTATGGGCGGTGCCTTGTTACAACGCGACATCCACCGCGACACCATGAACTGGGCCATGAAGGCCAATGCGATTAAGTTTAAAGGCGAGAGCGAATGGCATGATGTCTACAAAGACCCAATCACAGACCCAGGAAAATCATCAAAACGCGGGCGGCAAGCTCTGGTCAAGGAAAAGGGCAAATACAAAACCATCCGCAATTCAGATTTGGGCACAAGAAAAAACTTGCTCGAAGATGTTTGGCGAGACGGCAAGCTCCTGCGTGATCAGACTTTGGATGAAATCCGAACTTTATCAAACGCATAATTCGAAGCCCCGTCGTAACGGCGGGGCTTATACTCGCTGCTTATCCGCGAATTACCGTAATTAAAACTCGGCATCAAAGCCGCAAAATATGCGGATGAAGTGGCGGATGTGGCCGTTACTGCGAGAAGATCCAGCAAAATCGCTGATGGATGGCAGGTTTTGGACAAAAGCGACCTTAGCGCAGCCAAAAATGTGGCGGGCATTTATGAGTTTACCACCTCTACAGGTAAAAAATACATTGGACAGTCCAAAGACATTGCCAAGAGATTGGCTCAACATGGGGGTCGGGTTGCTGATGGCGGCCAGATTTTGTTTAAGAAAATAGATGTGGATATTCCTGGCCTTGATGCTAAAACAGTAAGAGAAATCGCCGAGCAGGTACAGATTGAGAAGTTTTTGGGTAGGAGAGTTGAGAAAGGTTTTACGACAGACCGGCTTGAAAATTTGGTGAACCCTATTGGTAAAGCGCGGCTGGAGATGTACAATAAATATAAGGACTTGTTTGGATAATGTTTGAGAAAGTAAAAAATACGCATTTGGATTATTGGCTCGGCACCAGTCCTGATGGCTTGCCTGTCGGCAATGTAAGAGGCTTGATGATACATCAGGAATGGGATGACGATTTTATTGAGATCATCAAAAAAGAGAATATTGAGTTTTTAAACTATTCTTATTATGCGGAATGTAATATTGATTTTTTAGAAAAACTGCAAGGCCTTGGCATTCGTGATGTAGATATCCAAGTTCCCACAGTCAAAGATTTGCGGCCGCTTGTATATATCAAGGACAGTCTGGAATGTCTTTCTTTGGACACATCCTTTACGCAATCTCCTGATTTCTCCACATTTCCCAACCTCTGGTGTGTGGGATTGACGTGGCGAACTAAAGCAAAATCTATTTTGCAATCCAAAACCATTACACAATTTGGCCTCGAAAAACATCCTTTTGAAACAATGGAAATATTTGCTGACATGCCGCAACTTGAAAGTCTTTTTCTAAGCTATGGCAAACTTAAATCTTTAAAAGGCATAGAAAACCTGCCCAATTTAAGAAAGCTCGACATTGCGTTTTGCCGGACACTGGAAAGCCTTGACGGCATTCAAAATGCGCCCAAACTGACCAAAGAAAAAACCGTCGTCACCAAATGCAAGCAAATCACCGAAGACAGCCCCTATGCCGAATATGTTACCTTTAATGATTTATATTGAAAAGAACATGAAAAATTTATCCGCTCTGCCTGTAATCAACCTCATGTTAGTCGGCCTATGGGGTGCAGGGTGTTCAGCGCAGACCTCTGATGAAGCTTTTTTGCGGACAAACCAAAAGACAGAAAATGTATCAAAAGAAAGTGAGGTTGAAATGAGCGAGCATAGTGTGAAAATTATCGTACCACTTTCATCAGAGTTTGGAAGCATTGCGGAACGAGAGGCTATATCGGCACTTGGGCGGCAAGTGGATACTGTATTACAGTCGACACAAGCCGGAGAATATGACGGTGATGAATACGGCGACGGCGGTGCGACGCTCTATCTTTACGGGCAGGATGCGGACAAGGTCTATGCTGCGATTAAGCAAGTGCTTGCAGGCGCGAATTTGCCGAAAGGCAGCTATGCACAGCTAAGATACGGTGCGCCCAATGACCCTACAGTAAAATCGACCAAAGTGAGTTTGGGAAAACCTTGACAGTGACAGCAGGGAATAGCCCCGCAGCGCAGGCGCTTGCGCGGCGTGAGGGTGCATTTCGCAAGAACTCTATGCACCCTACAGAAGTTTGTTTTCTTTTGTACAAACATGTGTGCCACATACATTCGGTTCTGTACATTCGCGCTCAGGCTCTATAGGGACAGCCGCTTGCGGTTTATTTTATTTGCCGCACTTCACATAGGCTCTGCGCCGCATCATTGCGCATCCGAAAGGCAACAACATGACAGATTTTGAAGGCGTCCATCCGGCGCTTGCTAAGGCGCTCCAAACGCGCGGCTATAAAACTTTGACTCCGGTTCAAGACGCAGTGAAAGCCCCTGAGCTTCTTGGCCAAGATTTGCTGGTTTCGGCGCAAACGGGTTCGGGTAAAACCGTGGCGTTCGGCATTGCTATGGCGTCGGTTTTGCTTGGGGATGATGAGAGTTTTCGCCGAAATAGCCTGCCACTGGCGCTGGTGATTGCACCGACCCGTGAACTGGCCTTACAGGTCAAACGGGAGCTTGAATGGCTCTACGCCCAGGCTGGTGTCAGAATTGCCTCGTGTGTCGGCGGCATGGATATGCGCACTGAACGCAAAGCATTATCGCGCGGGGCGCATATTGTTGTGGGTACGCCCGGGCGCTTGCTCGACCATATTAAAAGAAAATCTCTCATGCTGAACGAGCTTCGCGCGCTGGTCTTGGACGAGGCGGACGAAATGCTCGATATGGGTTTTCGCGAAGAATTAGAGGGTATATTAGAGGGTGCGCCCCGTGACCGTCAGACTTTATTATTTTCGGCCACCGTGCCAAAATCAATATTGGGCATGGCACGAAAATTTCAAAATGACGCCGTGCGTGTCAATACTGCCTCTGAGCACAAACAGCATGTGGACATTGAATACCGCGCATTTATGGTCAATCAGAACGACCAGGAAAAAGCCATTGTCAATGTGCTGCGCTATTATAATGCCCAGACGGCGATTGTGTTTTGCGCCACCCGTGCCGCCGTCAACCGCTTGACCAGCCGTTTCAGCAATCGCGGATTTTCCGTAGTGGCGCTGTCGGGCGAGCTTAGTCAAGCAGAACGCAGCAATGCGTTACAGTCCCTCCGCGACGGGCGGGCACAGGTTTGTATTGCTACGGATGTGGCGGCTCGCGGGCTGGATTTGCCGAATTTGGGTTTGGTCATTCACGGAGATTTGCCGAAAAACGCCGAGGGTTTGCTGCACAGATCGGGCCGTACTGGTCGGGCAGGGCGCAAGGGCGTCAGTATTCTTATCGTCCCGGTTAAAGCCAAAAAAAAAGCGCAAGGTCTCTTGCGCTCCGCCAAGGTTGAAGCCAGTTGGGGTAATCCGCCGTCCGCTAGCGAAGTCCATGCCCGCGACGAAGAACGTCTGCTGACGGATAAGGTTTTGAGCGAGGCAATGTCTGCGGAAGAATACACATTGGCGCAAACACTGATAGAGCGCTACGGCGCGGAGCAAATGGCGGCTGCCTTTGTCCGCCAGTATAAAACAGGGTTTTCTGCCCCCGAAGAACTGGGTGTGGTCGATACGAAAATGCCCAATCCGGCAAAGGCAAAACGCGGCGGTATCCAAGACGGGGTCTGGTTTAGGCTATCTGCGGGCAGTCAACAAAAAATTGAGCCGCGCTCTCTCCTGCCATTATTACGGCACGGCGGTGACCAATATAAACGCGATATTGGCAGCATTGTTGTGCGCGAAGACGAGACTTATTTAGAACTTTCTTTTCGGGGCGTGGACAGATTTTTGGAAGCCATTGGCGCGGATATGATGTTGGACACTGGTATGCAGGTCGAAATGTTACCCCACCGCCCAGAGGGCTTGGTCGACCCCCGCAAAGAGCAACGCGCGACGGGTAAATATATTAAAGGCGAACACCGACCGCGTAAAACAGACGGCCCCAGAGCAGGCCGCAAGCGCCGCGCTAAACAAGCTGCATTTGAGAAACAAACAGAAGCACGTTCGGGTCAAGACCAAGCTGAAAATGGACAGCCCCCCAAAAAGAAAAAACCGCACAAAAAGAAACTCGCCCGCGCCGCCGCCAGAGCCGCAAAGGAGAAAGAGGGAGATAGCCAAAACGGCGAAAATAATAATGCTGGTGCTGGCGCTAAGTTAAAGCGTAAAAAGCGTAAGCCGAAATAGAGTTGCTCCAAAAGAGATTAACAACATAATTTCCCCATAGACAGAATCGTTTTCCTGCGGCAAACCATTGGCTAAACCTGTGGCTTGACTC
>JALSHE010000118.1 GCA_026982415.1 Robiginitomaculum sp.
TTAAAAGAAAAAGTCGAAAGCTTAGAAAAGCATTTGGTGAAAGAAGCGCTTGGAAGACTAAGGTGGAACCAAAGCAAAGTCGCAATAGAATTAGGGCTTTCTAGGGTTGGCCTAGCCAACAAAATCAAACGCTACCAACTCGCCAATACGAGTTAAGCGCGCCATGAGTAATGATGATAAAAAAAAGCGAAACAACAAGGCGGATACTAGTGTTGTGGCCTTCCCGCACTCGCGCGTTTCGCCGCAAGTTGCGGGCAAGAGCTATAAGGATTTAGGCAAGGGGAATATGGGCTATAAATACGGCCTTCCCAAAGAGCAATTATCCGGCCATTGGTGCTCGCGCTGCGAAGGCATATGGTTTGGGTATTTGCTCGAAATCGAATGCCCAAAATGCGGAAATCGGCACGGCTAAACACTTGTCGGCACGGTTTGTGAATATGTTGTTTGCAAAATCACTGCAAAGTAAGTTTGCACTACCAATTATTTGATAGAAATATTACTGCTACAAGTATTTTAAAGCATTGATTTAGTTGAATGTTTTCCAAGACATGACGAAAGCATAGACAACTGTAAATGTGCTTGGCTTGTGAATTGGAGCTGTTTTGCTTAATGTGGAAGCATAAGTGTGTTCCAGCACCAACTTTTGGAAGACGCTAGCAACATATAGGAGGGTAATTATGGCCAATTTACTATGGCTTCAAGGCGGAGCCTGTTCAGGAAATACAATGTCATTTCTAAATGCCGAGGAACCCAGTGCGGTTGATTTGGTGACTGATTTTGGCATCAATATATTGTGGCATCCATCACTTGGCGTCGAGCTTGGTGATAATATGAAGGCTCTCATGGAATCGTGCGTATCTGGCGAGACCGACCTCGATATCTTCGTGTTTGAAGGCAGTGTTGTAAACGCGCCGGACGGCACGGGCGAATGGAATCGTTTCGCGGGCAAGCCCATGAAAGAATGGGTTAAGGCTCTTTCAGAAAAGGCGCAATTTGTTGTCGCCCTCGGTGATTGCGCCACATATGGTGGTATCCCTGCCATGGCGCCAAACCCGTCAGAATCAAACGGCCTGCAATTCCTAAAGCGCGAGCGCGGCGGTTTCTTAGGGTCAGATTTTGTCTCTAAATCAGGTCTGCCTGTAATTAATATTCCGGGCTGTCCAGCTCATCCAGACTGGGTTACACAAATCTTAGTTGCGGTTGCCTCTGGCCGTGCTGGCGATTTAACTCTTGATGAGTTCCAACGCCCTAAAACATTTTTCTCTAGCTTCACCCAAACTGGCTGTACGCGCAATATGCACTTCGCTTATAAGGTGTCTGCAACGGAATTTGGTCAGCGTAAAGGCTGCCTGTTCTATGACCTTGGCTGCCGTGGCCCGATGACCCACAGTCCGTGTAACCGGATATTGTGGAACCGTCAGTCTTCCAAAACCCGCGCTGGAATGCCGTGTCTTGGCTGTACGGAGCCGGAATTCCCGTTCTTTGATCTGGCGCCGGGGACATTGTTTAAAACCCAGACGGTCATGGGCGTTCCCAAAGACCTGCCAACGGGCGTTAACAAAAAAGGTTATATCAAGCTCACGGGTGCAGCTAAATCCGCATCGCCAGAATGGGCAGAACAAGACATGTTCGTCGTTTAATCACGGCACATCAGAATTCTTTGAAAGGATAATATATTATGGCTAATCCTGCTATACAGACACTAGATATTTCTCCAGTTGGGCGCGTTGAAGGCGATCTCGATATTCGGGTAGATATTCAAGACGGCGTTGTTGTCAATGCTTGGGCCAGCGCGGAGTTATTTCGCGGTTTTGAGGTCATCTTAAAGGACAAAGACCCGCAAGCCGGTCTGGTTGTAACGCCGCGTGCCTGCGGCATTTGTGGGGCATCTCATTTGACCTGTGCATCATGGGCGCTTGATACGGCGTGGGGTACAGAAGTGCCGCGTAACGCTATTCTTGCTCGTAATATGGGCCAACTTGCAGAAAGCTTGCAAAGCCTGCCGCGCCATCATTATGGCCTGTTCATGATCGATTATACCAACAAGAACTATAAGCGCAGTAAATATTACGAAGAAGCTGTGAAGCGTTGGGCTCCATTCACGGGTACAAATTACGAAGTCGGCGTGACCATTTCAGGCCGCCCTGTTGAGATTTATGCTTTGCTTGGCGGACAATGGCCACACTCTAGCTATATGGTACCGGGCGGCGTTATGTGCGCGCCAACCCTCACCGATGTAACGCGGGCTTGGTCAATTCTTGAACACTTCAAGCAAAATTGGCTCGAATCCATGTGGCTTGGCTGTTCGCTAGAGCGCTATGAGGAAATTAAATCCTATGATGATTTCATGGCTTGGCTAGACGAAAGTCCGAACCATGCCAATTCAGATTTGGGTATGTTCTGGCGTATGTCTAAAGACATCGGCCTTGATAAATATGGCCAGGGTCATGGTAAATACGTCACTTGGGGATATTTGCCTCACGAAGACAAATATAATAAACCAACCATCGCAGGCCGTAATGCGGCAATGATTATGAAAAGCGGCGTGTATGACGGCAAAAACGACACCCATAAATTAATGGATCAAATCCACACCCGCGAAGATGTAAAACATGCGTGGTATGATGAACCGTCTGGCCAACATCCGTTTGACCGTACCACAAAACCAACCATGAAAAACACAATGGATCATGCGGGTCAGTATTCATGGTCAACGGCTGTATCTCATGCTGAAGATGGCCGCTTAGAAGCAGGCGCGATTGCCCGTCAATTGGTTGCTGGTGGTGACCACGGCGAGTCTTGGCAACATACAGACCCTCTCGTTCTTGATATGTACAAAAGAATGGGCGGCGCGAGCGTCATGCTACGCCACTTTGCCCGCATGCATGAAGGCGTGAAGATTTACCGCGAGATGGAACGTATTCTGCGCGAATTCCGCTTAAATGATGATTGGTATATCAAGCCTACCGAACAAGATGGTCAGGGCTGGGGCGCTACCGAAGCTATTCGCGGCGCTTTGTGTCACTGGATTGAAGTTGAAGGCGGCAAGATTAAAAATTATCAGATTATCGCGCCGACAACATGGAATGTTGGCCCGCGGACGGACGATGATGTGCGCGGCCCGATTGAAGAAGCGCTTATTGGCACGCCGATTGCGGATCCAAGCGACCCTGTAGAAGTTGGTCATGTCTGCCGTTCTTACGATTCTTGTCTGGTGTGTACAGTGCATGCGCATGATGCGAAAACTGGTGAGGAACTTGCTCGATTTAGAACAGCTTAATAAGCTCTGTTCATTCGCATAGTATCAGACTAAACGAATTTGATCGGGGCGCTCCTTAGGTGCGCCCCGTTTCGTTGAAAATGAAAGGCTCTATAATGGGCGCTATACCAGACAAAGATTCAAAAACGGTCCTTAAAGAGATCGAAGAAATGCTGGCGGACGGGCTAAAAACCCAAACTGAGCCATTTCCTGAAACTGCTGTGGAATTTTCAAAATTGCTCGATGAATTGCGCGCGCTAGAGCCTGATGATCTTGAAGGCCGCCTCGTCATTGGCGGATTTACGGATTATCCTTACGGCGAAGATGAAATGCGCTGCCAAGAATGTATATATTATCTAGTGCACCGCAAATGGTGTGACCTCCCCGAACTCTCCGTACCTGTAGAACCAAATTGGTGGTGTCGTCTCTGGAAGATATAATGGGGAAAATTTATGTCGGACGATGATGATAAAATCAGAAAGCAAGCCGAAAAATTGCTTAAAGGCGATCTTAAGGCGGAAGTGTTCCCGCGCGCTTATGAACAAGACCAAATTTTGGACGTGATTAAGCGGTTAAAGGAAAGTGATGGTAGCCTTGAGCAACGTCTTATCATTGGTGGTTTTACACTTTATCCCATAGAAGATGAAGATATTGAACAAGCCTGCGAAACCTGTATGTATTATCTGGTGCACCGCCGCTATTGCGAACTACCCGAGCTTGATGTACCTGTCGAAGCTGAATGGTCATGCCGCTTATGGCGGATATAAAGCAGCGGATATAAAACATATGCTGACAATAATTGGGTGCGGTAACCTTAACCGAAGTGATGATGGCGTAGGCGTAATAGTTGTGCGCTTGCTACTGGAAAAATACCAAAACACTGATCTTGGCGATGTGCAAATATTTGACGCAGGTACGGACGGTATGGGCGTGATGTTTAAGGCGCGCGGTTCTGATAGCCTCATAATTATAGATGCTGGCGATACTGGCTCGGAGCCGGGCGCGGTGTTTGAAGTGCCCGGCCATGAAATGGAAGGCAAGCCGCCCGGCAGTTTTAATCTACATGATTTTCGCTGGGATCACGCGCTCTATTCAGGCCGCCAAATTTTCAAAGATGAATTTCCAAAAGACGTTACCGTTTATTTGATTGAGGCAAAATCATTGGAACTTGGCTTGGAGCTATCAGATATTGCCCAAAAATCTGCGGCAATTGTTGTTGAAAAGATAGCTAAACATATTGACGCTTACAATGCCAAATAAAGCGTCTACTGGAAGTAGTGTTGTTTTAACGCGCGGTAGCCTATATCTTTCTTGTGCACTTTATGAAAAATACTTTGCAGGCCTAGACGCAGTTATACTCTTAAACCGCGATGATCATCTTTACATCATGCCCGTGCGCAACACATCGGGCGGCGGTTATTTGCTCAAGCTAAGAAACAGCTCTGGCGACCGCGTTATTATTGCGCCCGATTTTTTTAGAGAGCATGGTCTTGATGATTTTCAAGAGAGAGACATTGATGTGTCTTGGGATCAGGACATGGCGGCTCTGAAAGCTGACGCCCTTTTTAAAGCCGCAAACTAAGTTTACAATTAGATAAACTACTAGACACTTCCAAATTCTCTTGCTATTCAAATTCTTAGGCCTCCAAGACCAGTAAAAAACAAGAAGGCTAAAAGGGAGAATGGGTATAGTGGCAAGTCGTGTCGAACAAGAAGTGCAGGCCGCAATTAAGGCGGTTGAGAGCGAAGACGCCAACGCGGCTGAAAAATCTGAAATGCTGATGGAAATAGCCATGGGTATTCAGGCCAAGCCAAAATCCCCGGAACAAATTTTAAGCGCAGTTGACCTGTACGAAAAATCTTTGGCGCAATGTCCGCCCGAGCAGTTTTTACTCCACGCCCGGATCGAAGCCCGTATGGCGACGGCTCTGCAAGCCATCCCAACCAATTCCAGTGAGTATTTAGAGCGGGCACGCGAGTGCTACGAGGCGGCGCGCGCCATTTTCAAAGACCACGGCACGCCCGAAGAACTGGCCGAAACGGAAATGAATTTGGGTTTGGTAATCCAAACTTTATGCGGGATGAACCGAGCCATAATTACGGACGCTATATCGGCCTATCAGCGCTCGCTGCGCACATTTAACAAAAAGAAATACCCGAAAGAATTTGCGATCCTACAAAATAATTTAGCGACCGCTTTTTTGTCTATGCCGTTTACCGACCAGCGTTCAAAAATGCGCGAAGCCTTGGCGGTGCAAGCGTTCGAAGAAGGTCTTACGGTGGTCAATATTATCGACCATCCCACCGAATATGCCATGCTGCAAAACAACCTTGGCAATGCCCTGCAATACTCATCATCAAGCCATGTTGTGGAGAATAATTTGCGGGCGCTTGATGCTTATGATCAAGCTCTTAAAGTGAGAACACTGCAAACCACGCCGTTTGAATACGCCAACACAATATCCAATAAAGCCAATTGCCTTTTAAACCTGCCAGATGATCCGGAAGATCCGGAGTCTGGCAATCAGAAAAACATGGCCAAAGCAATAGAGTTTTATGAAGAAGCCCACGGCGTATTTCTTGCTCATAACGGCGCACAAAACGCCGAAGTGGTCGCAGGTGTTTTGGCCGAGTTAAAGGGAAATACGGATACTTCAAAAGCGGCAAATTCTAACGCTAACGGGGAAAGCCAATCGGCGTAACACATTGAAACTATTAAATTAACTAGGGAGAACACATTATGACTATTTCAGTTTTACTCATAGCCTTGGCGGCAGGCATCATAGCCTCGGTCATTGGCGGCATGATCGGCGGCATGATCGTCGGCGGCAAACATATTGGCTATGGCGTCGCCAGTTGGATGGGCGGTTTTTACGGCCCCATTGCCGGTATTGCCGGCGTTTTTATCGGCCTTGCGGTCGTCTATTTTTTGTAAAGGGAGCATGATATGTTTGATATGATTTTTACCTCTATTGGCTTGTTTCTTAAGGGCCGTCTTTTCGCAAATAGAAACCATGTAATACGCCAGGCATTGATCGGCATTACTGTCACAGCGGTTATTTTAATCGCGGCAGTGAAGCTAACCACTTTGCCGCTTTGGGGCAGTGCCGCGATTGCCGGCTTGATTGGCGGTGCCTTGCAGCCGCTTTTGTTTAAAAACCTTAAATACGCATAGGCCAAAAATATTATGGGCGAAGCCACTTTAAAAATGCCGCAAGAAACGACGCTGGAAGAGCTCGCTCAGGATATAACGCGCCTTGAAACCGTGTTTGACGGTTGGGACGAAGTGCAACAAGGCGCGGTGAAGGCTTACCGTAGCTCGGTTGATGATTTGCATGCCGAAGCGTTTCGGCGGCTGATCCGCTCGGTCAAAGAGGAACCGCTGGCCATGATTGCTCTGCGGGCCGCGCTCAATGATGAAGTCGTCTATGCGGTATTGCGGCATTTCGAACTGATAAAACCTTCATTGCAAGAACGCGTCGAGGAAGCCCTCGATTCCGTCCGTCCCATGCTGGCCTCCCACGGCGGAAATGTGCTCTTGGTGGCGGTCAAACCGCCAAACCGTGTTGATGTGCGTTTTATTGGCGCTTGTGACGGCTGTCCGGCCTCTATGCTGACGTTCAATGCGGGCGTTAAAAAAGCCATTGAAGCCCATTGCCCGGAAATCACGGAAATTAAGCAGATCAAGGGTCTTGCCGCGCCGACTGACGCCAATGGCGGGGTGCAATTTGTTTCGCCATTTGCAGTAAACCAGAAAGGGGGCTGGCTAGAAGCTGGCACGCTGGATGACATTCCCGAAGGCGGCATTGTACAGCTAAAGCTGGACGGAGAGAACATTCTTTTATCTAAAAGCGGTGACGGTGTATCTTGTTTCCAAAATGCCTGCGCCCATCTTGACCTACCTTTAGACGAAGGCGAAATCGTGGACGGTATTTTGACCTGCCCTCATCATGGTTTTCAGTATGATTTGCAGTCTGGTGAATGCTTAACCGCGCCCGAAGTGCAATTATCGCCTCATGCGGTGCGGGTTGTCGACGGCAGGGTAGAAGTCAGGTTGGCGCGGTAATGCCCAAAAAGCTATAAAGAAAGCTATAATATGAAAGTCTCTTTAGCCTTTAACCGTAATACGCCTGCGCCCCAGACAGGGCCAGAGCGCGTACCACAGCCTATGCTAGAGAAATCCGGGCCGAGCCTCATACTTGGCGGTAAAAACGCTGAAATGCCGCTCGCGGAGCCTATTGCGCCAAACCGCACTACAATGTTTGGCCCGCGTGGTTCGCTGCTTGTACGCCCAGAAGGGCCATTTATCGTTTGTGATACAGGCCATCACCGCTTGATGATCTGGAATGAAAAACCAACCACCAATAACGCGCCTTGTGATTTCATTATCGGCCAGCCTAATTTTGAACATGAGGGGCGAAATGCCAAAGGCGAGGCGGGCGCAGCAACGCTCAATGTACCGACCGGAATTG
>JALSHE010000119.1 GCA_026982415.1 Robiginitomaculum sp.
ATGGTGTCGGCCTCTATGTCGACTTGATTAATCTGGAACAAATCCGCCGGGCTTGTCACTTGGTAGACCGAGTTCATCATTTCCCCCGCAACCGCTTCGCGAGCCGTTAGGGCGAACAACTCCTCCTCGTTCTCATAGATGAAATTGCGCAAGATAGAGCGCGAAGTTGAGAACTGCGCGTTCAGTAAAGGCGCGGTTTTCTGGTCGGTGGTTAGCAGGATAAATTGCCGGTTACAGCCATTAGGGTTGAGATAGAGATCATCGCCAAACTCTTCGCCGATCTCTGGGGAATAGCCCGAAATATCGATATGAAACTCGGTCAATTTGGTTTGCTTGCCAATAAGGTGTTCAAGCGCCCGGTTATACCGCCCCACCAAAGCAGGCGAGCTCACCTCGACCAAATTACCGAAAATCAGACCATGTTTCAACAGCCGCATCATAGGCGCGGCTCCGTAAAATCCTCACCCCGCTTGCGGGGGAGGTGCCCCTTCTTAGGGGCGGAGGGGGAAAATTTATCGGCGACCATGAATGGTATTACAATGTGCCAAATTTTAGAAAATCGGCTAGCATACCTGCGAGAGAACTGTGGGTGCCGATAGTTGCTTCCCCCTCCGCCTCCACTTCGTTCCGGCACCTCCCCCACTAAAGTGGGGTGAGGATGTGATGTGAAGCCCCCCCTCATCTCTTACCCTTCACATATCTGCGCTTCGCTTCTTCTTGGCGGCCAAAATCGCGCACCATGTTTTCTATGGCAATTTCGTCGGACTTATCGGCATATCTAAATTCGCTGTCGGCATAGCGGTTTATTTCTTGGATAACCATATCGACGGTGATGGGTTTGGACAGCTCAGATATCATATTGCGTTTAGTGTCATAGTCTTTGGTTAGGAAAACCTCCGTATTTTCCATCCACTCGTCTGGCAGTTCAAAATCCATGGCGCGGACTTTAACCGCGTCTGTGATATTTTTAATAGCCCGCCCGGTGAAGCGCTCGTCGACCTCTTGAATGGCCTTAAGATATGTACCGAGCTTGGCGATGGTGTCTAGCTTGCCAATGTCAGATGAAACCCGGTCAAACACATTGAGCAAGCCTTGCTCGTGGGGTTTGGCATGACTGCCATAGCTGGCGGCCACGGCTTTTTTAATCTGCTGGGCTTCGAACAAATTGTGCTTGCCCACCGGAATGTTGTGGTTCTTGCCCATGAGCAAATGCAGTATATCAATATAGTCGGCGCGGGATTGCGGGCCGTCTACGAGGAAGCGAGCCGTTGCCCGTTGGCGCAGGGCATCATCTACGTTTTCAGGATAGTTGGAAAACATCCCGAATGTACAATTACCGCGCACCACGGTGTTTGCACCCGCGAAGCTTTCCATCAGCACGGCGGTGATTTCCAACTGCCCGGCGCTGGACTGCCTATCGCCGCGCTTGCCGGCCAATTGGTCAATATCGTCAATAGTGCCAAAGCCGATAACACCCGGGTCGATGATGTTTTTCACAAAGGCTTTGGCGTTTTGCGCCGACTTGCCTTGATAGCTGTCAATACTGTCCGTGGACAGGTTTTGATAGCGAAACACATAGCCCGCATTTTCGCAGTAATCATTTATCAAGCCAGCCATCATTTGGATTAATATGGTCTTGCCTGTGCCCGGTGCGCCGTCGCCCATAAAGGTGAAGATAAACCCGCCCAGTTCTGCGAACGGATTAAGCTTGCGTTTAAAATCGTAAGCCATCAGCATTTTGGACAATTTCATGGCTTGGTATTTGGCGATATGATTGCCAACAATTTCGTTCGGTTTTTTAAACGTCATGACCAGGGTGGTCGACTTCCCCCGCGCCGCAGGGGTGAAACCTTCGATTTCGAAATCGTCGTCTTCGACCCGGTAACTAGCGGCGGTGAAACCCTCCAGCCTCGGCGTATTGGCGGCGCGTAAGGACACTTTCTCCATAAGCTTCTCAAGGAACGCCGTGACTACGGGGATTAATTTATCGTCGCTGGTGGCGAACAAAGCCAAGTCTTGGTCAAGCTCCCACAGCGCACCCGTGAGTGCCAAATGCGGGTTGTCGGTCAGGACTTCTTCGACCTCGCCGATTTCCACGGATATGTCCGAGCTATCCGCATATGTGTTGGCCAAGAGGAAGCTGGTCATATTGGCAAAAACATGCAGGCTGATGAGGGACGACGCGGCCAGAAGCTCGCTAAATTCTATTTGCTTACCCCGAGCCAATGAGCCTGCCAAATTATCTTTCATAAGTTCGGTGAGACCCGTCTGGTCGGCGTATTGATCCGAGACCAACATGGCGGTCGCCAGAGCGCGGCGCATTCCGTGCAGGACGCTGGCTTGCAAAGGGCTGACCAATGGGTCGTCTTCGGTAGATGTGGTAACGCGGTTGCCAATATGCACGCCTTCGGGGCGCGCCGTGGATTTGGTGACGAGGCCGGGCGTGGTCGAGCGAAATCTGCGCCTTGTGCCTATGCCGGAAGAGCGTTCAGGCTTTGCCTTCGTATCGGCTTTTTTGGCAAGGCGCGGTGTGTGGTCAAACCCGTCCAGCAGCAATTCCGCCGCCCCGTATTTCTCGCGGATAAGCTCTTCTCTAAGTTCCATCTGGTCTGAAGTGTTGGACATAATTCCTCTTATTTATAACTCATAATTTTAGCGTTTTTACCGACCACATATTTGCGGACATCCCGTAGGCTAGGCGGGTTCTTTTCTTCCAAGACCTGAAACGCTTTGTGGGGTAATATCAAAGAGCGGCTTATATCTGTGGCCCCGTCTTCGGCGGCCCCGGCGTCCATTGTGTCAATGCGGTAAAGCTCTCTTTGCGCCGTGCTGAACATGCCAGTTTTTTCCGTCGTCGTACTTTCTGACACCAAGCTTTCTACCGTCCATGCCAATGTCCAGTCCAGCCCCGGCTCGCTTTTGGCTTCGGCCAACACATCTCGCAAAGGGCCGTGTTGCTCGGTAAACCTATGGCTATACATGGGGCCTATGTTGAAGCGGCGCAGGAATTTCGGATGCAGATCGTCGAAATCACGATCAAAACCCCGCGCAATGGTTAGCAGTTTCAAAGACGACATGGACTGTGCCATGAGGTGGCTTTGCACACGCGGCCAACGCCGCTCGTCGCGCGGCAAGGCTTTGCGTCCCGTATCTTCTAGCTCCATCATATAAATGGCGGGTACATTTGTCTGGCTGTCATATTTTGCCCAATGTACCAAATAGCTACGGTGGTCGCGGGAACGCTTGCCGCTAATCCAAATGCCTTGAGGGTCATTGCCCGGCAGGAACAAAGATGCGCCTGCCAGATATTCATAATAAATTCGTTGGGACAAAGCGTATTGCAATTTTGTCGGCGCCGTGTGTTCCGACAGAATATGGGTGATCATTTCTTTTTTCAACCGCTCTTGGCTCGGCAAGGATTTTAAATGCTTTTTCGCTTGCGAGGCATCGGCGGCCATGTGCAGAATTTCCTCATAAATCGGAAACCCGCTATCGGCTTTATCAATGCTGAGCAGTGTGTCAATATTGCCCCCGACCCGATTAGCCATGAGAAACTTATAGGACAAAGCAGTGAACGTATAGGACAGGCCGAGCAAATACATTTGCAATATTTTTGATTCGGCGTTAGTGACCAATTTTTCGGCTTCGGACAGTTCTGCTACTTGTTTGAGGTGCCCAATAATCCGCTCAAATTTGCGAAAATACCGCCGTGTGGCTTGTGCGCCTTCCAGCACTTTATGGTCGAAGGCCAAGACATCGGATGCTTTTACGGTTTTAGCTGTAAATTTCCTAGTTTTGGAGCGGGCTTTCGTCACCGATATACCCCCTAAGATCCACCGCCTAGACCACTTTGTCCATAAGCATTTTTGTCGTGCATTTCGACGATTTTCTCAAACCGTCTGGCAAAGCGTTCGTCGGCCTTGGCTTTTTCTTCCAGCACTTTACGGGCATAGACAATATGGTCTTCGTGGCTCTCCATCATCTCGGCCATGCGCGAATTTGTTGCCACACCAATGGCCGACATTGCGGCTTGGGCTTCTTGGTCGGTTTGCACACCGATCTCGTTAATCCGGTGGGCTACGTCTTGTTGCTGTGCGGTCTTGAGGGACTTGGTCAAAGCATCATAAAGCACGACGCGCTGTTTGGTGTCGGTCTTAAGTTTGTTGATCAGCACCATTTGTGTGGCGGCTTGGTTTTGCAGACTATCGACCCAGGATTTGCCCTTTTCAATATAGCGCTCAAGAGTTTGGCTTTCGGCAAGCTTGACCTGTTCCATCTGGGCAGCTTCATTATATTTGCCGTTCATGTCTGCAAGTTCGCTTTCCAATTTGGCGCGTTTGCCAGCATTGGTTTCCACGGAAATTTTATTTTCAAGCTCGATAATTTTCGGATCCATGTCGAGCAAGACGGTCTTCAGATCGTCCAGCGCATTCACGGCGGCTTCGCGGTCAACCAAGGTCTGGGTCAAATTGGTCTCGACCCGCTCTTTGTGGGTTTGCAATGTATCAAGCTGGTCGGTCAAAAGTTTGGTGATGACATTTGATTTACCAATCAGGTCTTGCAATTTGTCATCAATGCTGGCCATGCGCACACGTTCCTGGCGCATGCTTTCGGCGCGTTTTTTGGAAAAAATGCCGACAAAGCTTTCCCAGCCAGTTTTGGAACGCATGCCGTCAAATTCTTTGGAAAACCCGGAAGTTACATCATCCAGACCCAATATAAGGTCGGCGATATTGGCGTTCATCAATTCGGCGTGGGCGTGAACATCATCCAAGGACGCGTTTTCAATATCGATAGAAATATCGCTACCCGCTTCCATTTTGGTGCGCGCAGTTTCTATCTTGCCAGACAGTGCAGCAATTTTGGCCTGTGCTTCAGCCACCTCTTTTTTAGACTTTTCTATTTGTGATGCAAAATCAGACATGCAGTCTCCCCTCTATATTTGTTTCAATTGTTAGGATATATATAGGTACGATTTCACAAATTTCAATCGGGATTGTTGGGATTTCCAAAAATTGCGAAATGGGATTTATTCCGCCCGGTAATCATAGCTTTTAATCAAGCGTTTGTGGGCTTCTTCTCCGGAGGATAGTTTATCATCCCCTACACCGTATAATGCGACGACTTCAAACCAGCCGTTTCCGACGGCTTGGTTGAGCAGGTCTTCTGCGGATAGGCATTGGCGGGCGGCGCGCTCAGCTAGTTTAAAATCTATATCTGCCCCACCATTACCTGCAAAGCCATTATAAGTCCGGTAAATTAGCTCTGTGCAGGCTAACCTATCAGCGGAGGCGAAATCAAAAACGAAATCATATAATTTACCACTATGGCTAAGGGCGCGGTTTAGGGCGGTGCGCAAATCTTGCGGGCTAATTTTCGGACGCAGGATAACGCAGGCATCAATTTGTAAGGTATCTTCGGCTGGGCGGAACAACACGCCGTCCTTTTTGGATTCTAAAAACCGGACCTCGCCGGGTATGCTTTGGTGTTCCGGCTTGCTTGCCGCTACGTCCACCCTAGCTCGTTCGGTGTCCGTACCAATATAGAGGGCTGCGTGCGGCCAAAAGCCTGGCAGGAATAGATTGCTCATAGCATCGTCGTGGCGGGTGACAAACACATCGCCCGGCTGGGCAAGGCGGAGAAGTTCGGTGCGCACTTCGTCTGTGACTCGCTTGCCCGCACCGCGCGGTTTCACTAATGGTTGCTTCAGTTCAGAAATGTCGCTGCCGACTGCCTCGAACAAAAAAAACATGGTTTTGGACACGGCAGAGAGGCGCCGCCGGCGCAGGGAGAATATATTAAATTTTGCTTTGCGTTTTACGTGCCCCCTAAACCTTGTTTCGAAATAGGGCTCTTCGAACTTAAGTATCTCTGCAACAGGTGCAAATTCGCCCGTAAGTGCGCCGTATATTTCAATTTCATTGCGCTGGAAAAATGACAGTGCGCTATAATATTTTGCCATGCGGCGGGTTGAGATTAGGCTATCATAAATCTCGGTGAATTGTTTGCGCTCAATACCGTAGCGCGGTTCGGCTTCGTCGAGTTTAGCGCGGACAATTGGACGATTTGCCGCCATATCAATCAAGTAATAGCCGCTACGTAGCAACATAGCGGCGCTAGAAAAGGCGACGGCGAAAGCCCGCAAATGCGCCTGCCAATCCCCTTTCTTAAACTTACGCGGTAGCTCAATATAAGGCAACAAAGACTGCACGGTCTCCCACAAAGCCGCCCTAACCCCGAGATAATGAGCATAGGCGGTACGTAAGCGTTCGTCTTCTCCGGGCGTGAAATAACCACGGGCCTGCGCAGCCTCGGCGTCCGTGACTAAGCTTTGCATGCCGTCCGTATAGGGCATGCCAGCCCGGCAAGCGGTCAGCGAGCGAGCCGCATCTTTTAAAAGCGCCGTTAATATATCATTGTGTTGTTCAAGCATCCGGCTCCTTATAACCGCGTGGTGGTTTACCGTCTATTAAGTATCTGGTCATAGAGGTGTTGACGGGATAGGTATTTTTTCCTAATAAAGAAAAGCAGGAAGTGAACCATGCTATCACACCAAGACATATGGGCGGCGCTCGACAAATTAGCGGAGAGGTTTTCTATGAGTCCCTCCGCCATTGCCCGGCAAGCCGGGCTTGACCCAACGACCTTTAACAAATCAAAGCGAAGCAGTAGTGATGGCAAAGCCCGATGGCCATCAACCGAAAGTCTGTCAAAAGTATTAGGTGCGCTCGGGGTTAGTTTTGAGGATTTCGCCGCGCTAACCAGCAAAAGCCAATCCGGGCGCCTCAGCATTCCAATGGGCGCGAATGTGCCGTTGATTGGCCTGGCACAAGCAGCAGAGACAGGGTATTTTGATAGTTCTGGCTACCCCGTTGGCGAGGGTTGGGACGAAGTTCGCATACCGGGTCTTAGCGACGACCACGTATTTGCCCTGCAAGTGAACGGCGACACAATGGCACCAATATTGCGAGACGGCGATAGGGTAATAATTTCGCCAAACGCAAATATCGGGCTTGGTGACCGCGTTATCCTCAAGACCCGTTCCAGCGAAATTATGGCCAAAGAGTTTGAAAAAATGAACTCCCAAAGCGTGTCATTATTATCTTTAAAGCCCAATACACCTGACCGAGAAATCCCCCTAAAAGAAATAAAATGGATGGCGCGAATAGTCTGGGTCAGCCAATAGCATAATTCGACCTGTATTATTGATTGGTGAAAGCCTCTGCCTGTTTTAACGCCTCTCCCGTTTCAAAGCCAGCATAGACACTTTGCATTTGCGTAATGACTTGCTGCTCAACCGCATTTTTTGGCTTTAATTTCAAGAGTGTACTTTGCAATGCCTGCTTGGTAGTTTCAGCTTGTATTTCCGGATCCAATACAAATTTGAGCATGAGATAACTTGCGTTTATTATAATATCCCCCTCGGGGTATTTTGCCAATGCGCTTTGAAAATATGTTTCGCCCAATTGGGCATTCGCACCATAACGTTTTTCTACGTCAAAACCGCTAGCCCGATATAATAAATTCAAATGCCACGCCCCCTTCAAGGCATGAACGCGTCCATCTTGCGGTGCCATAATGGCCGCCTTGTCTATTTCGGCTAAAATTTTCTTAGGCAGATTTTTGCGCCACGCGGTAAAGCTGGATACATGGCGACCATAAAACCCGTAGGCCAGCGCATATTGCAATTGGGCTTCGGCATTTTT
>JALSHE010000120.1 GCA_026982415.1 Robiginitomaculum sp.
GGGGCGCGCACATCTTGTGCGCTACTTGGACTCTCGTCAAAACTATAACATCGAAGCGTCGCGCCCCGTAGGAAGTACTCTTGGGGTGCATAAGGTTATTTGAAAAATGGCTTGGACTATTTTACCCTTAACCCGTACACGCTCTCGACTGCTTCTATACCTCGGAAGTCTTCTGGGGGGGCAGTGTCTAGCTGTTTGATTTCGCACCATGTACCGAAGGCTGTATTTACTTCTTTACCTGTGACGCTGAACGGTGGGCCGTCCATTTGTGACTGGTTATAGGCCAGTATTATGAGCAGGATATGTGTGCCTCTGGACAAGATGATTTCCAGGTGCCCAGTGTACCTGGCACGCATTTCATCTGGCAGAGCGATGAGGGCGGCGCGGTCATAGACGGCTTTGACATTTGGAATGTCGGCGCGGGTCAGATCGAAAAAATCTCCGACGAGTATGGTGATATTGCCGCCTTGGTATTTTTGAAATTTCCCGGTGGTGGACATTTCATATGGGATGTTGTTTTCAACGAAAAAGTCTTTGGCTGCTATGGCGCTCAGCTCGACGCCAATAACGCTATAGCCTTGTTCGGCCAGCCAGGTCATATCGGATGTTTTTCCGCACAGGGGCACCAGAACGCCAGAGCTTTTATCTAAATTTAAGTCTGACCAATATTTTACCAGTGCGTTATGATAGCTATCTTGGTGAAAGCCGATAATGTTGGTTTCCCATTTGTTGTGCCAAAAATCAGGATCCTCCACAACTATCTCCCGAAAATCCGCGCGAAAAACCCTGGCCCTTTGGTGATGGATTTATGCAAGGCGCGCGCCCGCATACCAGAGCGGCAAAACGCCAAGATGGGGCCATCGCTTTGGTCAAGGGCAGCAGCGAACCGCGCCCGGTCTTCGGCTGTAGCGCGGCCAGGTTTGAACGGGATATGATGGTAATGTAGCCCAGCTTTTTTGGCGGCCTTCAGGAGTGCTTTGGATAGGGGCTGAGAAGCTTCCTCCCCTTCGGGACGGCAATTGATGATGCAGGTATATCCTGCATCCGCCAAAGTCTTTACATCGCTATAGTTGATTTGCGGGGATACGGAAAACTGGTCAGTAATTTTTGATATTTGCATATTGAACCTATAGCGCGTTAATTGGGATTTTCAAATAAATAGTCCCATTATCGTCTGCAGGCGGAAATTCACCAGCCCGCATATTGACCTGTACGGAGGGGAGTATCAGTTTTGGCATGGCAAGCTTTGCGTCGCGCTCAATACGCATTTTGACGAAACTGTCCATATCGGCACCGCCGCCCACATGTTTGTTATTGCGCTTTTCTTCGCTGATTGTGGTCTCCCATACATATTCGTCGCGACCCGGCGCCTTGTAATCATGGCAGAGAAACACACGGGTTTCGTCGGGCAGGGTGAACAGTTTTTGGATGGAATTATAGAGGGTTTCTGCACTACCGCCCGGAAAATCACAACGCGCCGTGCCGAAGTCGGGCATAAACAAAGTATCGCCGACAAATACCGCATCACCGACCACATAAGACATACAGGCGGGTGTATGGCCGGGTGTGTGCATGGCCGTGACTTCCATGTCGCCGAGCATGAATGTGTCGCCGTCTTTGGGCAGAACATCAAATTGACTGCCATCTGTGGCAAATGTTTTGCCTGCGTTAAACACGTCGCCGAACACTTTTTGCACGGCGTCAATGCGGGCGCCGATCATAGTTTGCCCGCCGAGTTTTTCCTTAAGATAAGGCGCGGAGGACAAATGATCCGCATGGGCATGGGTTTCGATTATGTACTTTGTTTTCAGGTTTTCGCCCTCAATATAATTGATGACCATATCCGCAGATTTCGTATTGGTGTGGCCAGAAGCGGCGCAATAATCCAATACCGGGTCAAAAATTATCGCTTCGCGGCTGGCCGCGTCGTGAACTACATGTGTGATGGTATTAGTTGCAGGGTCGAAAAACGATTTAACAATAGGTTTAGGTGTTGGTTCGCTCATAATATTGTCCTTTAATAGTCTCTCATATGGGTGTAGGTAGTATATAGTCTTAAAACGATTCTAAAAAAGGGACAATATGTCTCAGGCTAAAATGTCGCCAACTATCGGCAGATGTGCTTAACTAGGCAAGAGGTTAGTACAGCATTATTTGTGAAATAATAGGAGATTGTTATGACTAAAAATATTGGAAGTCCGGAACGTATAATCCGCATTATTGTTGGTCTTGTGTTGATTGCACTCGTCTTTGTCGGCCCGAAAACTATTTGGGGCTGGATTGGTGTTGTGCCATTGTTGACGGGTTTAACTGGCTGGTGCCCGCCCTATCAATTACTGGGTATCAATACCTGCAAAAAATAGTACCAAATTGGTAGGGGCATGGCCTTTATCACGAGCAGTCTGTTTCGCGCCCCGTTACAGACTGCTCACTTTTATGTGACGATAAAAAATGTCTCTGTGACGTGACTTGTGCGGCGTGATTTCGTACCCACTTAATGCGCAACAGATTAATAGCCAAAGCAAAACCTTATGAGCCAATATATAGCACAGCATGAAAACCTCCTCCGACTGTCGGTTTTCGGCGGTGTCTTGGTGCTTATGTTGCTATTGGAAACCTTGTTCCCGCGCAAAGCCCGCACCCAAAACAGGCTTTTGCATATATCGACAAATCTGGGTATAGTCGTGATTTACACCGTCCTCATGCGGGCAATCTTTGCGGTCATAGCCATTGGCGCGGCGGTTGGTGTGGCGGCTTATGCGGCCAGGCAGGGCTGGGGCTTGCTCAATCTGTTCGATCTGCCACTTTGGGCGCATATCATTATTTCTGCCATACTCCTGGATTTGGCCGTGTATTGGCAGCATGTGGCGTCCCATAAAGTTCCGATGATTTGGGCGTTTCACAAAATGCACCACGCAGACAGGGACATTGACGCGACCACAGGCATCCGCTTCCATCCGGTAGAAATCGTGCTGTCCATGGCCTATAAAATGGTTGTTGTCCTCCTGCTCGGCCCGCATATTGTCGGGGTGATTTTGTTTGAAATCATCCTCAACGGTTCGGCGATGTTCAATCATGCCAATCTGCGTCTACCGCTTTGGCTTGATAGAATTGTGCGTATGGTGTTCGTGACCCCCGATATGCACCGCGTTCACCATTCGGTGATTGGCCGCGAGACCAATTCGAATTACGGGTTTAACCTGTCTATCTGGGACCGGATATTTGGCTCCTATATTGATCAACCCAAAGAGGGTCATGACGGCATGACCATTGGCCTACCAGAATACCAAACGGACAAACCATCGCATTTACTCTGGAGCCTCGCGCTCCCATTTAACAAAAAACCATAAAGGAAACATCATGAATACGAAACTCATCACCCTTCTCGCACTCGGCGCTCTCACGGCTTGCTCGCAAGCAGATGCCCCAAAAGCCCAAGCCCAGCAAACATCTCAACCAAGTATGGAAAAAATGGCTAAACCAGCTACCATGATGCAGGTCACCCATGTGAATGCCACCGAAGCGGCGGACATTATCAAAAGCCGCCCAAAAGTAACGGTTATTGACGTGCGCACGCCGCGAGAATTTGCTGCTGGTCACATTGATGGTGCTATAAATATAGATTATAAAAACGCGAATTTTGCCGCAGAACTGGCCAAACTAGACGGAACAAAGGATTATCTTATCCATTGTGGTTCCGGTGGCCGTTCGACGGCGGCTCTCAAGCATTTCAAGGCTGAGGGCTTCTCTCGTATCACCCATATGGACGGCGGCATGATAGGCTGGAACAAAGCCGGACTGCCAACCGTTAAATGATTGCGAAATTCGTAACGGCAGGTGTGTTGGCGGCAGGACTTGTCGCTTGCGAACCAAGTGCCGATGATAAAGCTTCGGAGGCTATACCAATGGGCATCTCGCAAAACACAGGTATCATAACCCTAACCAGTGCCAATAGCGTTGATATGACCATTGATAGGATGGAAGCAGCCATCAAAGCTAAAGGCTTGCGGGTTTTTGCCCGTGTTGATCACCAACAAAATGCCAAAGATATGGGGCTAACTATGCGGCCCAATACTTTGCTGATTTTTGGCTCTCCGAAAATCGGCTCACCATTGATGAACGAAAACCCGACTATGGGGCTGGATTTACCTGTCAAAGCTTTGGCCTGGCAAGACGAAGACGGCAATGTATTCCTTAGCTATAATGACCCAGCCTATCTAAAAGACCGCCACGGCATAGAAAAAGCAACCATGCCACTCGAAAAAATGACCAAAGCCCTAACAGGCCTAACGGCGCACGCTACCACAAAAGAATAACAAGCTTGTTACCCGCGAAATGAGGCTTATATGATAGGACTGTAATACAGGCCTGTCATGAACCCGACACACATAAATGCAAAGCAAGCCCATAAGCTCTTGGAAAGCCGACCGGAAATGGTGGTGCTGGATTTACGCACGGCGGACGAGTTCGAGATGTTCTATATTGAAGACGCGGTCAATCTGGATTGCGAGAGCGAATTTTTCGAGCGCCGCATCAAACGGCTGGACAGGGACGCGCCCTATCTCATTCATTGCCATTCCGGTGGTCGCAGTATGAAAGCCCTCACCCTGTTTGCAAAGCACGGCTTTACCAACATTATCCATATGGACGGCGGCTTACGCGAATGGATGCACGCCGATTTACCCCTCATCAGCAATTGGTCGATTTAGAGTTAGGCTTAACATACGTGGTTCTGCGTAGCCGTTTCTAGTTGGCATTTCCTTGTGACCTGTTAAACATAGCCAAAATGAGGTAATTTATGAGTAGTAAAGTTTACAAAACCGCCGCCGAAGCCTTGGAGGGTTTGACCTTTGACGGCATGGTGGTGATGGCCGGGGGGTTCGGGCTTTGTGGTATTCCCGAGAATTTAATCGCGGCACTCAGGGATAGCGGAGCGCAGAGTATTACCGCGATTTCCAACAATGCAGGTGTGGACGGCTTTGGGTTGGGGCTATTGTTAGAGACCCGCCAAATCAAGAAAATGGTGTCCTCCTATGTGGGAGAAAACAAAGAATTTGAACGGCAGTTTTTGGCCGGAGAATTGGATCTGGAATTTAACCCGCAAGGCACATTGGCAGAGCGCATTCGGGCTGGCGGGGCGGGGATACCGGGCTTTTATACCAAGACGGGTGTGGGCACGGTTATCGCCGATGGCAAGCCGACTATGGATTTTGACGGCGAAGAATATATTATGGAAACGGGGCTAAAAGCCGACGTGGCACTGGTCAAAGCTTGGCGCGGCGACACCCAAGGCAATCTACAATTCAAGAAAACCGCCCGCAATTTCAACCCGATGATGGCGACGGCGGGCAAGGTGACAGTGGTCGAAGTCGACGAACTGGTCGAGGTCGGCAGTTTCGATCCCAATTATATCCACACGCCGGGTATATATGTGCAGCGCATCATCGAAGCCAAATGCGAAAAACGGATTGAGCAACTGACAGTTAGGGAGCGCGTATCATGAGCTGGAGTAGAGACGATATGGCAAAACGTGCCGCGCAGGAATTAAAAGACGGGTTTTATGTCAATCTGGGCATTGGTATCCCGACTTTGGTGGCTAACCACATCCCGGACGGGGTGGATGTGACCCTGCAGAGCGAGAACGGCATGCTCGGCATGGGGCCATTTCCTTACGCAGACGAGGTTGATGCAGACCTGATTAACGCAGGCAAGCAAACCATCACCGAACTGCGTCGCTCAAGCTATTTCAATTCCGCCGACAGCTTCGCCATGATACGCGGCGGCCATATAGATATTTCAATTTTGGGTGCCATGGAGATTAGCCAAGGCGGCGACATAGCAAATTGGATGATACCCGGAAAAATGGTCAAAGGCATGGGCGGCGCCATGGACCTGGTAGCAGGTGTAAAACGCTGCGTAGCCGTAATGGATCACACCAACCGCGCCGGCGCCAGCAAGTTCCTCCCGGAATGCACCTTGCCGCTTACGGGGCGTAACTGCATCGACATGGTGATTACAGATTTGGGTGTGTTCTCACGCGGTGAGGGCGAGACAAGGTTCCGCGTAACGGAGTTGGCTCCGGGGGTTGAGATGGATGAGGTTAAGGCGAAGACCGAGGCTGATTTGGTTTGGGGGTAGGGAAATGTATGACATTGAGAAAATAATAGCAAAAATTAACCATCAGGATACGACGTACACTGAACTTCAAAATCTATATGATAATGTCGTTAAATCGCTAGAAGTTTCCGAGGAGCACAGGGAACTTATTACGGAAACTATCGTGAATCGTATTTGGGTGGAGTTTCCTGCCAAGGCAAAGAAAAAATTTGGTGCGAAAGACGCAGAGGCAAGAGAGTTGTTGCGCAATTATCATTTAGAGTTAGAGGGCATTTTCGATTTATCGGGTAATATTCTTAAAGGTGGTGTGAAAACGGGTGGGCACATGATTAATGGAAGTAAGTTTGTGAATGTTTATATTTCTTATAAAAATAATGAACAGTACGGCGTATCTTTGTCAATAGACCAGGCGACTGTTGATAGTGCATTTGAGTTTGTTGTAAAAAAATATTGTACAAAAAAAGGCGATAAACCAAAAACTAGGAAAAAATTTGGGGCGAACAAATTCCGTGAGGCTACTGAACTTTATGGTCGGTATCTTCGTGAAATAATTAAATAGCCCCGTAGGGTGGATTAGCCTCTTGGCGTAATCCACCTTTTTTGTGGGTGCGAATGGTGGATTACGGCTAAGAAGCCTAATCCACCCTACGAAATTTAATTGCCCCTTGAGTTTTGCGTCTATATTTGTATGTTTTCCTCATGCCGAATTATCGACGACTTTATGTTCCGGGCGGGACATATTTCTTTACTGTGAATTTGCAAGACAGGCGGCAGACTTTGCTGGTGGATCATGTTGATATATTGCGAGATGTATATGGTCGTGTGCAAAAACGCTACCCGTTTGAGACACTCGCGATTTGTATTTTGCCCGATCATTTGCATTGTATTTGGGAATTACCCGAGGGGGATGCGGATTTCTCTACACGGTGGCGGTTAATTAAATCAGGGTTTTCCAAGGCGTTGGCGCGTAAAGGTTTGGGTGTTCAGGGACGCCGTAGCGGCGAAAGCGGTATCTGGCAACGCCGTTTTTGGGAGCATATGATTGGCGGTAATTCTGATTTGGATAATTATATTTCGTATATTTACTATAACCCCGTGAAACATGGTTTGGTTGATGATACCCAAGATTGGCCCCATTCATCATGGCATAAGCTGGAAGCGGAAAATTATTTGCCAAATAAAACTGTCTCCAAGAATTTGAAAACCGGAGAGTGAGATTAAGCCCCGTAGGGTGGATTGGGCATTTTTGCCGTAATCCACCATTGGCACCCACCGCGCGGTGGATTACGCGCAAGGGCGCTAATCCACCCTACAAGTGATGTCACTATTGACGGTGTGACGTGGTGACTTTAAACGAGTGCAAAACATTGAATGTCTTCATAAAAGGAATCTCATGAAAATACTTGTTCGAAATTTGGCTCGGGCTACGACCGAAGAAAACCTGAGTGCGTTATTTGCAGCGTTTGGGGATGTTCAGTTTTGTAATTTGGTTATGGATAAGGCTAGTGGTGCGTCCAAG
>JALSHE010000121.1 GCA_026982415.1 Robiginitomaculum sp.
AATCCAGCCCCATCAACTCGCGAATAGTCGATTTTGAACCATCGCACGCCAGTACATAATCTGTCTCAAGCCTGTAATCACCGTCGTGGGTTGCGATCGTTAAGGTCGCGCCGTTCTCGTCGTGCGACATATCGCTCACGGCATGCCCCCAGCGTATGTCCACATTATCCATCTGCTCCAGAGCATCGACTAGATAATCTTCCACATAATATTGCTGAATATTTACGAAGCCAGGATTTTTCTGGTCTTTGACAGGCAGCATATCAAATTGGTAAACTGGATCAGAGCTATCACCCCAAAACACTTTACCAACATTCCAGACCACACCTTTTTTAACGATGCGCTCGCCAATGCCAAGTTGGTCGAATATATCCAAAGCTTCCTTGGAGTAACAAATGCCCTTGCTACCCGCCGATATAAAATCAAAAGCGGCCAGAATAGTGACCTGGTGCCCCTTGAGCGCCATGGCCAACCCTAAAGCCAAGCCAATCGGCCCAGAACCAACAATGACAAAGGGGTGTCGTGGCCCTGCCACGCCCGATAGTTCTGGTGCCTTTTTATAGGGCTTCGGTTTATATATCGGGATACCTTCAAAACTCATGACTTAATCCTGTAAAAGCGCCCAAACTTCACGGTCACGATCCATTGTCCAGATACGCGGCCAGTCAATACCGTCATATTCGTCCCAAAGCCGCTGCACATTAAACGGCAAACAATGCTCGAAAATCGGCCAATGACCAAATTTTGGTGCCAAAGCTTTGTGGGTGGCCTCAAATGCATCTTTGAGCGTGCCGCCGTTATCATGGGCAGCTTTGACGTGCTTTTGCATACCCAGCAAAAACTCGCGGGTTTGCTCGATAGCTGCATCTACGTCCTTGCGGCCTCGCACGACCGCGCCGCGCCCGCCGATCAACATTTCGGCCTCATAAGCTTTTACGTTATCAAGCGTGCCGCTGGCCCAATCCATATGGAATGCATCGCCAGTATAAAGCGCCGCTTCTGCTTCGACCAAATCGCCCGCAAACAAGATTTTATGCTTGGGATACCAAACCGCAATATCGCCCGCCGTATGGCCGCGTCCGCAAAATTTAAGCTCCAAATGCCCCCGGTCTCCGCCCAGATCAATGGTCATTTCGTCCTTGAATGTCAGGTGAGGATGGGTCAGGCCGGGTATGCCGTCCGGCTCGCGGAACAAGCGCGGCATACGGCCAAATTCGCTGTCCCAGTCTTCTTGCCCGCGCTCATTTAGCAAGAAAGCGGTTTTCTCGTGGGCGATAATTTCGTCCGCATCAAAGGCGCTCGCGCCTAAAACCCGCACTGCGTGATAATGAGTTAGCACCAGGTAGCGTACTGGTTTATCAGTATGTTCGCGCAGTTTCTTAAGCCAATCTGATGCGGCCTTGGGTGTGGCGCGGGCTTCGATGGCGACAATGAAATCTTCGCCCTCAATGGCACCAATATTGGGATCGCCTTCTGCGGTTAGGGCATATACCCCGTCCGCGAGTACGTTCAAAGTTTCGGTTTTTTCTTCCATGTCATCAGATGATGCGAATGCTTTAGCCATGTTATCTTCCTTTGGTTTTAATGTTAGTATTAAGTTATGTGGTATCGACAAGTTTAAGGTTAGCAACTTGCATGTCCTTGGCGTGCCGATTTGCCAATTTTTTTAATATAGATTTTAAGTGCTTGCGGTCTGTGGGCGTTAAGCCAGCCAGGACGCTCTTTTCATGAATTTTCGCCTGTGTAATTAATGGCTTAACAAGCGCCAAACCCCTGTCCGTAATATGAATGCTAACACGGCGGCGGTCTTGGTGGCTGGTGCGTTTCTCAACCAGTTTTTCGCCGACCAATTGGTCAACCAGCTTGGTGACACGAGATTGCTCATACAGTGCATATTTGGCCAAGGCGGTGAGGTACATGCCCGGACAATCCATTAAATTGATCAATATCCGCCATTTGGGCGGACTGACGCCAGCCGCGCGCAACTGATCATAAAACTCTTCGGAAAACGTATGACTGGCCAGCGCGAGCTGAAACAGTAAATAGTTATCAATAAATTTTTTGCTCATGGTTTCACACTATAAAAAGTACATGATTTTTCATATATATTATAATGAGTTAAATGCAAAGCATTTTTTTTGCATTGCGTCACGTTTTAACACTTGATTGAACGCGGTTCCTGTGAACCCGAAAAACCATCAATAAAAGAGGGAAAGAAATGCTCAGGCAGACCACACCAAATATTAGCACGGCGTTATAGTCCAGTGGCCCACCGCTAATTTTTTGCGCCACCGTCAACACTTTCGCGCCAATGGCATGTCCTAAGCCCAGGCCACAAGCGATGACAAAATTGACTAAGATAGCAACACGCCCCGAAGAATCCAGACTGGTGACACTGGCCAGTAAATATGGGGCGGCAAACCACCACGCAAATTTAAACACAAGCGAGGCAAGTGTGTAAAACATGATAGTCTCAAGATCGAACAACAACAATATGCCCAAGCCAACAAGAATATAGCCTGCCGCAGACGGTAAGAGCCGGCCATATTTTGTACTAATCCATGTGGCCGCACCCGCGCCAACCACGCCCAATAGTGATGAGATAGACAAGACATAGCCAATCGCATCCGCTTCCAGTCCGGCTTGGTCGGCAATACGTTCCACATACGCCCATACACTGCCAATAGCCGTGTAGAATAAAAAGACGGCAAGTGCGCCAATGGCAATCATTCGTTTCGAGGCCGTCACCGCCCCTGTTTCCTTGCTGGTCGCCACGCCTTTCTTGGGCATGAAACGGGCTGGCAAAATCAAAAGCGCCATTGCGGCTGCCATAAAAATATAAAACCCGTCCAGTCCAATCGACGGTAAAAGTTTAGGCAGTACCGCGAAACCGATGACAGCGAAGACGATTTGCCCTAGCGACCAAAAGCCAAAAGCTCGCTCCGGGTCTTTCATCATTCCGGCCACAACAATCGTCATGGTCATGAGCGTACCCAAAGCAAGGCCGGAGATAAACCTAACGATCAGGAAAATGTCAAATGTGCTCACCAAGCACGAAACCACATAGCCAATGAACATTATGGCAATCGCGCCGTACAGAATTTTGTGCCAGTTAACGCGGCTAATCAGAAAAAAGGTTGAAATAGAAGAGAGTGCCGCACCGATAAGCTCTGCGGCGATGATATTGCCGCCTTGTTGGGGCGTAAAGCCCATATCCGTAACATAAGCCCCTACTAAAACCGGAGACAAGACCGCCGCTGCGGGTGCGATTGTCGCAAGTAATGTCAGAGCCATGACTGTTGCCCGGCTGTTTACGTCGACCTGTTTGATCGTGCCCATATTTCCCCCTGATTATTGTATTTATATATTGAAACGATCAGTTCTTAGTTTGGTCTCTATTCAGGTCTGCGGATAATATCCTTGCCGTCCCAATTTTCGCTCATGCCCTTGACCATAGAAAACAAGCCTTCAACCTCAGGGCTGATCTCTATAAGCTCGATCATGCCGCCATTATCTTTGCGCGTATCAATATAGGCAAAACGCTTGCCGCCAACCGGGCGAACCTCGCCGTAAAAGGCCACTTCATAACCTTGGGATTTATACCGCGCTACATCTTCGTCAAAGGTTTCAGTGGAAACGGCCCAATGATGGAAACAGCCATAGCCTTTGTCTTTGACTACATCCGCATAAACATTGGGCACATCATTGTGAACAAACACCAATTCGTAACACATGGATCCCGTATAGGCCAAAGCCACAGACAAATCTATGTCGGTTGGCTCGCCGTAATAGGTCATATTATCAGCTTCAAAATGCTCCAATAGTAACCACGGGCCTATGCCCAGTGTTTTTGTCCACTTGCGGGCGGCGGCTTCAAGGTCGTCCACCACATAGGCGGTTTGCATAATACTGCCGAGCGGCTGTCCAAATGAAAGAATTTTACTCATAAATATCCCCGTTCGTTAATTGATAAGCTGCATGCCGCCGTCAACGACCATTTGCATGCCGGTGATATAGCGGCTCTCGTCACTGGCTAGAAACAAAACTGCATTGGCTATATCTTCGGCTTGTCCAAATTCGCCGAGCGGAATGCGCGATGCAAAATCAGCCTCTACCGCTGCCAAGGGCGCACCAGCCGTTGCGGCAGCATCCGCTATTAAATCGTTATGTAATTCCGTTTGAACTTGACCAGGATGCACACTGTTGCAGCGTATCTTGTCGGGTGCGCCGTGCAGGGCAATTGATGTGCTTAAATGCGCGACCGCTGCTTTACTGGCACCGTAAGCGGTCAGGAACGGTGTTGGCGTCATAGACGCGACCGAAGACATATTGATGATTGAGCCACCGCCAGATTTGCGCAGCACGGCTAGCGCCGCCCGGCACCCCAAAAACACGCCTTCAACATTCACACCAAAGGTGCGCCGCCAAGACTTAAGCGAGGTGTCCTCGGGCGATACACCGTCGCCAATCCCGGCTAGGCCAGCATTGTTAACTAACACATCAAAGCCGCCAAATTCGTCTGTACATAAACTAATTATTTCCGGCCAGCGTTTCTCGTCAGTTACATCATGCAGGGCAAATTTTGCACCAATTTCTTTAGCCGCTTTGTCGCCTACGCTTGCGTCAATATCCGTAATAAGAACAGACGCGCCATCTTTGATGAACGCGTCTGCAATCGCGCGCCCAAGGCCACGCGCCCCGCCTGTTACGATGCAGCATTTTCCGGATAACCTGTTGCCGATTGAATTACTCATACTACCATTTCCTAACTCCGCAAAGCCGCACCTATATAACGAGCAGCGTCTTCGAGAGCTTTTAAGGCGTCCGGAGACAGAGCTGTCATGGAGCAAAAACCGTGGGTCATGCTCGGATAATGTTTCAGCTTTGCGGCAACGCCTGCCGATTCAAGAGCGTTTGTATATTGAATACCATCGTCTTGCACAGGGTCTTGCCCACCCGTGATAATATAAGCTGGCGGCGCGTTTTCGAAATTATCGGCCAAGAGCGGCCATAGGCGCGGGTCGTTCGATGAAAACGCCTCCTTGCCTGCATAGGACGTTATGAAAAACTTCATATCTGCCTTATCAAGCGCATAACCTTGGCCAAATTTTTCATGGGAATGGGCTTTGCCGAAAGCTTGCAGGCCTGGGTAAATTAAAAATTGAAACGCCGGTTCACCGCGCACGTCACCTCTGAGAGATAAGGAAATCGAGGCCGCTATATTACCGCCCGCACTATCGCCGCCAACAATCAGTCTGGTTTTGTCCATGCCAAGTTCGTCCGCATGAGCGCAAGCCCAGTGAAATGCAGCCTGCGCATCGTCAACTGCCGCAGGGAAAGCATGCTCGGGGGCAAGACGATAATCGACCGCAAGCACCGGAATATTACCCACGGAGCATATCCTGCGGCATGGGCGGTCATGGCTATCCAGCCCCCCCATAACCCAGCCGCCACCGTGATAAAAAATCAAACCCGGACTATCAGGGATGGCATTTTTTGGTGTGTAAAGCCGAGCTTTCAAGGGCCCGTCCGCACCCGCAATTTCAAGGTCGCACACTGTGCCCACATCTACAGCAGGTAGATCCACCATATCAGGGAATGCATCGAGCATGGCGCGGGCATTTTCCACCCCAACCGCTTCAAAACCAACCTGTTCAGCAGCATAGAACTGGTTGATAAATTGCAACATGCCAGGGTCGGTCTTTGAATAATCAGTCATTGGCAGTAACTTTCTCTAGAACTTCAGTTTTGTGGCTATGCCCCATTCAGACGGTAGGCCATATGTACCTTCAACAATACCGAAACTATCCAGCGTGGTAAGTCCGCCTACCAGATATAATTCATCGGTCAGATTTTTGCCGAAAATGGCGACTTCCCAATTAGCATCTTCGGGTGTTAGCGTAATACGTCCACCCAATAATCCGTACCCATCCTGGATCAAAGCAGCTGTATTTGCAGGATCAAGAACCTGGCTACTTCTATACGAATAATCCCCACGTAGCGTGAGGTCAAAGGCATCTGAGAGTGCAAATGTATACTCTCCGCCAAGTGAAAACGTTACATCTGGAGTGCGTGCCAGTCGCAAATCTGTCGTCACCGTTGCACCTGGATTGAGCACATCATACTTGGCATCAAGCAAGCCAAGGGTTGCATCTACAACAAAGTTTTCGGTGACCATGGCTCTGAGTTCCGCCTCAAAGCCCGTAATGTTGGCTGTACCCGCGTTTTCCGTTACTAGCAATAGATTACCTGTGGCATCAGCACGGACGGATGTGAGTTGCATATCCTGATAATCATATATGAAAGCAGCCATGCTGAGTAAAACCCGCCTGTCTGCGAAACTGGTTTTGACACCCGCTTCATAAGACCAGACAAATTCAGGATTATAACTATCAACCTCTCCTTGGCTCGTCGGACGGCCATTAAACCCACCGCTCTTGAAGCCCCTTGATATGGATGTATACAGGAGTGTGTTCTCACCCGCTTGATAATCTAGGCTGAATTTTGGCGACAAAGCGCTCCAGCTATCACTCAAAGTCGTTGGCGGAATAATCGCTACACCTGCATTGACCCGGCTATGATCCAAGAAATACTCCTTGCTTTCGTCAGTATAACGCAGGCCAGCCGTGATATTAAAATTATCCGTTAGAGCAAATGTACCACTGCCAAATAGGGCATAACTTTCGGCGCTGACTTTGTTGTAGATATTAAAATCCAAATCAAGCCCAGCATTAATAGGGTTACCTGCACCACCTGCACAAATATTTGCAGGGAATGGGCCAGGGCAAACCGAGGTTGGGGTCAAAGGTATGAGAGCTGCGGGTAATCCCTGCAGTGCCCCGAATATACCCGAAGCTAACCGCACATCATTGGTGTCCTTGGCAAGTTCGTTGAAATAATAAACGCCGCCAACCCAATCAAGTCGATCATCAAAGCTTTTACCCGCAAGCTGTAATTCTTGAGAGTACTGAACTTGAACGACTTGGTTGTTTGTGTGTAAGAAAGAATTAGCTGTTCCGTCACCATCGCGGCCAAATTCGGCATCCAAAGTACGTACAGCACTGATTGACTTCAAGGTAGTGGTATCAAAATCATATTCTACGGTCAAGCCAACACCAAAAGTCTCGTTATCGTCAACATTCGGACCGGTTGACCCGTTTTGACGAGGGTTTGTATTCACAACAGCGGGCGGGTTCGTCGGGCCGCCGACCAGTGCGCCCCATAACCCGGCAAGGGGCGCTGTTGGTTCAAATTGTAAAATTGCAGTTTCAGCTGTTGTGCCTTTGCGCTTGCCGTAATCAATAGCAAGGTCGGCTGTCAATTGCTCGCTTGGCGTCCACTCGAACATGGCGCGGGCAGCAAAATTACGCTCATCGCCCTCACGCTCACCTGTAGCAAGCCTGTCCGTATAGCCATTTCTTGTTTTATACAGGGCGGAAAAACGAGAATTTATATTCTCGCTAATTGGCACATCAACCATACCTCGCGCCTCGAAATAACTGTTTTGACCTGCGCGCAATTCAACTTTTCCGCCGCCATTAGGGTCAGGCTTGGCTGAGATTAAGCTGATAGCACCGCCGATAGTATTTTTGCCAAAGAGAGTTCCTTGCGGGCCGCGCAAAACTTCGACGCGCTCCAAGTCCAACAAATCCATAATCGTTGCTGTAGAGCGGGCAAAATATACGCCGTCAATGTAAAGGCCAACCCCTGGATCTGTAGTAATCAAAAAATCAAATTGACCAACACCGCGCATATAAATACTTGATGTGCTACCACTCCCCTGACCACCACCATTAGAATTAACGCTCAAATTTGGCACAAACCGAGCAACATCTTCAATATTGACTGCGCCGCGTTTCTCTAATGTATCACCTGTAAAAGCTGAAATCGCGATCGGCGTCGTCTCGACGCTCTCCTCGCGCTTACGGGCTGTGACGATAATCTCGTCAAAACCTTTGGAGGCCCCCTCATCGGTTTGCGCAAATGCAGTCCCCGACAACGAAGTACCAGTTATAGCAAGAGCGAGCCCAATCGCGCCAGATGAGAGTAAATTAGAAATTTGTTTTTTCTGCTTAAGTTTCTTGGAAATGTAAAATGGCATGATGTCCCCTTTTATTATTACGACCTGTGTCAATGTGCGGCAATTTGACCCGATAAGAAGCCATTCGCCAATAGCGTAAATTACTCAATTTCGGATAAATAACATGGATTTTACATGAAATATCATGATTTTTTTTAGAAAATAACTGCCCGCCTAGGGGGTTCACGTCATATTATCTCCAAAAAAATATGTTACAAAATGATCAACACAAACCAAAAAGGGGAATTTATATGTCCATAAAACTAACAAAAAGCGATGCCATGACCGTTAAAACGGTTAAACCGAAGGAATCTGTATTTCTGGATACAAATACTCTGAAGTGGCTACCATGGGTGATTGAAGGTACTTGGTTCAAACTTCTGAACGTCGACATGAAAACCGGCGGTTATACAATGATACTCAAAGTCGACCCGGATAATGATGCTCCTGTTCATGGTCATGTGGGTGCTGTTGAAGGGCTGATTTTAGAGGGTGAATTTGGTTATGATGAAGACCGCGGCCCCGGCATGCATTATGTATGGGAACCAGCAGGCGCTATCCACCAACCGGACAGCCCAGGCGGCTTTACCATGTTCGCCGTTATGCACGGCCCATTACTTGGATATAATGATGACGGCACGATTGCTGCCGTGGTCGACGGAAAGTTTATGTACCAAATGGCTGTGGACGGCGGTGTGGCAGACCACATCAATGTTGACTATCCTGATATAAATTAGATGGCGCTTAGTCATGTAGTTGGTCCGATTGATACCCCTCTTTATGCAGGCACAATCGGGGACGCCCTGCACAGGGCCGCAAAGCTCTGGCCGGACGCGGGCGCATTGGTGTCGTGCCATCAGGATTTGCGGCTCAATTTTACTGAACTATTAGAGCAGTCGCAAAGCCTTGGATTGGGACTTCTAGCCTTGGGATTACGGCCAGGCGACCGGGTCGGCATCTGGGCACCCAATTGTGCCGAATGGACGATTACCCAATTTGGCACGGCGCTCGCTGGGTTGGTTTTGGTCAACATAAACCCCGATTACCGCCCACGCGAGTTGGAATACGCCTTGAATAAAGTTGGGTGTAGCGCACTGATTTTAGCCAATAAGACCGAACATGCCGATTACGCAGGCATGGCCAAAGCTCTTAAGGAAAGCGGCAAAGCTCCAAACCTGAAAACGCTCATTCAAATTGGCGAAATTGAGCAAGCCGGATTTCACCAATTTGACCAAATTGTCCAAACCGGACGCACGCAAGATGCGGCCCAACTCAAGCAAATACAGGCAACATTAAATGCTGATGATGCCATAAATATCCAGTTCACCAGCGGCACTACGGGCGCGCCAAAGGGCGCAACCCTGACCCATAAAAACATTCTCAATAATGCGTTATTTACAGGTGAAGCGCAAAACTTTGGCCCAGAAGATAAGGTGTGCATACCAGTTCCTCTTTATCATTGCTTTGGGATGGTCATGGGGAGTTTAGCTTGTTGTCTTCACGGTGCCACTGCTATTTATGCGTCCGAAAAATTTGACTCTGACGCAGTTTTGAAAACCCTAGAACAGGAAAGGTGTACCGCAGTTTACGGCGTACCCACCATGTTCATCGCAATGCTCAACCATCCGAATTTTAACTCCTTCGACTTATCGTCCTTACGCACAGGTGTTATGGCAGGCTCGCCTTGCCCAATTGAAGTTATGAAAAGCGTGATCGCAGATATGAATATGGGGGAGGTTACTATTGGCTACGGTATGACCGAGACCTCTCCAATAAGTTTTCAAACGGCAAAAGATGATCCGTTGGATAAACGTGTATCCACTGTAGGCCGCGTACATCCTCATGTTGAGGTGAAAATTATCGACGAGCAAGGCAAGACGGTAGAGCGTGGGGTCAAAGGCGAGCTTTGCACACGAGGTTACTCCGTTATGAAAGGGTATTGGGAAGACGAAGAAAAAACCAATGCGGCAATAGATAATGATAACTGGATGCATACGGGCGACCTCGCTCTCATTGATGACGAAGGGTATTGCGATATTGTTGGCCGTGTAAAAGACATGCTTATACGGGGCGGTGAAAACATTTTCCCGCGCGAGATTGAAGATTTTCTCTTCACCCACCCAAAAATTGTTGAAGCGCAAGTATTTGGTGTTCCGGACGTTAAATACGGTGAAACCGTATGTGCCTGGATCCGGCAAACCCCTGATGCAGATCTTACGACTGCAGATGTGAAAGAATTTTGTAAAGGAGAAATTGCTTATTTTAAAGTCCCCGACCATATTCGCTTTGTCGATGAATTTCCGCTTACAGTTACAGGTAAAATAAAGAAGAATGTTATGCGCGATATGATGCAAAAGGAACTCGGATCGAAACCATAAAATCAACTGGTTTTAGCTTGACTTGACGAAAGGGTAAAATTCTCTCACTATAAGCTTATATTAGATAATGGGACACATAGACTTGAGTTTAGTTAACACATCTATTTTTAGCAATAAACAAACCCGCCTTTACGGCGAAATCGCCCAATGCCCGGATTACAAATCATTGGAAAAAACTTTGCTAGGCTCTGTTGCTCAAAAAATTGGTGCGGAGACAAGCACACTTCTACACTTTCAACGCGCTTCAGGGAAATATACAATTGGCCACAACCTGGCGCAAGGTGTTGGGAGCGACACACACGATCAATATGTCAGTAAATTTCATAGGTCTGATCCCGTAATACTAAACCGTAAAGTCCAAATTTCATCTCAGACACCCTCTGATGCTATTACGGACGTCTACCGCTTATCGGATGTATGCGATCAGACTGCTTTCGTCAGAACTGAATATTATAATGAGTTCTTAAAGCCAAGCGGGATACGCCATGTCCTGGCTTTGGCGGTTAAGCCTAAAACCGCTAATAATGATTTATTGGTCGTAATCGGTTTTCACCGTCCTCAAGGCATGAAAGATTTCGGCGATAATGCACTGCGTAGCGCTATTAACATTGCGCCAATTGTCGGCTCCACAATTGCGCGGCTTACCTTCAAAGAAAAATTAGCGCAACAAAGCCTGTTAAGTGAGAATTTAAAAACCATACTACAAGATACGGGCTACATTATTCTTGATGACGCCCTGCAAATACGCGACTTGAGTGAAAGTGTTCAAAATGAGGTTTACGGCGACCTTGCTTTTTTAATGCGAAATATTTCGCAGGCTATTGGAACGATGCTTCGAGAGAACCGCAAACAGATTAACATAAGTTCTCTTCGTACCGATATGGATCGCACCGCTTTGAATGAAAATATAAATTTTGATATTGTTTCTACATTTTCAAGTTCTGGAAAGATGCATTTCCTGGTTAAGCTGGGTTTCGTACATACGAATGTAGCTATAGCGAAATGCGCGGAAGAATTTGGCTGGACACTGCGCGAAAGTGAAATTGTAATTACTCTAGCCCAAGGTTTAACCAATTCACAAATTTCACAAACACTTATGATTAGTATCCGAACAGTTGAGAATCATCTCAGATCAGTTTATTGCAAGGCGAATGTAACCAGTCGTTCTCAATTGCTCAGACAACTGCTCAGATCTACACCAGCACATCATTTTCAGCATTTTTCTTAGTGCTCTTTTCTTAGCACTCTCTAGCCGTGTATGAGGTAGGTTTGTGGGCAAAGTTCCTTGTCTTTAAAAATGCAAGCCTCCGAGAGGGTTTCATCGCAAAACACGCAGAGCGCCTTCGGGTCGGGTTTGGTGATTTTATCATTTTGGATACGAAAGCCTTTATTCTTGAACCGCTTAAGCGTGCGCGAAAATGTTTCGGGGGTCATATCGAGATAAGACGCGATTGTTGATTTGTCATAGGGCAGGGTGATAGCGTTACCCTTGCCGCCGTTTTGCTCCATGCCGAGCTTGAGCAAAAACCAACCGACGCGCTCTGTTGCCGTCTTGAGGCGCGAATGTTCGATTTGGCGTATCAGACCCTGGGAACGCATAGACAATCCGCCTATCATATTCAAAGCCAGTTTCTTATTGTCCGTCAGGCTTTGGCGCATAATCGGGGCGGGCATTGATAAGAGTTTTGTATTTTGCACAACTTGTGCGCCCACTAGTGAGGGAATATTTAAAAAGACAGCGGCGTCCATAAGTGAATCCCCTGCCGAGAGCATTTGCAAGACCGCTTCATCGCCCGCATCGGTACTCTTATACAGCTTTACCCACCCTTCCAATATCAGGTAATACCGGGACAGAGTCTCGCCTTGCATGAATAGCAATTTGCCTTTTTCATAGCTACGAATATCAGCATGGCGCAAGAGTTCGCCCAGCTCTTTCTCGCCCATTTTGGAAAACACTGGCAGCATCTGAATAATCGGCATGTGCCGTTCAAGTTGTTGCGGGACTTGAGCCGTGTCGTTCGTGGTTGTTGCCAACACATTTTGTGGGTCAAGGCTTTTAACAAGCCCCGTTTCAGCGCGGCGCATCCGGTCTATTTTCCCCGTGAGTAGTTCAAACCATGTGACGGGCGAAAGCGCCTCAAGCTCCTGCGCACGCTCTTGGTCGCCAAGCTGGGCGTGAATAGTATCCAAAAGCTCCATGACATAACCGCCCAAGCTTTCCTCTACCTCGTGCTGCTGGCGTTTTGTGGCCAGGGACATGAAAGCTCGCCTATAGGCAGATTGCTCTTCGATAAGTGTGAGCATTCTTTCAGTAAACTCTCGGTTCTTGAATACCTTTGAGCAAAATCCGTGTGCGCCCCAAGCCCGTTCGCGGCCAATCCGTTCTTTCCATTGCAAAAAATTGGAATAAGCACTGACCTTAAGCGGATTTACATTCTCGGTATTCAGAGCAATTTCAATATTGAGGTCAATAACCGGGTAGATAAATTTGTAGGTATAAGTATTGATAGCGGCAGCAAATTCTATGTTACCGTTTTGCACATTTTTGCGGTGCTTTAAAAGTTGTGCTTTGCTTTCCCTTACCGCGTCCAGTTTTTTCGCCCATGCTTTGCTTTGCTTGTTTACAATATTGTCAATCAAGGCATCGAGCGTATTGAGTGTTTGATCGGTCACAAGATAATGAGCGCGCAATTCATCACTAAAAATTTCCCCAGCGCTATCAACGACCAAAGCGGTGTAACCACGCTCTATCTGTAATTCATGGGTCAGCGCACCTAGCGTGTTTAAAAGCGGGGGCGTGAGCGCAGCGTGTTCAATGTCAAATTTCATCATAGGCGTATATCGTCTCTTGTTACAATTAGCCACACCCGACAATTAATAGAGACAATTTGACCTAGGTCAAACTTGTTCGTGGTAAACTTTGACATAAAGCATGTGGCTCGTTGGGAGTCTGCATTATCTGGAGGGTTGACATGGAATTACAAAACAAAGCCACGAGACTTTGGGGCGATTTTTTACGGGTAGACAAAGTCCAAATCAGGACATTTCATGTCACTTGGTTTACGTTCTTTTTGTGTTTCTTTGCTTGGTTCGGTATCGCACCTTTGATGGTGGTTGTACGTGAAGAACTTAGCCTGACTAAAGATCAAATCGGTTGGACAATTATTGGCGCGGTATCCGCAACGGTTTTTGCTCGGGTATTGATTGGCTATTTTTGTGACCGCTTCGGGCCGAGATTAACCTATACTTGGTTGCTAATTTTCGCAGCTTTCCCGGTTATGGGCATTGGCCTCGCCCACGATTTTACCACATTTTTAATCTTTAGAATATTGATTGGCGTCATCGGCGCTTCCTTTGTTATTACCCAATATCATACAATCAATATGTTCGCACCAAATGTAGTCGGCCAAGCCCAGGCAACCAGTGCGGGCTGGGGCAATCTGGGCGGTGGTGTCACACAATTTATCATGCCTATGATTTTCTCGGTTTTTGTGGTCGGCTTTGGTGTCAATGAAGCCTTTGGTTGGCGCGCCTCTATGGTTGTGGCTGGCCTGGCGATTTTCGTCATGGGCTTTGTGTATTATTTCTTCACGCAAGACACACCAGAGGGCAGTTACAAGGAATTACGCGCCCAAGGAAAATTACCGCCCGCTGGTCAAGCCAAAGGGAATTTTGCCGATGCGCTCAAAGATTACCGAGTGTGGTTGCTGTTCTTTATATATGCGGCATGTTTTGGTATCGAGCTAACTATTTTGGGCACGCTGGCGATGTATATGTTCGATTATTTTGGCCTTAGCTTGGTAACGGCAGGTTTGGTGGCGGCAAGCTTTGGTTTGATGAATTTGTTTGCTCGGACTCTAGGCGGCATTTTCGGTGACAACTGCGCCTCGCTCTGGGGTCTTAAAGGCCGCGCTACATGGCTATTTATCGTCTTGTTCATCGAAGGCCTGGCCTTGATGTTGTTCTCACAAATGAATGTGTTGTTCCTCGCTATTCCAACTTTATTGCTGTTTTCATTATTCGTGCAAATGTCAGAAGGTGCCACATTCTCAGTTGTCCCGTTTATTTCCAAAAAATCTTTAGGCGCGGTCGCAGGCGTCGTTGGCGCCGGCGGCAATGTCGGCGCGGTGACATTCGGTTTTTTGTTCAAAGGTAATATAAGTTGGGATACTGCCTATCTCATTTTGGGTGTTTTTGTCACCATCGCTTCTTTCTCGGCTCTGCTCATTCGCTTCACTAAACAAGACGAGATTGAAGCCGAACAACGCTTTGACAAAGGCTATACCCAGCACAGAAAAGAGGCAGCCCGTAAACATCTTGAGGTTTTGGGTATGAGCGATGAAGAAATAGACGATGTTAAAATATTCGGCAGTCGCAAGGCATATGCCTATAAACGCCTCGAAGCACTGGGAGTTGATATGACAAATTTGAAATTGAAAAACGACTAATGTCCCTCCCAGGTTAGGCAGCTGCTTTTTCATCCTAATTTCTGCTCATGCCATTATTTGCCAAGATAACGCTTCGCATTTTCAATGGCTGAGCAGGAAAGTGTAGAGAGAATTGCTAATGTGTATCTTCTGTCTTTTTAGAGATATAAGGTAATATATGTGCAAACCCCATGAGCAAATACATTAGCCACATACTGGTTAGTAGACTTGGTTGAGCGGTAGACATTTCCATAATATGCCCCATATCACTGTGCATAGCATGGCCACCGCCATTTCGTTCTGCCATGAAGTTAATATAGGCAAGGATAAAAAACACAGGCGTAACGCCGTACTTTATGATAGTTCTAAGCATTTTCATGATGATTGTGGCTCCATTTTCCTAATAGTAATATTCACATTTTCCTGAACATAGCAGGTGGTAAATAACAATGCGCCAAAGTGCCGCATTCAGAAACTAGAGCTAGCTAGCGGGGCACCCCGTTGTTTGTCCAAAAACATCCAGATAAAATACAGAGTTTTGACATAGGTCAAACACGCCTTCTTCAAGAGCAGGCATAAAGGTGACGGCTAATTAGGTCAAAGCATACGCCTATCATTTTGAAAAGGGAGAGCTGGAAATGGCAAAAGATTTATACGAGTGGGATCCGGAAAACGAGGTTCAATGGAACGCGGAAGGTAAGAAAATAGCCAACCGAAATTTGTGGATTTCAATCCCAGCACTGCTCTGCGGTTTCGCAGTTTGGTTATACTGGGGTATTATTACGGTACAGATGATCAATCTGGGCTATCCGTTTGAGAAATCGCAATTGTTTACTCTGGCCGCGATTGCTGGCCTTACGGGCGCGACCTTGCGTATTCCGTCGACATTTTTCATTCGCCTTGCAGGGGGGCGAAACACCATTTTTCTGACCACGGCTTTATTATTGATACCGGCACTTGGTACAGGTTTTTTATTGCAAAACCCTGATACGCCGCTCTGGAAGTTCCAACTCATGGCGCTTTTGTCTGGTATTGGCGGCGGTAATTTCTCAGCATCTATGTCCAACATTTCCTTTTTCTTTCCCAAAAAAGTTCAAGGATATTCTCTGGGTATGAATGCTGGTCTTGGTAATTTTGGTGTGACCACAATGCAAATTGTTATTCCGCTTGTAATGACTGTTGGTATGTTTGGAGGCACATCTATGACGCTCAAAGCTACATCGGGTACCTTGATCGGTAAAATTCCAGCAGGCACAGAAACTTTCTTGCACAATGCCGGGTTTATTTGGGCGGCCATTTTAATACCAATCGTGATAGCGGCTTGGATCGGCATGAACAATATCAAAGCCGAACATGTGTCCCCGAACATCAAAGGACCCATGGGAGCTTTTGCCAAAATTCTGGGTATGTTATTTATCGGCTTTGTCACCGCAACATTTGGTTTGTGGTTGATGCTTCCGGCGGATGTCGGAGGCTCTGGCATGATGTTGTCCAAATGGATTGTGTTGCCAATTGTTGTTGTGTTGACGGTTTTTGCCTTACGGATGATCCCCGGAGCCATCGGGCAAAGCCTCAAACACCAATATCAGATTTTCAATAACAAACATACATGGGCCATGACGATTATCTACACCATGACCTTTGGATCTTTCATTGGCTACGCGGTGGCATTTGGTCTGGCTATCAAGGTCATATTCGGCTTCCAGCATATTATGGTTGACGGTATTATGACCCACGGAACCCCAAATCCAGATGGGCCGTCGGCTTTGATGTTTGCTTGGACAGGGCCGTTCATCGGAGCGCTTATCCGACCTCTCGGCGGCATGATTTCCGATAAAATTGGCGGTGCCAAAGTGACCCAAATCATATCTTTTATCATGGTCGCCTCTGCGCTTGGCGTAGCCTATTTCATGAAACAGGCCTATGTCTCTGCAACGCCCCAGGACTATTTTGTACCGTTCTTAATTTTGTTCCTCATCCTGTTTGCCGCCACCGGCATAGGTAATGGCTCAACCTTTAAAACCATCGCCGTGGTGTTTGACAAAGAGCAAGCCGGGCCGGTGCTGGGCTGGACAGCGGCAATTGCGGCTTATGGGGCGTTCATCATTCCCAAAGTGTTTGGCGAGCAGATCAAAGCCACAACACCAGAATACGCGCTCTATGGGTTTGCCGCATTCTATGTGTTGTGCATCATCATTAACTGGTGGTTCTATTTGCGACCAAACGCCTATGTGAAAAACCCATAACCGCAATATATCGCCCATCCCGCTTACGGCAGGGTGGGTGCGTTATTACAATTAAAGACACATTTATTAGGAGACCAAGATGGGTCATTTTATCGACAGACTAACATATTTTTCCAAAATCGACGGCAAGTTCGCGGATGGTCACGGTATCACGACTAAGGAGCATCGGGGGTGGGAGCGTGGTTACCGGGGTCGCTGGGCTCATGACAAAATCGTGCGCTCAACCCACGGCGTCAATTGTACTGGTTCCTGTTCTTGGAAAATCTATGTTAAAAACGGGCTGGTAACTTGGGAAACCCAACAGACAGACTACCCGCGCACCCGGGTAGACATGCCCAACCACGAACCGCGCGGCTGTTCACGCGGCGCAAGTTATTCATGGTATCTGTATTCTGCCGCCCGCCTGAAATTCCCGCTGGTGCGCTCACGCTTGCTCAAAGCTTACCGCGACGCCAAAGCCTTACACACCGATCCTGTTGATGCGTGGGCGAGTATGATGGATGATCCTATTGTCACCAATAATTACAAAAAAATGCGCGGCCTTGGTGGTTTTGTACGCGGCGAATGGGACGAGATGAACGAAATTATTGCTGCCGCCAATATTTATACGACCAAAACTTACGGCCCTGACCGGGTTGTTGGTTTCTCGCCTATCCCGGCCATGTCTATGGTGTCCTATGCGGCTGGCTCACGTTATCTATCCCTCATGGGTGGAACCTGCTTGTCATTCTATGACTGGTATTGTGATTTACCGCCCTCCTCTCCTCAGGTTTGGGGCGAGCAAACGGACGTACCCGAAAGCGCGGACTGGTTTAACTCAAGTTATATCATAGCCTGGGGTTCAAACGTGCCGCAAACCCGTACACCCGATGCGCATTTCTTTACCGAAACGCGCTATAAAGGCACAAAAACAGTCGCGGTTACACCGGATTATTCCGAGGTCGCCAAACTCACTGACATTTGGCTCAACCCGCGCCAAGGCACGGATGCGGCTATGGGTATGGCTATGGGTCATGTAGTGTTCAAAGAGTTCCACCTCGGCAAGAAATCTGAATATTTCGAAGATTATATCCGCACTTATTCCGATATGCCTATGCTGGTCATGATGGAAGAAAAAGACGGGTACTACAAACCTGGACGCACATTGCGTGCTTCTGATTTTACGGGAAATTTAAAAATCAAAGCTAGCGATAACCCAGAATGGTGCCCGGTTGTTTACGATGAACAATCCAAATCTGTTGTTTCTCCTAACGGCACAGTTGGCTCTCGCTGGGGCAATAAAGGCAAGTGGAACCTTGAAGCCAAAGACCGCGCGACTGGCAAAGACATCTGGGCGCAACTTAGCTGCATTGATGAACGCGATGAAGCCATTGACGTAGGTTTCCCGTATTTCGGCAATCAACCTCATGATCAAAAGCTGTTCAGCCATACGGATCATGCGGACATTCAAATCCGCAAAGTGCCCGTCCGCAAGGTCACATTGAAGGGCAAAAAAACCGCTTATGTGGCCACTGTTTATGATTTAACCGCAGGCAATTACGCCATCGACCGTGGCCTCGGTGGCGACAATGTAGCCGCATCTTACGACGATAATGTGCCCTACACACCAGCGTGGCAAGAAGCCATTACTGGGGTCGACCGCAAGAAAGTTATTCAAGTCGCCCGCGAATTTGCCGAAAATGCCGATAAAACCCGTGGCCGTTCTATGGTGATTTTAGGCGCAGGTATCAATCACTGGTATCATATGGATATGATATATCGAGGCATTATCAACCTACTTATCATGTGCGGCTGTATCGGTAAGTCCGGTGGTGGCTGGGCGCATTATGTGGGGCAGGAAAAACTGCGCCCGCAAACTGGCTGGATACCCTTGGCGTTCGCAACCGACTGGGTGCGTCCACCACGCCAAATGAACTCAACATCGTTCTTTTATGCCCATTCAGACCAATGGCGTTACGAAAAACTTTCCGTTGACGAAATCCTCTCGCCACTGGCCGACAAAGGAAAATGGGATGATTATTCCTTGATAGATTGCAATATCCGCTCCGAGCGTATGGGCTGGCTTCCGTCTTCGCCGCAGTTCAAAGAAAACCCGCTAAGCTTCAAAGCCAAAGCTGGCAAAGCCGACATCAAACAATATGTTGTAGACAGGCTTGTCTCTGGCGACCTTGAGTTTTCATGTGAGGATCCGGACCACGAAAACAATTTCCCGCGCAATCTATTTGTCTGGCGCTCGAATATTCTTGGTTCATCTGGCAAGGGCCATGAATACATGCTTAAGCACCTGCTCGGCGCATCTAATTCGTTGATGAGCCCAGATATAGCCGAAGCAGGCGAGAGCAAACCAACCGAGGTTAAATGGCATGACGAGGCACCCGAGGGGAAATTAGACCTCGTGGTCACCTTGGATTTCCGTATGTCAACCACGGCGGTTTACTCCGACATCGTTCTGCCGACAGCGACTTGGTACGAGAAAAACGACCTCAATACATCGGATATGCACCCCTTTATTCATCCGCTCTCAAAAGCCGTTGACCCTGCGTGGGAAAGCAAATCCGATTGGGCAATTTTTCGCGGCATTACCAAAAAATTCTCCGAAATTTGCGGTGGTCATTTGGGTGTAGAAAGCGACCTTGTCAGCGTCCCCATCATGCACGATACGCCCAATGAACTTGGACAAGCAATGGGTGTGAAAGATTGGAAAAAAGGCGAATGCAAGCCTGAGCCGGGTAAATCCATGCCGGGACTTGTCGAGGTCACTCGCGATTATCCGAACTTGTATAAAATGTTCACCTCTGTTGGGCCTTTGCTCGAAAAACTGGGCAATGGCGGCAAGGGTATTGGCTGGAAAACCGGAGACGAAATAGATCTTCTGCGCGGCCTGAACAAAGTTGTGCGCGAAGAAGGTATCTCTAAGGGTCAGCCAAAAATCCAGAGCGCCATTGATGCCTGCGAAGTTATCCTCAGCCTTGCGCCCGAAACCAATGGCCAAGTGGCCGTAAAAGCTTGGGCGGCGCTCGGCGAATTTACAGGCCGCGAGCATACCCATTTGGCACGGCCAAAACAGGACGAGAAAATCCGCTTTCGCGATGTGCAAGCACAGCCGCGTAAAATCATTTCCTCCCCTACATGGTCAGGACTTGAGGACGAGCATGTCAGCTATAATGCGGGCTATACCAATGTGCATGAGCTTATCCCGTGGCGAACGCTTACGGGCCGTCAGCAATTTTATATTGACCATGAATGGATGAACGATTTCGGGGAAACCTTGTGCGTTTATAAGCCGCCAATTTCCACCCGTACTATTAACGACACCATCAAGTCACGCGGCGACAGCATGCCGCAAATTGCCCTGAACTGGATTACGCCTCATCA
>JALSHE010000122.1 GCA_026982415.1 Robiginitomaculum sp.
TTCCGATAACTTGCTTCTACTGTCTATGAATAGAGGCGGGCCGATTATCTGGATTTCTGAAATCGATGCCAAGAAAATCGGCGTGGAGGACAATGACTGGATCGAAGCCTATAATGTCAACGGCGCCATTTCCGCTCGCGCCGTGGTCTCCCAGCGCGTTCCCGAAGGTATGAGCATGATGTATCATGCCCAAGAGAAAACCATGAACACGCCGGGTAACTCCATCACGGGCAAGCGCGGCGGCATTCATAACTCCGTCACCCGCGCCGTGGTCAAACCAACCCATATGATTGGCGGCTATGCGCAGCTTGCGTGGGGCTTTAACTATTACGGCACGGTCGGGTCAAACCGCGACGAGTTCGTCATCGTGCGCAAGGTCAACAAGCAAAACAAAGTCGATTGGATGGAAGAGCCTTACGAAGAAGGCCAACCCATTAATATTGATCTAAATTTAGGAGCAGCAAAATGACTATACGCGCACAAATAGGCATGGTGCTCAACCTTGATAAATGTATTGGGTGCCACACATGTTCAATCACTTGTAAGAATGTTTGGACGTCACGCGGCGGCATGGAATATGCTTGGTTTAACAATGTCGAGACCAAGCCCGGCCTTGGCTATCCGCGCAATTGGGAAGACCAAGAGCAATGGAAAGGCGGTTGGACACGCACTAAATCCGGCAAGCTAAAACCGAAAGCGGGCGGTAAAGTCGGCCTTTTGACGCAGATTTTCGCCAACCCGAACCTGCCGGAAATTGATGACTATTATGATCCTTATACCTATGAATATGACCACCTAAAAACCGCCAAGGAAAGCAAAACCGTGCCCACGGCGCGGATGAAATCTGTCATCACAGGCAAGACCAAAGACGCGCCGGATTGGGGTGTGAACTGGGAAGAAATCCTGGGCGGAGAATTTGAAAAACGTCGTAGTGATTATAATTTCAGGGACATACAAGAACAAATGTACGGCGAGTTTGAAAATACATTCATGATGTATTTGCCGCGTCTGTGCGAGCATTGCCTGAACCCGTCTTGCGTGGCGTCTTGTCCGTCCGGTGCGATTTACAAGCGCGAAGAAGACGGCATTGTCCTCATCGACCAAGACAAATGTCGGGGCTGGCGTATGTGCGTATCGGGTTGCCCGTACAAGAAAATTTATTTCAATTGGCAGTCCGGCAAGTCGGAAAAATGTACCTTCTGTTATCCGCGCATTGAAGCAGGCGAGCCAACGGTTTGTTCAGAAACCTGCGTGGGCCGTATCCGGTATTTGGGTGTGCTGCTTTATGATAGCGAGCAGATTAAAGAAGCCGCTTCAGTGCCCGACGAAAAAGACTTGTATCAAGCCCAGTGTGATTTGTTTCTCGACCCAAATGACCCGGACGTGATTGCACGCGCCAAAGCTGACGGCATTCCAGAGAGCTGGATTGAAGGGGCGCAAAATTCGCCAGTTTACAAAATGGCTATGGATTGGAAAATCGCATTTCCGCTGCATCCTGAATATCGCACTCTGCCAATGGTGTGGTATGTACCGCCGCTCTCCCCCATTCAGTCCGCCCATGAAAACGGTATGATGGAGAGTAAAGAGGGCACAAATGGTATGATCCCAGATGTGGAGAGTTTGCGTATTCCCGTCAAATATCTGGCTAATTTGTTGACAGCAGGCGACGAGAAACCTGTCACCACCGCACTTGAACGTATGCTCGCCATGCGGGCTTATATGCGCGGAAAATCTGTTGACGGCGTTACCAATCTGGGCATTCTCGAGCAAGTCGGCATGTCCGAACACGAAATGGACGACATGTACCAAATGATGGCCATTGCTAATTATGAAGACCGTTTCGTCATCCCGACCAATCACCGTGAATATGCGGGCGACGGGCCGTTCGACCATGAAATAGCCTTTGAAACTCGCTCAGAATGCGGATTTAGCTTTGGCAATGGTTGTCACGGCGGCGAAGAAAAACGGCCAAACCTGTTTGGTTCCCCGTCGCACGCCAACACTTTGGACGGTTCATATCGCGGCGCAAAAACGCCGGGCGACGGCGGCGTCAAAACCCTTGAAGCAACAAAAATGGGAGATAAATCATGAGAAGTCTACGCGTATTATCACGGCTTCTGGTTTATCCAAATGCCGAAACCCAAGGCCATATGAACGACCTAAAACAAGTGCTGGCCGAAGACGGGTATTTAAAAGCCAAGACGTTGAAAAAGCTCACGGTCTTTATGGACGAGTTCGCGGACATGGACATTATGGATGCCCAAGAAACCTATGTTGAATTGTTTGACCGGGGGCGCGCCCACTGCCTGCACTTGTTTGAACATGTTCACGGCGAGTCCCGGTTTCGCGGCCAAGCCATGATTGACCTTGCTGGTCGCTACCGGGAAAAGGGTCTCGAAATTGGCGTCGGCGAATTACCTGATTATTTGCCCTTGTTTTTAGAATTTATTTCCATTTGCGAGCCGGAAGAAGGGCTCGAAACATTGGCGCAAGCCGCACCCGTTATCGCAACCATCGGCGAGAAACTTAAGCGCCAAAAAAGCGGGTATGCCAGTGTATTTGCCGCCGTCACCGAATTATCAGGTGCCAAGTTGAACAAGGAAGAAATCTCCAAAGCAGCCGATGCGGCCTTACCTAATATTAGAACTTTGGATGATTTGGATAAGGAATGGCAAGAGCCGGACGCATTTGGCGGTGCGGAAGATTGCGGTACATGTAACGACCCCATGCCGCTTCAACCCGCCAGTAAACCAGCCGGGCATACCGAGAACATAGGAGCAAACCAGTGAGTGAATATCTAAACAGTTTTTTCTTTGGGATATATCCGTATATTGCCGTCGGCGTAATGATCTTCGGCTCTATCCTGCGCTATGACCGCGACCCGTATTCTTGGAAAGCAGACAGCTCCCAATTGATGAGCCGCAAAGGTCTACGCCTTGGTAGCAATTTGTTTCACGTCGGGATTTTGCTGTTGTTTTTTGGGCATTTGGTCGGGCTATTAACGCCCCACTGGGTCTATTCACCATTTATGACATCCGGACAAAAACAAATTTTGGCCATGACGGCAGGTGGAATCTTTGGTACAATCACCCTTGTCGGCATGGTAATTTTAATTGCACGTCGGTTCGGAAATGCCCGCGTTAGCGCCACGTCCAGTTTTTGGGACAAAGCAATTTTGCTTCTCTTATTCGCTCAACTTATCCTAGGCCTGTTGACCATTCCACAATCCGCTAAACATTTAGACGGCTCTTCTATGATCGAGTTAGCCGAATGGGCGCAAAAAATTGTGACCTTTAGAGGTGGCGCAGCGGAGCATATCATCAATGAGAACATTATCTTCAAATTACATATTGTTCTGGGCTTGACCATATTTTTGGTCTTTCCGTTTACACGCTTGGTACATATGTTCAGCGCGCCGATTAAATACTTACTGCGTTCGGGCTACCAAATTGTCCGCAAGCGGCAATAGCAATAACAAAAATATTGATAAAAAGCCCCTTTTCAAGAGGGGCTTTTTTTTTACGGTTTTTGCAGGTGCGACACTCTGTCCGAATAATGCGTGCCGCCTTTGACTTGGGTCAAATTTTTTGGCGTACAAATGCGTATATTTGTCAAATTCAATAAACTTGAAATCGGAAACTCAAAATAGGAAATTAAAATGCGTACCTTACTCCTCGCTTCTGTTGCAACTCTGACGGCTCTTAGTGCAAGCCCTGCCTTCGCAAGTGATGAAGCGGAAACCCTTGCTGATGCCATTACCAAAGGCAAAACCACTATCAATTTTCGCCTTCGTAATGAGAATGTAAGCCAGGACGGATTTGCAGATAATGCCAATGCCCTGACGCTACGCACAAGGCTGAAATATTCTACTGGTGTGTTCAAAGATTTTTCTGCCGTGGTCGAGGTCGATAATGTGCTGGCGCTAGATAATAACTATAATAGCACCATAAATGGGCGCATCAACCGCCCGGTTGTCGCAGATCCGAAAATGACGGAAATAAACCAAGCTTATCTCGCTTATACGGGTATTAACAAAACAACTTTGATAGCTGGGCGCATGGCCTTGAATATGGACAATCAACGCTTTGTTGGTACGGTTGGCTGGCGTCAAAATGACCAGACCTATGATTTGCTCGCTGGTATTGTAAAGCCGAATGACGACCTGACGCTGACGGGCGGCTATGTCTGGAATGTCAACCGAATTTTTTCCGATAGACACACATTTGGCAATCTGGACACTGACAGTTTTGTTATAAACGGTAAATATACCGGCCTGGGCTTTGGCAATCTAACGGCTTACGGCCTATTCATTGACCTTAATGATGCTCCCGTTTTGGCACTATCCAGCCAGACATTGGGTGTGCGGTTTGACGGCAAACAAAAAATAGGCGATGGTAGTTTAACTGCGCTGTATGAGGCTGAATTTGCTACCCAATCAGACTATAAAGACAGCCCACTTAATTATAATGCCCAATATTACCACCTCTCCGCTGGATTGTCGGCACATGGGTTTACGGGTAAAATCGGTTATGAAGTCTTAGGTTCCGATAACGGCGTGACCAGTTTCCAAACACCCTTGGCAACATTGCATAAATTCAATGGCTGGGCAGATAAATTTTTGGCCACGCCTGCGGGCGGCCTAGAGGATTTTTACGGCTCATTGTTCTACAAAGTTGGTGGTGATAGCCCATTAAAAGGCCTAACTTTCGGTGCCGTTTATCATGATTTTTCCGCCGATGTTGGTGGTGATTATGGCAATGAGATTAACCTGCTCGTTAAAAAGAAACTGAGTAAGGGGTTTTATACCAGCATAAAATATGCCGACTATAATTCCAACGGTTTTGCCACGGATACCAGAAAGCTATGGTTCACTCTCGGCGCTAATTATTGATAAAGCTAGGGGCTGCCCTGGCTCTAGATAGCCTGACTGCTGTTGCACCCAGTCGTCAGGCTAAATAGGGCATTACAGAGGCGCGGGAAGTCTGTCTCAGCGCCTTTAGCTATCCCGTAATTTCAATGATCCGTCCATTTTCTCTATCTTGAAGCTTTTGCAAATGCTGGTTTTGTAGTCTGGTTTTAGCACTGTATCGACGCATACATAATCGGCGCGGCCTTGTTTGTGGTTCAAGTGCAGGTCTATATAGCCTTGGCTACTGGCTGACAGATATTCGATTTCATCATTAGTCGCCATCATGCGGGTTTCATAGTCTTCGGTTTGCGCGCCAAGATATGTGCCAAAGCCCGGAGAAGTTACGGCAGCGGTAGCCAATTCTACGCCCATGGACTGGCCGGTTTTTGTGTGAAGGCTATTCGCCCACCACATATGGGTATCCCCAGTCAGCACCAATAAATCTTGAACGCCTTGGGCGCGCAAGCGCTCATAAAGCCGTTCGCGTGCCGCCGGATAGCCGTCCCACGCATCAAGATTCATAGGCAAGCCAAATGGCGAGATAGCAACGAATTTATCAATTGACCAAAACCGTTTGCGCAGATCGGGCATAAATTCTTGCTCTTTCCAGTCGGTTAAATCCGGCAAGGTGGTGCGCGCCATTATAATTTGGTTGGCCAAAATACGCCAACTTTGCCCCGATTGTTTGGAGCGCGCCAGATTGTCTACGACAAAATCACTTTGCACCGGCCCCAAAATTTCCCGCTTGTCGTCCCACAAAACATCCCGGACAAAGGCATCTATGTTTTCGCGCGATGTGAAGCCGTCTTGGTAATCCTTATAATCCAGCTCTTTGTGGCGGGCCGATAGCCGGGTCTCCAGCGTGGTTAAATTGAGCAGATCGCCATAAGCATAGGAGCGAAACAAAGCCTCGCGGGTTTTGCCTGGTTCTGGCTCGCGCACAGGCATCCATTCATAATAAGCCCGCAGCGCTGATGCGCGCCTTATGTCCCAACTTCCCTCGCTACGCCCATGGTTTTGCGCCCCGCGCATCCAGCTATTATTAGCGGTTTCGTGGTCGTCCCATATGGCAATAAGCGGATGGGCGGCGTGCATGGCTTGGCTCGCCGGGTCAGATTTATACTGGGCGTGACGGGTGCGGTAATCCCACAGGGAGACAGTTTCGTGGGATGGGTTGTGGACACGGCCAAGTTCCCGCCCCACACGCCTGCCATAACCGTTCTCGCCGTATTCATAAATATAATCACCCAAATGAATGACCGCGTCCAAACCCTCCAAGCCTGCAATATGGTCATATACATTGAAATAGCCAAACGGATAATTGGAGCAAGACACCACGGCAAAACGAGCCTGCGCAACTGCACCGGTCGGCAGGGTTTTAGTCCGCCCAACCGGAGATGTATATTGGGCGACTTTAAAGCGGTAATAATAGGTCTGCCCTGGTTGCAATGATTGTACGTCTATCTTTACCGTATAGTCATGTCGCAAGCTTGTCTGGAATTTGCCTTTGCGGGCAATGCGCTTAAAGTCTTTGGTTTTGGCTATTTCCCAGCGCCCAGAAAACGCGCCGTCCTGTTCGGGAGTGATTCGCGTCCAAATTACCATTCTATCCGTACCAGGATCGCCGCTAGCCACGCCGTGGTTGAAGCTTATCGGGAAGTCAACCGATTCGCGGCTACAGGCCGCCGCAGATGCGCCAACTAAAGAGATTCCGGTAAATAGCGCCCCGCGCCTTGTAATATTAGTCATTTTTCGTCCTGTTTTGCTGTAAGCGTGTCTAAATCCATGACATAAATATCACACTTTGAAAGTTGTTAACAACTAGTTAATAAAAAATGTCAAAAGCTATTGTAAATATTTTGTAATGAAGACACATTACTGTCATAGGCGGGTTCTACGAGGCACGCATTGTAACTTTTAAATAAGACATATTCCAAACGAGGGGTTCCCAAATGAATAAACTTACCAAATCAACAGTACGCTCAACAGTCTTGGCAGGCATGCTGGGCGCATCAACCATCGCCCTAACAATGGCAATGTCAACATCTGCCTATGCGCAATCTACATCATCTGCCGTTGGCGGTGTTGTAACGGGTAGCGACGGCGCGCCTATATCAGGTGCCAGTGTAACTATTTTACATGTGTCAACAGGACGCGTTGCTACGGCTACAACCACTGCTAACGGAGCGTTTTCTTCTCGGGGTCTTCGGGTTGGCGGGCCTTACACAATTACCGTGACGGCACCAGGCGCCCGGCCTGAAGTCAAAGAAAGGCTTTTCTTTGCAGGCGGTGATACCGCAAGGGTTGATTTTGACCTTGAAGCTTTGGGGCAGATAGATGAAATTATTGTAGTTGGTCGTAGGATTGCAGATATTAGCCTTAACAACGGCGCTGGCTCTGCATTTAGTGCATCTGATGTTGAAAACCAGCCATCAGTTGATCGCGATCTCACAGATACATTGTTGCGGGATCCGCTTACGAATTCAGACGGTGGTGTTGGTAATTTGATTATCGGCGGTCAGAACCCTAAATTTAACGCTATTGCTATTGATGGTGTGTTTGAGCAGGATGACTTTGGTTTAAGTAATAATACGTTTTCGGGAAACCGTTCACCCATTTCACTTGATACAATCGAATCAGTCTCCATTGTTGCCAGTGATTATTCTGTGCTGATGTCCGGTTTTCAGGGCGGACTGGTTAATGTTGTTACTAAATCGGGTACCAACAACCTTGACGGTACGGCTTTTTATGAACGTTCTGGTTCCTCTTGGTCTGGTAATAAGATTGGCGACACTGATGTTGACCTAGGTGATTTCACCGAAGAATCTTACGGTGGCACAATTGGTGGCCCAATTATAAAGGATAAATTGTTCTTTTTTGGTAGCTATGAGAAATTCAAAACTGCAATTCCTGTAACTTTCGAGGATCGTGATATTGGCCCTGGGGCTTATGCTGCGTTGGCTCCATTTATAGAGACCGCATTTGGTTTTGACCCAGGTGTGCGTCCGGACGTTGTTAGTAACCCAACGACAAATGAGAAAATTTTGGCAAAAATTGACTGGGAAATTAATGCTGACCACCGTGCAAGTTTTTCGTATCGTAATTCTAAAGATGCGTCGCAAAGTGTTGGTAACCGTTTCTTGACCGCCAATTATCAACGCCCAATTGATGTGGATACATTCTCCGCGCAGCTATACTCTAATTGGAGCGAAAATTTTTCCACGGAATTCCGTATTGGTAAAAGCAAGAAAGTGCTTGGGCAAATTTGTAATGCAGGGCCGGATCTTGGCGAAGTTAGGATTAGGCTTGATAGTGGCGATTTGGACTTGGTTGGCACGCCGCTAGAGGGGCTGATAACAGGGCGTGCGACTTTCACCGCAGGGTGTGACCGTTTCCGGCACGCTAATTCATTCGAAGACCAACGCTTGCAAATGTTTGGTAGTGGTACATATCTTATGGGGAACCATACAATTACCGCCGGTATTGCCTATCAAGATTATGATTTGCAAAACTTCTTTGTTGAACGTTCCCGAGGGCAATTTACATTTAATAGTCTTACAGACTTAATTAACAGAACTGGTGATGTAAGTTATCGCAATGCGCAATCAAATGATGTCAATGATGCTTCCGCAGCGTGGGGTTTTCAAACATTGGCCTTATTTGCACAAGACGAATGGCAAGTTAGCCCAGATTTGCGCCTGAATGCTGGTCTTCGTTATGAGACTTTTATCCAAGGTGATGAAACGCCGTTACGTACTGACTTCCAAACTGCCTATGGCCGCTCTAGCCAAAACAACCTTGATGGTGTGAGTATTTTATTGCCACGTGTCGGATTTAACTATACGCCCTATGAGCGCACAACAGTTAGCGGTGGTTTTGGTCTGTTTGCGGGGAGTAACCCACTGGTTTGGATTTCCAATGCCTATCAACCGCAAATCTTTAGCGCTTTTGGCGCTAATTTAACTAACCTTAACCCTGCTAATGTGCCGCAAGTTTTATTGGATCAGGTAGCGGCGTCAAATGCAGCATCTTCTGCCGATATTGACCTAGTGGATCCGAATTTCAAAACACCCTCTATTTGGAAGGCCAGCTTGAAAGTTGAGCAAGGGTTTGATGCAAATTGGGGCGGATTGAACCTTGGGGACGATTATTTGTTTACTGCTCAGTACTTGTATTCAAAATCTAGGCATGGTTTCCGCTGGGAAAACCTAGCTCAAACCCAATTGGCAGGCATATCCAATACGGGTGTTGCGCCCGATGGCCGGATTATCTATGCGGATCTGGATGCTCTGGATGTACGCGATGCCGTTCAGTTGACTAATTCGACTGGTGGCCGTGGTCATGTATTTACGGTTGGTCTTGCCAAAGAATTTGATTTCGGTGGTGCGTTTAATGCCAATTATACTTACGCAGATGTTGAGACTGTAACGCCTGGTACATCAAGTCGCGGTATTTCTAGCTTGCGTGCAACCGTTGGCGCTGACAGAAATAACCCTGCAGTTGGTTTGGCGCCGTTTAACACTCGGCATAAGTTTGGCATTAATTTGTCCTATGAAAATGAGGTGTTTGCTGATTTAACAAGTAGGATTGATATTTTCGGGAATATTTTCTCGGGCGAACCGTATAGCTACACATTTGATGTTGATGGTCGTTCTGGCAATAACCTGTTTGGTCGTTCAAGTTCTGGTGCCCCATTTGACAATGATCTATTGTATATTCCGACAATTAGCGGCGGTACATTTAATGATAGCAATGTTGTATTTGCTGGCGGTTTTGACCAGCAAGGCTTTGTTGATTTCATCAATGCCAATAGTCTTGAGACAGGCCGGATAGCTGAACGTAATGCGCAGGCAAGTGCTTGGAATCAACTCTGGAATTTGAGCATTTCGCAAGAGCTTCCATTTGGTGATTTTGGCCAAAAACGTTTTGAAGGGAATACGTTGAAGGTGTTTTTGACGATCCGTAATTTCCCGAATATGCTCAATAGCAATTGGGGTACGCGTAAGCGTGGTTCACGTTTTGATACTATTCGCGTCGTTCGGGCTGATCTTGTATCTGCAGCTGATGTTGCGGTAAATGGTGTTGATGGCGCTACTGCTCTTAGAGGTGATGACCCACGCACTACATGTATCACTGAGGCATCTTGCCTGTACCGTTATACGCGTTTTAGAGCAGATGGTCTTGGTTTTATCGACCTTGATGATAGTGTATACAAAGCCAAGCTTGGTATTAAGTATACTTTCTAAGATTGTTTAGGAGGTCACGTATTAAAAGGCGGGGTTCTCCCCGCCTTTTTTGTTGACCGGATTTTGCATATAAAAAAGCGCGGTGGAGAGGTCCCCCGCGCTTTCTCTTTATCTACGAATGGCCAGAGGTTTATTTTTCAATGGGGTTTATTTTTCGATCCCGACTGCATCTCTCATAATCCCGAAAATCTCGGCTTGGTCTATGACACCGCGCACCTGGCTGGCGCCGGGGCCTTTGGCGAACAGGGCGACGTCTTCACCACCGTGGGTTTCTGACTTACGCAGTATGGCGGATTGTTGTTTATAGTCCTTGGCTTGCACCATATTCGGGGTTTGCTCTACATCGTCCCGGACGTGAGAGCCGTTATGATAGCCAAGCGTTGTGTAAGGCAATTTGTCTCCGGCCAGGCTTGGTTTGCCGTCTTTGCTTTGGGGCGGAACAACCAACCCCAAAATGGGATTACCTGCTTTTGGATACCCGGCGATCGTAAAGACATGGCTGTGGTCGGCTGTGACCAATATTAAAGTATCCTCATCATCGGTCAATTTATCGGCAGCGGCCACGGCGCGGGCGAGTTCTTGGGTCTCACTCAGAGCGCGGTAAGCATTGGAGCCGTGGTGCGCATGGTCTATACGCCCGGCCTCGACCATAAGGAAATATCCCGTACCCCGTGCATCAAGGTTTTTAATGGCAAATTCGGTAAGCTCGGTTAAGGACGGCTCGACCACATTATCCCGATCCGCCTCATAGCTCATATGGCTTTTATTAAACAAGCCAAGTACATTTTTCTGGCCCTCAGAATTGATCGCCCGCAAGCTCGCAGCATCCTCTACATAGACATGAGCGGCGCTTTTCTGCGCCCATGCGGCTGTGAGGTTTTTGCCATCACCGCGAAATCCGCCATCGCTTGTGCCGAGAAAATTACTGCGGCCACCACCCAGAGCAAGCTCTAATCCATTGGTGCCGCCATAAGCAACTAATTGGCTGGCCAAGTCTACACACCCATGTCGCTTGCCTTCAGCACTTATCGCCATATCATTTTCCCAGCCCCGGCTTTGAGCATGGCCGTAAACTGCCGCAGGCGTCGCATGGGTAAGGCGGGCGGTGGAGACAATGCCCGTGGACATGCCGGCTTTTTCAGCCAAATCCGCGAATAAGACTGGCGGCACGGCGGCACTATCGGCGCAGCCCGCAAGTTGCCCGTCCGGACGCACATTAATTTTTCCTATCTGGGTTTTCATACCTGTATTCATGGCGCTGGCCGTACCTGCGCTATCCGCGACTTGGGCATCAAGATTATAGGTCTTGACCAAGGCGAGGTCGGGAAACTCTTCAAAGGACAATTTATTGTCTTCGCCGCTCATGCCTTTGCTTTGCCCGTCAAAAATCCGCGCCGCCGTAATGGTGGAAATCCCCATACCGTCGCCAATAAACAGGATGACATTTTTGGCTTTAGCTTCTTTAGTTGGTTCGGGTTTAGCCGCCACAGAAGCGGCATTTTTCGCTTGGCAAGAAGAAAGCGCCAAAGCACTAACGGCGGTGAGCAAAAATAATTTAGAGAAAGACTTCATTGTGGATCCTTTCGGGTGTTTGGAATTATCTATTCATAGAAGATTTAAAGACATAATGTCACCAATAATTTGTGCGTCTTATCGCCCCTCTAACCGCCATGCACCTAACAGCGCAGCCAGTATCAGTAGGAAGTAAATCCATGTGGGGGCGAACGGGGTGCGGCGCGAAGCGGTGACAGTATATTTTTCGTTCCCAACCAGACCTGCAAAATTATCACCGCTGGCTTGGCCACCCACGCCTACTTTGCGCAAAATCGGTACATTTGCATCATTGCCCGCCCAAAACGTACCGCCGCCGCTGGCTGTGACGAGCGGTGCCAAAATATCCGCCGTGGCAATCACATGTTTAAACTCTGTCGGATTAAGCGCACCTGCCGCCGCAATGGTTGAAAGATCGCCAGTGGTCACCCGGTACGCCCCCAAACTTTCCGCCTGGATACTGCCGGTAAAATGCCCCGGCTCAACCCGGCGCAGGTTCAGGGTTTTGCTCTCCCCCGCAGGGAGCAGAACCTGTACGGACTGGGACTTATCGTCCAGCGTCCAGTGGTCAATTTGCAAGACGCCGTTTTCAACTCGCGCCTGCAAACGGTCAGCTTCCAGATCAGGCTCACCCATGAGCCAATGCGCCAGCCGCCTGAACATTTCATTATAAGACCCGCCGCCGTCATGCCCCTTGGACCAGAGCCAAGCCTGATCGGACAGCACTAGCGCAACCCGGCCTTTTTCGACCTTATCAACCACCAATAAGGGTTTGCCATCATCATTGACCATTAGGGCATCACCCTTGATGACCTCTGCGTCTAATGAGCGGTACCACCGCCCCCACCGCGCCGCTATATCACCTTTGAAAATAGAGGTGATGGGGTGGCGTTTACCTTTGTCGTTTAACTTGGGCCTAAAGGCGCCCGTATCAACCTCCCCCGTAGGCCTTGCCGGCAAAACCGCAATGAGCGGCGAGCGCGCCAAACTGTCTTCGGTAGAAAATGCCGGCCCCGCCGCCACTAACAAAGCGCCGCCATTTTCGACATATTTGGCGACATTGGAAATATAATAGGGACTGAGCATAGGACGACTACGACCGCGCCCCGACATTGTGCGGCGTTTAAATTGATCGAAAATAATCAGGTCAAATTCGTCCAATTTTTCCTCGAACAATTCGCGCACGGGAAACTGAATTAGGGATAATTCCCGCGCTGGCGCTTGTGTACTTTTAACCCCCGGCGTGGTTAAAATAGTGAATTGGATGAGGTCCACTGATGGGTCAGACTTCAGCAAATTGCGCCATGCCCGCCCGCCCATATGGGGTTCACCCGTGACCAGCAATACCCTGAGGCGGTCGCGCACACCGGAAATTTCCGCTACCAAAATATTATTCAGCGCCGTCAGTTCATCCACCGCAGTGGCCGCACGAATTTCCACAGTATTGACACCGCGCTTTTCGATCTCCAATGGTACCGAGATTTTGTCACCAACAATAGCGCCGAACCGGGATTGCAGAACACCGTTCAGCCTGATTTCCAGCATCACCCGTTCACCCGCATGGCCGGGGTCTTCGAGGCGTAGCTCGAACCGAGCCGTCTCGCCGACCATACCGTATTTGGGCGTAATAATGGCATCAAGCCTGCGGTCACGGGCGTCTTTATCACCGATGATGATACTATGAAACGGCACACCGGATGGTAGCAAAGTACCGGGCGCTTCTGGCAGGTCGTGGACTTGCCCGTCTGTGATTGCAAAAACGCCTGCGATACGTTCCGCAGGTAATTGCGCCAAGCCATCAATGAGCGCTTGCCCTATGCGCGTTCCTTCTTGCCCTGGCTCTATGTCGATTTCCACAATCTCCATATTGCCCAGCGCTGCTAATGAATCGTTTAGCTTTGCCTGCACCTCATTGGCTGAAGTTTCCCGTCCAGCAAAACCCATGCTCTCGCTTTTATCGGTCAAGATCAAGGCAATGTCTGGCAGGGGTGTGCGCTGCTCCAATAATTTTTGTGGATTTAATAGGGCGCCACACAAAAGAAACGCTGCCATTGCCCGCATGATAAAGCTTTTCAGGCCGCGCCATTGGCCAAGGGTCGCGGCTATGAGTATCAAAACAGTGAGACCAATGATCGCCCATATGGGCAGTACAGGATCAAAAACGACGGAAGAATTCATCACTTACCCTCCCCTGTTTTTGGCTCTAACAGAGGACCAAAATCTTGCGCGGGCTGTTCGGGCGCGATAGCCCCATTTAACCCCTCGCCGAGCCGTTCTATAATCTTGGCGGCGTGAACCTGGTCGCCCTTATAATTCCCAGACAAAGCATACATGGCCAGATTGATGCCAAAGCGCGTGGCCATTTCCCGTTGGCGCGGGATTTCGTTTTCTATGACACTGATCGCGCGGCCTTTGTCGTCCTTAGCCCAGGCGGCAGCCCAATCATTGGAGCCAACAATAACGCTGGACACACCGTCGCGCGAAGAGCCGCGTGTATCAGCCTCTACCCAGACGGCACCGTCTGCCCAGCGCCCAGGAAAGTCTTTAATCAGGTAAAACGACTTGGTGAGAACATGGGTTTTAGGGGGGGCGGACAGGCGCGGAATATCCAAATTTTTCGAAAGGCGGGCAAGCCCAGGGTGGGTTTCATTGGCAAAGAGACGCTTGCGGTCTTGGTCTTGGGTGTCCAAAACCAATGTCCCACCGGCCTGCATAAAAGCGTTTAACTTGGCGGCAGTTTCCGGGCTTAGCTCTTTGGCCTCGCGCAAAACTGGCCAATACAGGAAAGGATAAAAATCTATCACGTCCTTAGCCACATCAACACCGCGCACGCCGACAGGTTCGATTGTAGTGCGGCGGGAAAGCTCAAAAGACAACCCTTCCAAACCAAGTTTGCTGAGGCGATCAACTTCGCTATTGCCCGTAATGACATAGGCAAGATGTAGCCCTAATGCATCATTGTCATTCGTCCCCTGGGCGTGGGTATTGGTTGGTAAAACCAGTATGCTGGCCAATATCAAAGCCGCCGTGGATTGCCACATGCGCCCGCGCAACCGACCCGAAGCCAGTAAGGACATGACCACATCCAGCGCCATCATCAAGGCTAAAACACCGAGCAAGACTCCGCTCAAAGACTTAGGTTTACGCCCACCATAAGCGGCTTTGTCCATGCCGGACGCGGATAATTGGGTGTAATCATCTTGGTTAGAAACCGTATTCAATGCTTGTCGCCTCAGGCCCTGGCGGTACAAACCCGGCGGGTGATCCCTTCCTGGCTTTGTCTTAGCAAAGCTGGCATCCGCTATGGCCAGCGCCGTTAATGGCGGCGTCCCGAGATTGCCATAGCCGTCTAAAGTCCGCTCCGCCGTCCAATCACCGCCAGACGCATTGCTCACCGGGGACGACGTGCTACGCGCCAGCGGTAAAAGCCTATCGAGCATTTGCACATATAGGCCTGACAAGGGTAATGTTGACCAGTCGGGCCCAGCCGTAACATGGAACAAAACCACCCGCCCAAGCCCGCGCACAGACGAAGTAATAACGGGCGAACCATCGGCCAGCCTAGCCCACGTATTGGCATCGGTATCGGCGCCTGGCGTCGCCAAAACCTGTTTGCGCACCACTATATCTTCGCGCACGCTAAGGCCAAAAAACGGACTGTCTTCGGTAAATGCGGCAAGTCCTTGCGGATCTTCCCAAGCCAGCGCCCCGCCAATATCCCGCCCGCCTGCCCGTATATGCACGGGCAATAATGTGTCCGCACGTTTGGCCAGTTTGGGACCCGCAAAGCGCACCAACATGCCGCCCTCTTCCACATATTTCACCAATAAAGGGCTTTCTATACGCGCCCGGTCGCTCATGAATATGATACCCGGTGACACGGCCAAAAGTTCGTCCAAATCGCCTCTATAAATATCTGCACTCGGCTTGAGGGCTTCTTCTATATAGTGCCATTCCGAAAGCAGTGGTTGGGTGTTGGCGTCACTGCCCTTAAGCAGGCCAACCAAAGGCCGCCCCCAACTATCATCTAATAATTTAACCGCCCCCGCCGAAGCAAACCCTTCAGGCTTGAGCAGGGAAACACGGTTGCGCA